>JBOHIU010000021.1:0-50157 GCA_050725855.1 Xanthobacteraceae bacterium | reverse complement strand
TCGGCCACGATGAAAAAGCCGGAGATCACGCTCAAGGTCGCGCTCGGCCTCGGCAAGGGCCGCGACCGCGTGCTCACCTGCGATCTCACAAAGGAATACATAGCGATCAACGGGGATTATCGAAGCTGAGCACTTCAGATAGCCCGCGAATCATGCCGCCTTTTTGCGGCGCGCGTTAACCTCCGATTATCCCTTGCGGCGATTCAGGCCGGTTGCATAAAGCCATTGAGCGTCCCTTTACCTGCAGCTCTTTAGATGAGGCTCGGTCGTGAGCGTAAAGCTCGTCCTCGTTGCCGCCTGTGCCCTGATCGACGCCGATGGCCGTGTGCTGCTGGCGCAGCGGCCGCCCGGCAAAGCGATGGCCGGGCTCTGGGAGTTTCCCGGCGGCAAGGTCGAGCCTGGTGAGCGGCCTGAAGAAACTCTGATTCGTGAGTTGCAGGAGGAACTCGGTATCGTCGTCAAGGAGGCCTGCTTGGCACCGCTGACCTTCGCCAGCCATTCCTACGCCGACTTCCACCTGCTCATGCCGCTCTATGTCTGCCGGCGCTGGGAAGGGTTCGTCGAGGCGCGGGAAAAGCAGGAGCTCAAGTGGGTCCGGCCAAGCGAATTGCGCCGCTACCCGATGCCGCCTGCCGACGAACCGTTGATCTCGCATCTCACGACGTTGTTGTGATTGAACGCCAGGAGGCGACATGTTCAGCTCCGTCCGCTCTGCCAGACAACCGATCGACAGCTGCATCCGCCATTTCATGCGCGACGCGAGCGGCGCTACCGCCATCGAATATGCGCTTATCGCTTCCGGCGTCGCGGTGGCTATCGCCAGCACGGTCTTCAGCCTCGGCACAAGCGTCAATGGACTGTACGAAAGCGTCGCGACGGCGATGAAATAGAACTATGCGCGACCGGCTTTCTCTCCAGCCGAAATCTCCTGCGCGCCAAGCGCTTCGGCGAGCCGCGCCTTCGCCGAACCGGGCTTGAGCGGCTGCTGCTGACTTTCATGCGGCGCCCACCCGGACAGCCAGACAATGTCGAAGGTTGCCCGCACGCGGCCGTCGCCATCGGCAAAACGCTGCGCATAGATTTCCGCCATACGCATCAGTGTGGCGCGGCGCAGCGGCATCCGGCGCCGGGCGAAGAGCGCGTTGGTCGCGCCCATGCGGCGCAGCTCCTGCATCAGCGCAAAAGCCGAGTCGTAGCGTAACGTGTAGCGATCGGCGTCGGCGACCGGCAGCGCGAAACCAGCACGCTGCAACAAATCGCCGAGGGCGCGCACGTCGACAAAGGGTGCGACGCGCGGCGATGCGCCGCCTTCGATGTCGCTTTCGGCAGCGGCAAACGATTGACGGAGTTCGGTCAGCGTCTCGCCGCCGACGAGCGCGGCGATGAACAGCCCGTCCGGCTTGAGGGCGCGACGGATTTGCACCAGTACGCCCGGTATATCGTTGACGTATTGCAGGGAGAGCGCCGACACGACGAGATCCAGCGAAGCATCGCGGAACGGCAGCGCCTCCTCGTCGGCGACGACGTGCCTTTCCTCTTTTTCAGCAGCTGTCGCGCCTGATCCCGGAATCCCGTCCAGGGTCACGATGGTGTCGACGGAGCCAAGTCCGTGAAGCCTGGTGCGTAGCGCTGCGCCCGGCGTGCCGAGATCGACTGCAACGTCGAAATGGCGCAGCACCGCGGCGAGCCGATCGGCGAGATCGTGGGCCACCCTGTCGAGCAAAAAAAACGATGGCCCAAGCGCCAGGGCGCGGAGTTGACGGCGTCGCACCAGAGCGCGGTCAAAAATCTGCGGAGTGGGACTCACGACTTCTGCCATAGCCGGAGTGTCTCACGTCCGCCGAGCATGCGCGACATCCATGGTCGAGCCGATAACATGCGCCCGATGACATGCGCCCGACGAGCGGGTACCGTGGCGCCATGTCGCCGGCGGCTTTTGCCTTTCCTCAGCATGTAAAGCAGGCCATGAAGGCTGCAGGCGCATTTGCGCGCGCGGCTCTGGACGTAGCCTTGCCGCCGCTCTGCGCAGCCTGCCGGCAGCCGGTCGATGGCAATGGACTTTGTCCAGCGTGCTGGTCGAAGCTCCTTCATCACCAGACCCTATTGCGAGCGTCTTGGAATTCCCTTTGTGTACGACCCGGGGCCGGGCGTGTTGTCGATGCAAGCCATCGCCGATCCGCCGGCCTATCATCGGGCGCGTGCGGCCGTTCGCTTCGACGAGATTTCACGCGCCCTCGTCCACGCCCTGAAATATGGCGATCGCCTCGATTTGTCGCCGATGATGGGGCGCTGGATCAGCCATGCCGGCAGCGAGCTTCTCGCCCAGGCCGATGCGCTGGTGCCGGTGCCGCTACATTGGCGGCGGCAATGGACGCGGCGCTTCAACCAATCGGCGATGCTCGCCGCCGCCATTTCGGCGCAGAGCGGCGTGCCGGTCGCCGCAAGCGCGCTCAATCGGGTCAAGGCGACCATGCAGCAGGTCGGGCTATCGCGCCCGGAGCGCGCTCGCAACGTCCAGGGCGCCTTCAAAGTGCCCGATGAGGGCAGGCCTGCGGTGGCCGGTCGCCGGCTGGTCGTGGTCGACGATGTGCTCACTTCCGGCGCCACAGTGGACGGTTGCGCGCGGGCGCTGCTTCGCGCCGGGGCCGCCAATGTCGACGTGTTGGTTTTCGCCAGGGTTGCCGACCCGATGGGAACCTCCATATAACGGGCTTGAAAAAACTGCCGATCATCATGGCCGACGTCGAAATCTATACGATTCGTTACTGCCCCTACTGTCAGGATGCGAAGGAGCTGCTTTCCCGAAAGGGCGTCATATTCGATGAAATCGACGCCAGCGGAGACCGGGAGATGCGCAAACAGATGATCGGGCGAGCCAACGGACGCAGCACGTTTCCGCAGATTTTTATCGGCGCGACTCATGTCGGCGGATGCGACGATCTCTATGCGCTCGATGAGGCGGGCAAGCTCGACCCGCTGTTGGCTTCCGTGAAGAACAAGGAACAGCCCGCATGAGCGCGAAAGCTTCGACGTTCAAAGCGGCCCTTGTCCAGATGCGGTCGGTGCAAGACCCGCAATCCAATCTGAATGCGCTTCTTGACGCGATCGATCAAGCCAAGCGCGCCGGCGCCGATTACGTGCAGACGCCGGAAATGACCAACATACTCGAAAGCAAGCGCGATCGGTTGCTGGCCAACATCGTCGCCGACGAACACGATCCGACGCTGGCCACATTACGCGACGTTGCGCGCAAGCTTTCGATTTACATCCATATCGGCTCGCTCGCCATCAGGGCGTCGCACGAAAAGGCGGTGAACCGCTCGTTTCTCATCGATCGCCATGGCGCCATCGTCGCGCGCTACGATAAGATCCACATGTTCGATGTCGATCTCGCCGGCGGCGAAAGCTATCGGGAATCCAACACCTACCGGGCCGGCGACCTTGCCGTCGTTGCTGACCTGCCGTGGGGCAGGCTTGGACTCACGGTCTGCTATGATCTGCGCTTTCCGGCGCTATATCGCGCCCTGGCCGAGGCCGGCGCCTTGTTCTTCTCCATTCCGTCCGCCTTCACGCGGCAGACCGGCGAAGCCCACTGGCACGTCCTGCTTCGCGCGCGCGCGATCGAAAATGGATGCTTCGTGCTGGCCGCCGCGCAGGGCGGCAAGCACGAGAGCGGGCGCGAGACTTTCGGTCACTCGCTGATCGTCGATCCCTGGGGCCGCATTATCGCCGAGGGCGGAGAGGAGCCCGGTATCGTCGTCGCCGAGATCGATCCCGCCGAGGTCGCGGCGGCGCGGTCGAAAATCCCGTCGCTGCTGCACGGCCGGCGCTTCGAACTGATCGAGCCTCTGGCCGAGCCGACCTACCTGCATGCGGTGCGAGTCCCGTAAATGATCTGCTACACGCTCAATTGCGCGAAGGGTCACTCGTTCGAAAGCTGGTTCCAGAATTCAGCCGCTTTCGATAAACAAAAAAAACGCGGCCTGGTGAGCTGTCCGGTTTGCGGCTCCGCCAAAGTCGAAAAAGCGATCATGGCGCCACGGCTGGGGCGGACCGACGCCGCCGCGCCCGAGGCGCCACAAGCCCCAACGCCTGGTCCGTCCCCGGCCGCGCTCCAACCACCCGGCGAGGCGACGCCCGCCGTGCCTGGCAACGCTGTTGTGGCGATGACCTCGCCGCAGGAGCGGGAACTGCGCCAAAAGTTGAAAGAACTGCGCGATCACGTCACCAAAAACGCCAACTATGTCGGCCCGCGTTTTCCCGAGGAAGCGCGCAAGATGCACTATGGCGAGATCGAGCACCGGTCGATCTACGGCGAAGCTTCACCCGAGGAAGCCAAGGCACTGCACGAGGAAGGCATCGAATTCCACCCGCTGCCGATCCTTCCGGACGACCACAATTGACGCGCAAGGCGTGTCAATGACCCACGAAAATCAAGAGCGTCACGCCGGCAACGACGAGCAGCATTCCGACCACTTCGCGAGCGGTCGTCTTCTGACCGAAGGCCCAGCGGGCCACCAGTTGGGCGAACAGCACTTCGACCAGTGCCAGCGTGCGCACGCTTGCCGCGGTGGCGAGCGCGAAGGCGAGAAACCAGAACTGGGAGGCAAACGCTCCCATCAAGCCGGTAAACAGGGAGGGTTTCCACGCTTGGCCGATCGCGGCGAGCACGGCAGGGCTACGCAGCAGGAGATAGAGTGATAACACCACCGCCTGGATCAACAGTCCGACCACCAGCGTGAAAGTGGCGGCCATGACGAAATTCGGCAGGCGGAGATCCAGTATCGCTCCGCGGAAGCCGACCGCCGACAGCGCGAACATGCCGCCCGAAGCGAGACCGATCAAAGTCGGCCTTATGCCCCCGACCATGCCGCCCGGCTTGGTCGACATGACGATAACGCCTGCGGTCGCGACCAGAATCGAAACCATCATCGGCAAGCCCACCCGGTCGCCGAGGAAGATGAAGCCGAAGATCGCAACCTGGATGGGCTCCGTCTTCAGATAGGCGATGGTGACCACGAAGGAACGCTCGCCCATGGCGACAAGCATCAGCGCCGTCGCGGCGACCTGCGCGAAGGCGCCGTCGATGACCCAGGGCCAGAATGTCCAGCCGGGACGCGGCAGCGGCACATGGGTGCCGAGCCGCAATCCGGCGAGAAAGATCACTGCAAACGGAAAGCCAAAAAGGAACCGCACATGAGTAGCGCCGACCGTGCCGAGGCTAGGCGTCAGTTCGCGCTGCATCGCATTGCGAAGCGTCTGAAAGAACGCGGCAATGACGGTGAAGACGGCCCATAGCCAGCCGGCAACGATCACGCCGCTTTCTCCGCAACCACCATGTAATTGGTGTCCATGTCGGTAGAGAGCTGAAACCGGTCGGCGAACAGATTGTAGATGACGCCGGTTTCATCGATCACGCGCAGCCCGCTCCGTTCGAGCGCGATTTCGAGCTCAGCGGGTGTGATGAACTTATCCCATTGATGGGTGCCGCGCGGAATCCAGCGCAGGATATATTCGGCGCCGACGATTGCCAGCGCGAAGCTTTTCATGGTGCGGTTGATCGTGGCGACGAACATAAGGCCGCCCGGCCTGACCAGCACAGCGGTTGCTTCGATGAACAGATGGAAATCCGCGACGTGCTCTATGACTTCCATGGCCAGCACCACGTCGAAGCGTTCGCCGGCCTCGGCCAGCGCTTCCGCGGTTGTGGCCCGATAATCGATGGCGAGACCGGCCTGGGAGGCGTGGTGGGCCGCCGCCGCGATATTGCTCTCCGCCGGATCGGCGCCGACGACGGATGCGCCGAGCCGGGCAAGCGGCTCGGATAACACGCCGCCGCCGCAGCCGATATCGAGGATGCGCAGGCCGGCTAGGCTGTCGAGCTGCGCTGGATCGCGGTCGAAATGCGCGGTCGAGCGGTCGCGGATGTAGCCGAGGCGCACCGGATTGAGCCTGTGCAGAGCCGCCATCGGCCCGCGTGCCTCCCACCACTGGCTGGCGACGCGGGAAAAACGCGCGACCTCGTCCTCATCAACCGTACCGGTGGATTTTCGTTCTCGGTCCATGGGTTTGTTCTCGATCCATGGACTCGCGCCATGGCGAAGTTTGTGTGCCCTGGTTAGGCCTGAAGCATTAGAATCTGTCGTCCGCCGGCATGATTTGCGGGTACCGCCCATTCAACAGGTGAGACAGCCGCAAAACAAGATGCTGGCTGCGGGCTGCGTCCCACCGCGGGGGTATGATCGCTGTGACACATTGCACTTGCACGAAAGCTGAACGAGGATAGGTGCTCCAAATCGCTCTGGCGATCACAAGAACTGGGAGGGAGCAATGCAAAAATTCTTGGCAGGAGCTGCCGGGCTTACTGCGGTTGCGTTGGCGGTGATTGGCCTGCATCCGGCGATCGCAGCGGGTATCGTCAAGGTTGGCCTGATTATCTCCTATTCCGGCCAATTCGCCGATACCGGCGCGCAGATGGACCATGGCATCGAGCTGTACATGAAACAGCACGGTGATGTCGTGGCCGGGAAGAAGATCGAGCTTATTCGCAAAGACACCGGCGGTATCGCCCCGGACATCGCCAAGCGGCTGGCGCAGGAAGCGATCGTGCGCGATCACGCCGACATCATCGCCGGCTTTACGCTGACCCCGAACGCGATGGCGGCAGCCGACGTTTCCGCCGAAGCGAAGAAATTCATGGTCGACATGAACGCCGCCACGTCGGTCATCATCACCAAGTCCCCCTACATGGCGCGAACCTCGTCGACGACCCCGCAATTGAACTACACGTTCGGCAAATGGGTAGCCAGCCACGGGAGCAAGAGAGTCTACACGATGGTGTCCGACTATGGCCCCGGAATCGACGCGGAGAAATGGTTCCAGGCGGGCGTGAAGCAAGCCGGCGGCGAGATCGTCGGCTCGGTTCGTTTCCCGGTCGGAAACCCAGATTTCTCTGCCTTCATCCAAGCCGCGAAAGATACGCACCCGGACGCGATCTACATTTGGATACCCGGAGGCGCGCAACCGATCGCAGTCGGCAAAGCCTTGGCCGAGCGCGGTATCGATCCGTCCAAGACCAAAATTTTAGGGCAGGATGCGCTTGCCTTCGAGAGCGCGCTTAAGGGTATGGGCAACATCAGCGTCGGCATCATCACCGTGTCCGACTACGACTACAATCATGATTCGCCGCTCAACCATGAATTCGTCAAGGCTTATAACGACGAGTTCCACCGCAACCCCGATATCTTCTCCGTCGGCGGCTACGATGGTATGCACCTGATCTACGCGGCGCTGCAAAAGGCCGGCGGCAAGACCGACGGCACCTCGCTGATCAATGCCGCAAAAGGCATGAGCTGGGAGAGCCCGCGCGGCCCGATTATGATCGATCCGCAGACGCGCGATATCGTGCAAACCGTCTATATCCGCCGCGTCGAGAAGGTCGGCAACGAGCTGCGCAACGTCGAAATCGACAAGGTGCCGAACGTCAAAGATCCGGAGCACGCGCAACAGAAGTGAGGCGCTGACAAGCGCGCAGGCGACCGACCAATGCCTCCTGTTTTCGGCATGCTATTCGACGGCATTGCCTACGGGATGCTGTTGTTCCTGATGTCGGTCGGACTGTCGGTGACGCTCGGGATGATGAATTTCGTCAACCTGGCGCACTGCAGCTTTGCCATGCTCGGCGGCTACGTCACCATCACCCTGATGAATGCAATGGGCTGGCCGTTCTTTGCGACGCTGCCCGTTGCGTTCGTGGCCGCCGCCGCCGCCGGCGTTCTCCTCGAGCGGGTATTCTTCCAGCGATTCTACACTTCGAGCGAACTCAATCAGTGTCTGCTCACCATCGGGATCGTTTTCGTCTCGATCGCGGCGGCGGCCTACGTCTACGGCACCGATGAGCAATCGATGCAATTGCCGCACTATCTACGCGGTTCGATCGCCTTCATGGGGCTCGATTTTGCGGTCTATCGGCTGTTCCTGATCGGCGCGGCTCTGCTGATCACGATCGTGCTGGTGATGGCACTCGAATCCACCCGCTTCGGTGCCCAGGTGCGGGCGGCGGTGAACAACCAGCGCATGGCACGCGGGCTTGGCATCAACGTCGACCGGCTGTTCGCCATCACCTTTGCGCTTGGCGCGGGGCTCGCCGGGCTTGGCGGCGCATTGGCTATCGCCATGCTCGGGCTCGATCCCTCGTTCGCGTTGACTTATTTGATCTATGTTCTCATCGTCGTGTCGGTTGGCGGCCTGGGTTCGATCGCCGGGTCGTTCGTAGCCGCCATGTTGCTTGGCGTCGCCGACATGGCCGGCAAATATTACGTCCCCGCGCTTGGCTCCGTGCTCATCTATCTGGTGATGCTGGTGATGGTCATGTGGCGGCCCAGCGGCCTGTTCGGGAGGCGGTAAGCTGTGGCCAGCGACCGGATCGCGGTTAGCGCTCCCGAGGCATTGTCTAGTCCGCACGGCGCGTTGCGGGCGCAGGCACGTTGGCGTTGGAGCGAGATCGCTTTCTGGATCGCCACCCTGCTGCCGTTTGTGCTCGCGCCCGATTACCTTGTTCTTGCGAGCCAAGTCGCGATTACCGCGCTGTTTGCGCTTTCACTTGATCTCATTCTCGGCTTCTCCGGCATCATCTCTCTCGGCCACGCCGCCTATTTTGGCGTCGGCGCCTACACGGCGGGGCTGCTGTCGGTGTGGGGCTGGGGCGAGCCGCTGTCCGGGTTGGCGATTGCCGGCCTCGCCGCGGGCATTTTCGGCTATATCACGAGCTTCGTCGTCGTGCGGTTTCGCCACCTCGCCCTGATCATGATTACTCTCGGCATTTGCCTGCTGTTGCAGGAGGCGGCGAACAGCGCCGAGTGGCTCACCGGCGGCTTCAACGGACTGCAGGGCATTCATACTTGGCCGCTCCTGGGCAAGTTCGAGTTCGATCTCTATGGCTATACGGCATACGCGTACGCCCTTATCTCACTGTTTTTGATCTTCCTTGTGACGCGGCGCATCATCCATTCGCCGTTCGGACTTGCTCTGCGCGGCATTCGCGAGAACGCGGCGCGGATGCCGGCAATCGGCGCGCCGACGCATTCGCACATGCGAACCATCTACACCATAGCCGCGATCATCGCCGGCATCGCCGGGGCTCTCTTGACGCAGAGCACCGAAACCGCGTCGCTCGAAGCCCTGGGCTTTCAACGCTCGGCTGACGTTTTGGTCATGCTCATTCTCGGCGGTACCGGCCGGCTTTATGGCGGGCTCATCGGCGCCGCGGTTTACATGGTCGCACGCGACCAGTTCTCCGGACTAAATCCGCAATACTGGTATTTCTGGATCGGGCTTTTGCTGATCGCAGTGGTGATGTTTCTGCCGAACGGCATCCTTGGCGGACTTTCGCAATTGGCGGCGCGGGCAAACGCCATTTGGGCGAAATGGCTATGAGCGAGGCCCGAGCGGACGCACACCCAGCCGGCGCCGTGGCGCTGTCGGCACGCGGCATCAACAAAAGCTTCGGCTCGATTGTTGTCGCTGCCGATGTGGAATTGAGCTTGCCGCCCGGCGTGCGCTACGCGCTGATCGGTCCCAATGGCGCCGGCAAGACCACGCTGATCAATCTGATGACCGGCATGCTGCGGCCGGATGCGGGGCGTATCCTGCTCGGCGATGACGACATTACCGCGCTGCCGCCGGAAGCGCGTGTGCGGCGCGGCCTCGTCCGCACCTACCAGATCAATTCGCTGTTTCCGCAGCTGACCGCGCTCGAAGCGGTGACGCTCGCGGTTTGCGAGCGGCGTCGCGTGGCGCGCACGTGGTGGCGGCCGCTGACCGCCTACGGCGAGGAAATCAACGAGGCTCAGGATATTCTTGCCATATTGAATCTGGCGGACGACCGGCATCGTCCGACACGCGAATTGGCCTACGGCCAGCAGCGGCTTCTTGAGATCGCGCTTGCATTGGCGACCCGGCCGAAGGTCCTGCTGCTCGACGAGCCCGCCGCCGGCGTGCCGCGCGAGGAGAGCAGGGATCTTTTTGCGGCGATTGCCGGCCTCTCCGACGAGATTACCGTCTTATTCATCGAGCACGACATGGAGTTGGTTTTTCGCTTCGCTTCGCGCATCATCGTCCTGGTCGGTGGCCGTGTGCTGGTCGAAGGCAGCCCAGCCGAGATAGCCGCCGACGAGCGCGTGCGCGCGGTGTATCTCGGCAAAGCCCACGGGAAGGCTCAAGCGGCCCCGCGACATGGCTGAACCGCTGCTTTCACTTCACAACGTCCGCGCCGGCTATGGCGCCGGCATCGTGCTCGACGGCATCGATTTGGAATTGCCCGAGCGCGGCAACCTTGCCGTCTTGGGGCGCAACGGTGTCGGCAAGTCGACGCTTATTCTCACCATCATGGGCATGACGCAGATCATGCGCGGCAACATTCTCTGGCGCGGG
The DNA here is from genome assembly GCA_050725855.1 of Xanthobacteraceae bacterium. GTDB lineage: Bacteria > Pseudomonadota > Alphaproteobacteria > Rhizobiales > Xanthobacteraceae > BOG-931. The sequence continues at coordinate 39,726 of JBOHIU010000021.1, read as the reverse complement.
GTAGATATCACCGCCGATCCCTCGCACCGGCGTGCCCGCGGCGGGATCGGCTGGGTAGCCCAGGAACGCGAGATTTTTTCCGCGCTCACGGTGGAGGAAAACCTTACCGTTGCTGCGCGTCCGGGGCGCTGGGACCTCGCTGGGGTCTATGATCTGTTTCCCCGCCTTGCCGAACGAAGACGCAATTTCGGCAATCAGCTGTCAGGCGGCGAGCAGCAGATGCTGGCGATCGCGCGTGCATTGATGACCAATCCGTCGCTGCTCCTGCTCGACGAACCGCTGGAGGGCCTGGCTCCGATCGTCATCGAGGAACTGGCCGGCGCCATCGGTCGCATGACGGACGAAGATACGAATGCCTTCATTCTCGTCGAGCAGCACGCCGACATCGCGCTTTCTCTCACGCAGTCCGCCATCGTGCTTGAACGCGGCCGTATCGTTCATTCCGGCGCTTCGGCGGCCCTGCTTGCCGATAATGCCGCGCTCGACCGGCTGGTGGGCTTACGGCTTGCCGAGGCTTAAATCCCGCCGCAGACTAAGGCGGGTCTCACGTCCCACACAGCGCAGGAGGAAATCCCGTGGCAGTGCCCGTTGCAGGAAAGCAGGCGCCGGGCGTCTATCGCCTCAAGGTTGGCTCCTTTGAAGTCACCGTACTCAGCGACGGCAATCTCGCCATCGACCGCCCGATGTTCACCGGCGATGCCGCCGGCGCCGACAAGCTTTTGCACTCTGCCTTTTTGCCTCAGGGAGCGATCCCGACCTGCGTTAACGACTGGCTGATCAACACCGGCGACAAGCTCATTCTCGTCGATGCCGGAGCCGGCAACTCGTTTGCGCCGACCTTGGGAAAAATGCACGGCAATCTCGCCGTCGCGGGCATCGATCCGGGTGCGGTCGACGCGGTGGTGATCACCCACATGCACCCCGACCACATCCCCGGTCTGCTCGGACCGGACGGCAAGATGATGTTTCCGAACGCGGTCGTGCACGTCAATACCGACGAACACGCGTTCTGGACCGCGCCGGAGACCCGCGACAAGATGCCGGACGAGTTCAAGGTGTTCTTCGATCTCGCCAATGCGGCGATCAAGCCTTACGCAGCCGCCGGCAAGGTGCAGACGTTCAAGGATGGCGCGCAAATTGCGCGCGGCGTCACTGCCGCGGCGGCGCCCGGTCACACCGTCGGCCATTCCATGGTGCGCGTCTCGTCGGACGGTGGTGATCTTCTCATCTGGGGCGACATCGTGCACTGCGCGGCGCTGCAATTTCCCGAGCCGGAGCGCGCCATCGCCTTCGACAGCGATCCGGCCATGGCGATCGCCAACCGGAGGAAAGTGATGGACATGGTGGCGACCGACCGGCTCCTGTTCGCCGGCGCGCACCTGCCGTTCCCCGGGCTCGGCCACGCCGCCAAATCCGGCTCCGGCTATGCCTATGTGCCGCTCACCCACGCGGAGCATTATTGAACGTTTATTCGGCGCCGTTTCGGGGAGAGAACGCGTACGGCGCCACTTGCTCATCCGGCCATAGTCGTTTGATAACCGATCGGCGGGGCTACATCACGCTGGTAGCAGGAGGTTTGGCGAGACATGGCGGAGAACGCACTGGTGGTGCGCGGCGGTCGGCTGATCGACGGCACCGGTAGGCCACCAGTCGATAACGCGGTCATCGTCATCCGCGGCGGCCGGTTCGCCGCTGTCGGCCGCGAAGGCGAGGTCGCCGTTCCGCAGGGTGCCGAGGTGATCGACGTTGCCGGCAAGACGGTCCTGCCAGGCTTCATCGACGGGCACGCGCATCTCGAGGATTTTCACGGCGAGCTCTATCTGTATCTCGGCATTACCGGCGCCGTCACCATCGAGATCTTTCAGGATGGGCCGTGGACGCTCGCCCAGAAGCGCGGCACCGCGGGCGGCAACATCAAGGGGCCTCGCATCTTTAGCTCAGGGCAGGCGATCGGCGGCGTCCGTACCGAAACCGACGCGCCGGATTCCCGCGCGGTGCGCGGCAACATCACGGTCGAGACGCCGGAGCAAGCGCGCAAAGCGGTGCGCGACAAGAAGGAGCAGGGTTACGACCTGATCAAGCTCAACGAGTTCATCTCGTACGATCTCGTGCTCGCGGCGTGCGACGAGGCGCATAAGGTCGGGCTCGCCGTCACCGCGCACAGCTGGGACGTGATCGAGTCAGTAAAGGCCGGCGTCGACAGCATCGAGCACATCTGGTCGGTCGGCTACAGCTCGATCCTCGATGTGAAGCGCCGGCGGCAGCTCGCCAAACAACGCCTGGCCGGTAACATCGAGCAGGAGCTGGCCGGCTCTTATTACGAGCCGGAGAATTTCGACGATGTGATCGGTGCGATGGTGGAGCACGGCGTCGCCTGGACGCCGACCATCGCCAAATGGCTGCGGCCATTATCACCGAGCGCGCCGCGCTTCCGCGAACGCGAGCGGCAAATTCTCGACAATCCGGATGCCGATCTGCCGGCGGCGGTGCGCACTATCGCCGACGTCGCCTACGACAAGCTCTACAAGCGCTACACGCCCGAACAGCTCGCTCGCACCAAGATTTTCTACGACAAAGCCAATGAGTTCATTCGCCGCTTCGTCGCCGCCGGCGGCATTCTCAAAGAAGGCTCAGACCCGCCTCGCGGCATGGCGGCGATGCTGCTGCACGAGGCGTTGGTGATGGATGTCGAGGCGGGCGTGCCGCCGATGACGGCGATCCAGGCCGCCACGCTCAACGTCGCCAAGACATTCAAGATGGACAAGGATTACGGCAGCGTCGAGCCGGGCAAAGTGGCCGACCTTTGCATCATCGAAGGCGATCCCCTTGCGGACATCTGGATGACGCAGAACGTCAAAATGGTGATCATGGACGGCAAGAAGGTCGATATCGGCTTTTCCAGATACAAGAATCCGATTCCGGCTTTTTACGCCTATCAGACGCTGCCGCTCGATCTCGAAATCGCCCCGCTTTATCTCGTAGCCGGCATGGGACCGACGGTGCTGAAAGTGCGCGGTCCCGGCATGTGGCCGTTCCATCGCGTGCTGCTCAACGGCAAGCCGCTGCCGACCCGCTACGTCAACAAGAGCGAGATCGAGGCGACCGTCGGGCCGGAACTCATTGCGACCGCGGGCACCTATATCGTCACCGTGAAGCCGGAAGGTGAATTGCTGCCGGAATCACACCGCGCGCATTTGGTGGTTGCGTTTCCGAATTGAGGACCTCAATGAGCGGCGTTGGCATGGAGATCGCTGGGAAGCTTGTAGCGCGCCAAGGTCCGTTGCGCTTCGGCGCGTTCCCGCAGGATGCGGCGCATGTGCGTGCATTGGAGCGGGTGAAGCTTTGGACGCGCGAAAGCCTGAATCTCGCCGATGACGATGCGGTTCTGGTTGTCGAGGTTGCCTGCGCGCGTCCGGGCTGCCCGCCGCTCGAAACCGCGGTGACGTTCTGGATCGGTGCCGGCCAGCGGCACTGGTTCAAAATATTCAAGCCGGCGGCCGAAGTGGTGTTCGACGATCTGCCGCCGGAGTGGCTCAAGGACGCGCTTTACGCCGCCGATCCGGTGGACGGCGCATGCTGTTGAGTTCAGGCTCGATCTTCCGCCGAGCGCCTTCGTCTACCTGTCTGCGCCGGCATTGAGCGCGCGCAATCGGCCGATGATACGCGGCGGACTGGCATAGGCCTTATCGATCACGGTCTGGAGCTGTTGGCCGCTCTGCGGCGCGTTGACGACAAGCCCGATCTTTTTGGCGTCGGCGACGAAAGCCGGGTCGGCGAAGGTATCCGCGAGCGCCTGCCGCATCACCGCCACGCGATCAGCCGCTACGCCGGGTGGCATCACCAGCGGCCGCCCGAGCGCGAGCGGCGCGAATGCCGCCTGCAGCAGCAATTTGTCGTCCGGCGCAGTGACAAGATCGGACACGAACGGAACGCCCGCCAATGCCTTCACCGGTCGCGGTCCGTATTGCAGAATGGCTTTGGCTAGATGGTCGGGCAGCCAATGCGGCCGCGTCGAGGTGATGGCGCTGTAGAACACGCTGGGCGAGCCGTCGATCTCTCCGCGCTCCATCGCCAGGAAGGTATCGCTCAAGCCCTTATAGCCGTTGATCGCTTTCATTTTCGTGCCGAGGACGGCGTCGATCAGCCGCGTGTAGAACGCCTGCGTCGAATTGGTGCCGGATGCGCCCATGGTGGTGGGACGCAATTTCAGGTCGGCGAGCGAGTTCACCGGCACGGTGTGCCAGAGCAGCGTGACCGCGGTCTCGACGCTGGGGGTGCCCAGCCAGTTGAACTTGGTGGCGTCGTAGTGCGCCTGTTTGACTCCGAACAGTGGTGCGAGCGGTGGTCCGTTTTCGACCAGCGCAATCATCGACCCATCGCGCGGAGCCGTGCGGAACAGATAATCGACGGCGACGAGCCCTCCGGCGCCCGGCATATCCTCCACGACGATCGATGGATTGCCCGGGATGTGGCCGCCGATGTAGCGAGCGATCGCCCGGCCGAGCGTGTCGTAACCGCCGCCGGCGCTGCCGCCGACAAGGAGCGTTACAGTCTTGCCTTTGTAGAAGCTGTCCGCTGCCGCGGCGGATACGCCGATTGCCAAGATCATCAGAAGAAAGCCGGCGCCTGCCGTCAGATAACGCCTGAACGCTCTCATGGCATTACGTCCCCTGGATAGGTGGCATCTTGACCGATTGAACGCGTGCGATGTCCTCCAGCTCCCGCCACAGCTTTGTGGGGATTGGAATGCCGTTTTTGCGCCGTGCCGCCTCGGTCCGGGCCGAGCGTTCGCCGGGCATAGTGACCTCGTCAAAGCCGGCCTGCCGCGGCAGCGACTTCAAAATTGTGATGAGTTCATCGGCATCGCGTTCGAAATCCGCGAGTGGGCGGAAGCTCGCGACGTCAACGGCCAGGATGGCAAGATTGGCTTGATTGCTTGCGAGCTTCTCGGCGCCGAGAATGCGCGCATAGATCGGCGCCGCGCCGAGCACGCTCGCCAGCATCTCGAACATCAGGCTCAAACCCGAGCCCTTGGCGCCACCGAGCGGCAGCAGAATTTCGGCCTTGCTGGGATCGGTGGTCGGCTCGCCGTCGCCGGTCAGCACCGTTCCTGCCGGCAATGGCGTGCCGGTGGCGCGCGCCTGCAAGATCTTGCCGTTGGAGATGGTCGAGGTCGCCATGTCGAACACCATGGGCGCGCCTTGGCCGGTCGGCACCGCGATGGCGATTGGATTGGTGCCCATGCTGACCACGCGTGCGCCGTGAAACGCCATCGGCCCCATCCCGCCGCCGATCACGAGGGCAGCGCAATCCTGCTGAGCGACCCATTGCGCGTAGCGGCCGATGGCGCCGGTATGGGTCGTGGCGCGGACGAGGCCGAAACAGACGCCGATTGCTTTCGCCCGCTCGACCGCCAGTGCTGCCGCCTGCATGCAGGCAGGCGGACCGAAACCGTGACCGCTATCGATCACGAACGTCGCTGGCCGGTCGTGGACGAGGCGCGACTTCGCCGTGATATCGATCTCGCCGCGCTTGATCATTTGCAGATAGCGCGGCAGCCGCGATATGCCGTGCCCATCGCCGCCGCGTAGATTGGCCCAGACCAGTCCGTCGGCGACGGCGCCGGCGTCGGCTTCGCTCGCACCCAACGCCGCCAGCACGTTGCGGATGAAGCGGTGCAGGTCTTGATGGACGACGAGGGTGCGCTCGCTCACGCTTTGTCTCCAGTCCCACGTTTCCGGATGCGGTGCAGCGCGAAGCGGTGCACCGCCGATCCGGGATCGTTCCCATGTCAGAGTTCGCAATGATCCCGGGTCTGCAGCGCATCATTCCGCTACGCTCCATGCTGCACCGCATCCGGGAAACAAGTCGATCACTTCGTCGCCGGGAAATAACTATCCAGCCATTGCCGCAGCAGGTTCCAAACGCGGGTCGATTTTTCCGCGAAGAGGAAATGGTCGAGCCCTGCGAACAAATGCAGCTCGGCGGGCTGGCCGGAGCGTTTGAACATTTCGATCGACTGCTCGGTCGGCGTCACCGAATCCTTGGCGGAATGAATGAGCAAGAGCGGGCGCGGCGCGATTTTCCCCACCACTTCCTCGGCGCGGAAGTCGAACATGCTCTGCGCGGTCTCGGCCGGAAACATTTCCACCGAGCCAGGCGCCAGCATGCCGACGCCCTGCCTTTCCAAATTTTGCCGGACGTGATCGGGTATCGGCACGATGTCGTGGCGCGGCACCATCAAGGATTTGCCGGTGCGGGCTCGATACGCCTTTCCTTCCTCCAGCATTTTGGTGAATTTCTCCCAGGCTTCCGCTGTCCGATGCTGGCCGCGGAATTTGCGCTCGCCGTGGCCCCAGCCGCCGTTGGAGACCACGGCGGCGATACGCGGATTGGTGCCCCCGGCATAAACGCCGACGGCGCCGCCGAAGCTTGAGCCGATCGCCGCGATGCGGTCGGGATCGACATTGGGATGCTGGGCCAGAAAGTTCAGAGCATTGCCGGTGTCTTCGACCTGTTCGAGGCAGATGACGCGGCCGAACTCGCCTTCGCTCTTGCCGCAGCCGCGCATGTCGAAGCGCAGTGTCACATAGCCGAAGTCGTTGAGCACCTTGGCGGGTGCGATGCAGGTCGGACTCGCGCTGTTGGAGCCGAAGCCGTGCAGTACCAGAAACGCCGCGCGCCGCTCGTCCGGGCGCATGCCGTCCGGCACGCTGACGATGCCGTGCAGGCGCAAGCCCGCCGACTGAAAGCTGACGACTTCTTCCTTCATGGCTGAGAATCCTTCCCGGTACGATGGCGCCGGCACTGTAATGCATCGGGCCGGTGAGGGAAGGGGAGCGGGCCGTCAGTCTGCGTCGCGCATCGGCGCGCCGAGCGCGGTATGCCTTTGCGACAAAGCGCGGGGCAGATTGAACTCGACCATGATGATGCGCGGATCTCAGCCCGCGAGGCGCGCCGAATCGGAGGACGCAACCGGCGATGGCTTGCCATCGGCTACGGGGCTGGCTCGGCGGTGCTAGGCGGGATCGCGGCGATAGGCGCCCAGACCGGGGCGATACGATTTTTTCGTCGAGGAATTGGCTCATGCCCTTTTCGCGACCCTTCTCGGGATCGAGAAACCGGAGTTGGTCAAGCTTTGCGAACAAATAATCCTCGGCGTCCTCCCACGGCATGTCGCGTACGCGGCGCGCCGCGTGCTTGGCGATGCGCAGCGCCATTGGGTTTTTCTCCAAAAGCGTCGCTGCGAGCTTTTGCACGCGCGGACGCAATTCGGCGCGCGGCACCGCTTCGTTCACCAGTCCCATAGCCGCGGCCTTGCGGCCGTCGAAAGTCTCTCCGGTCATGATGTAGTACATGGCATCGCGTGCCCCCATGACCGACGCGACTGCCTTGGTCACGGTGCCGGCCGGGATTATGCCCCAATTGATCTCCGACAGTCCGAACATCGCGTCATCGGCGGCGATGGCGAGGTCGCAGGCTATGAGCGAATTGAATGCGCCGCCGAAGCACCAACCGTTGACCATGGCGATTGTCGGCTTGCCGTAATATTGCAGCTTCTTCCATTGCGCCGTGGCGCTTTTGCGCATGATTCGAGCACGTTCGTCGTGCGATAACGTGTCGGTGGCGCGAAAATACTCGCGCAAGTCCATGCCTGACGAATAGACCTCGCCGGCGCCGGTGAGCACCAACACCCCGCACCGTTCGTCCGCCTCCAGGGCTTCGAACACGTCGAGCATCTCGAATGACAGTGTGGATTGATCGCGTTGCGTTTTTCCGGCCGGTTCATCGTGACCCACGCGACGCGGTCGTGATCTCGACGAGGACGGTGTTGCCGCCTGGGAGTGTTTCGTCCTTGGCGTTCATGGCCGTTTTTTCCTTCTCAAGCGGCAATTCAAAGACCATCGCATGGACTCGACAAAGTCGGGTCAAAACCGGCATTCAATGTGTCAAATCTGAGGGAAGAACGATGGACTTAAGGCTTACCGGCCGCACCGCGCTCATCACCGGCGCTTCGAAGGGCATTGGACTCGCCGTGGCGCAATGGTTCGCGCGCGAAGGCGTTCACGTTTGCCTGGTGGCGCGATCCGCCGATGCCCTGGACAAAGAAGCCGCTGGCATCCGGGAGACCGCCGGGGTGAGGGCGCAAACGCTCACGGCCGATCTCGCCGACGCGGCGGCGCGCGAGCGCGTGTACAAGACCTTTCCCGACGTCGACATCCTGGTGAACAACGCGGGCGCCGTTCCGGGCGGCGGTATTCACGACGTCGACGAGGCCGCTTGGCGTGCCGGTTGGGACCTCAAGGTGTTCGGCTATGTCGGCCTCACGCGGCATTACCTGAAGGACATGGAAAAGCGCCGCCGTGGTGTAATCATCAACATCATCGGACTCGGCGGCGAGCGGGTCGACGCAACCTACATCGCCGGCGCCATGGGCAATGCCGGGTTGATGGCATTCAGCCGCGCAATCGGAGGCACGAGTCTCGATTACGGCGTGCGCGTCCTGGGCGTTAATCCGGGCCCGGTCTTGACCGACCGGGTTGAGGTTTTGGGCCGCAAGCGCGCTGCACGGCTTTATGGCGACGAGAGCCGCTGGAAGGAGAGTTTTGCGAAAATGCCCCATGGCCGCCCGGCGACGCCGGACGAAGTTGCCGCGACTGTTGTATTTCTCGCCTCCGACCTTTCCTCCTACACCAGCGGCACCATCGTCACGATCGACGGCGGGCTCGCCCATCGGGGCGGTATGCCGTAGCGCTTGCCGCTATTCGCGCAAGCGAGCGATGATGTGCGGCTGGAGGTCGCAGTTGCCGGATGGACAGTCGGCGCCCGCCAAAAGGGGGCTTATCCCCGCCCGCCGCCGGCCAGTACGGCGCGGGTGGCACGGTCAGGCCCAAAGTCGTCGACGCTGTCGATGGCCAGGAGGTCCGCCAGCCTGGTACGCGCACGGTTGACGCGGCTCTTGATGGTGCCGACCGCGCAGCCGCAGATCGCGGCGGCGTCGTCATACGAGAAGCCGGAAGCGCCCACCAGGATCAGCGCCTCGCGCTGGTCTGACGGCAGCTTGGCCAAGGCGGCGCGGAATTCGTCAAACTCGACCCGGCCGGTCTGCTCGGGGTGGGACTTGAGCGTCTCGGCGTAGCGGCCGTCGGCGTCCTCCACCTCGCGGCGCCGTTTGCGGTATTCCGAGCGGAAAAGATTGCGCAGGATTGTGAACAGCCAAGCGGGCATGTTCGTGCCCGGTTCGAACGAATCGATATGCGCCAGCGCGCGCAGCAGGGTTTCCTGCACGAGATCGTCGGCGCGGTCGATGTTGCCGCACAGCGATATGGCAAATGCGCGCAGGCTGGGCACCGTAGAAAGAACCTGATCGCGGATTGCAGGATCGAGCTTCATGCGGACAATGCCTTGTGAAGTTTCACTCTTGTTCGGCGTCGCCAATTCGGCGAACGAGATCAGCGAGATTCTGCGGAATACCCTGGTCGACGTATGTGTTGTACATCCCTCGAAGCAGCTCTCCAATCCGATGCTGGGCTTCCCGATCGAGGCGAGCCTCTTTATGCGGATGTCTGGCCATTGAATTCGCCATGGGATTCTGCGGGTCGTCGGAAACCGGCTCGACTGTATCGAGGTTGGTTTTGCGGCTTTTCATTGCTTTACTTTTTCCCATTTCGCCGCTTGAGTTCCCTAGTCCGGTTCGGCCCCATCTGCGGGACCCGTTCGCGCGGTAACCCCACTCGACGGGTTTAACGCACCTAGGCGCCAGCTTGTTCCCGCCAGAACCGGGGGTGAGGAACTTTCTTTGCCGGCACGCGTTTTTGCAAGTACATTCGGGATCATCGAAGGGGAGGGTTCGTTGTCGACCTCGCAAGCCGTACTTCAACAACTGCCTTACCTGCGCCGGTACGCGCGCGCCCTTTCCGGCAGCCAAGCATCGGGTGACGCCTATGTGGCAGCGACCCTGGAATCGCTGATTGCCAGCCCTCAAATCCTTGAAACTGGCTCCAATTCGCGTGTGGCGCTTTATCGCCTGTTCACTAAAATCTGGAATTCGATCTCGGTTAATGGCCAGCCGGAAGCGCCCAGCACCGCGCCGCCGCCTGAGCAGCATCTGACCCAGATCACGCCGCGCCCGCGTCAGGCATTTCTCCTGGTGGCGCTCGAAGGCTTTTCCGAGGAGGATGCCGCTGAAGTTCTCGACTGCGACCTGCCGACGCTGCGCGGGTTAGTCGAGGAATCCGGCCGCGAACTCGCGGCCGAGATTGCAACCGACGTTCTTATCATCGAGGACGAAACCTTCATCGCCATGGATATCGAGGCTCTGGTCGAGAGCCTCGGCCACAATGTCATCGGCGTTGCGCGCACGCATTCCGAAGCGTTGGCGCTGGCGAAGAAGAAGCGCCCCGGCCTGATTCTCGCCGACATTCAGCTTGCCGACGGCAGCTCCGGGTTGGATGCGGTGAACGAACTGTTGGCTTCCTTCGAAGTGCCGGTGATTTTCATTACCGCCTATCCGGAGCGTTTCCTCACCGGCCGCCGGCCCGAGCCGGCCTTTCTCATCGCCAAGCCGTTCCAACTCGCTGTCGTGTCGGCTGTCGTCAGCCAAGCGCTATTCTTTGGGCGCAAAGCCCGCCAGCGCGAGCGTCAACCCAGCGAGCGGCAAGCGTCTGTCTAGTGTGGCGGTTCAGAAGTCCGCATCATTCTTGCGGCCGGGCGCGTCGTCCGGCTTCTGAACGAAAGCGACACTAGAGTCGCCACCTCGCCAACAGACCTCTCTGCTTTGCAAGCGGGAGGCGCGTCTCGGCGTTTCAAAAGGTTTTACTTGGCCCATCAGGGCATGTCGCGGGTGGCTGTCGCGCCTGCGCTACGTCGGGACGCCCCACACGTCCCTGGTGGTCAGATCAATCAGTACCCGGCGCGAGGTTGAACGGTTGCCAAGATACAGGCGGCTGGATTCCCCTTCCGAGTTGCATCGAAGACAAGCGGCTCGATCATCAGTCGAGGAAAATCTGAATGCCACGGTGAGTCGATTGAACCAATTAGATTCCAAAAGAAAGGGCGCAGCCGATCGGCATATCGGCTGCGCCCAACTCGGCCGGCCAAGCACGGGGGGAGGGGGGAAAGGATGGCCGGTCCGCCACATCAAAGCGCGACGTTGATGTTTGTTCCCTCCGTCGTGGCGTTCGAAATCTTGAGCTGCCTGGTTCCGAACTTCGCAATATGACGAGCGTTCGCGGCAGAATTTCGGGTGGAATAGCGCCGCTGGCGTATCGATCCAGCGTGTTGTGCCTCGGAATTCCGCACGCACGGCGCGCTGGAACCATGGTGCGGAGCTGCAAACGACAGGGACGAGCGCGCTTATGTCCTTGGCGTGCGAAATTTGCTCACGAGTAAGTGAGCAATGAAACCATTCGGAACGGCGTCAGCACTAAAACGTTGGATCCGCGGTGTCGTCGGGGCGGGGGTTATTTGGCGCACGCAACGGAACGATTGGTTCGATCCCGTTGCGACATCTCGGGGACATTCCGATGGTGAAGCTCTTATACCTTCGTATCGCCGGAGCGGTTGCCTTCGTCACGGTCGCTTTCCTGCTTATAAGCTTTGAGCCGTTCTTGCGCGCGGCTCCGCTCGACCCTGGCGCCAGCGCGCAAACGTCTTCGGTCACGGTAAACCGCTTTCGCAAGGGTGACCTGTTGCCGCGGCACCCCCCGAGGACGGTCTGGCGCGATTTCCGCCGCTCGGATGGTTTGCAGAGCGAAAGAAAAGTGCCTTTCGGCTGCGATCCGGCTTTCAGTCCGGTTTCTTCGCCGGCCCTGGGGACGGTGTTCGGACGCTGCATGGCCTAAGCGTTGCGGGGGCTGTTGCTCGGGCAGGAATTTCCGATCTCGCACCAAAGAAACTGGCGCCGAAGGGTCAAGCGTTGAACCTTATCAATGCCGCAGCAACTAAGGAGCAAGGTTGCGGGAGGGTCAAGCGCGTTTTGAGACAAACCTGTCGCTTATTTGATGCGAATGACTTCTCGGCCGGGGGAACTTCTTACGAATTTGCATGATTGACTGCACAACATTCTCAGCACGGTGAATGTACCATGTCGGGCAAAATCTTATGGCGTCTTTGCGGCGCGTGGTTATTTGGCGGCCTCTTTGCACTTGCTTCTGTCCCAGCGGGCGCGCAATCGCTAGCCTACAGTCAGGGCGATCCGGACGCGCCGGTTTACCAATTCGCTCCGAACGCGGGCCCGAACGAGGTATCCTCGCCGGCCTTGCAGCGCCAAGTGGTGGCTTATTCAGGCAATGAACCGGCCGACACAATCATCGTCGACCCGGCGCATACCTTTCTTTACCTGACGCTCGGCAACGGTAAGGCAATGCGCTACGGCATCGGCGTCGGCCGCGAAGGTTTTGAGTGGTCCGGTACGGAACGGATCGTGCGCAAGGCCGAATGGCCCGATTGGATTCCGCCTGCCGCGATGATCGCCCGGCAGCCATATCTGCCGCGTTGGATTGGCGGCGGACCGGGCAACCCGCTAGGGGCGCGCGCGCTTTATCTCGGTAACACCGATTATCGCATCCACGGCACCAACGATCCGTCCTCGATCGGCAGACACATGTCGAGCGGATGCATCCGCCTGCTCAATGCCGACATCGTCGATCTTTACAACCGCGTCAATATCGGCACCAAAGTAATCGTGTTGCCGGACATCGATTCGCGGCGGATCAGCGCTGCGCAGTCCGACGTCGACCTGCCGTCGTCGGACCGGCAGGCCGATCAGCGCCTCTCGCGCACTGCATCGCAAGGACGAGCGACGCTGAGCGGAATTTATTGACCCGATTGCGGCGCGCGGGCCAACCGGCTGTCGCGCCGCCCCTCATCGACGCTGCTGTCAAGCATCGATTTCAGCACCGATTTTTCTGGTCGGCGCGCAACCGGCGCGATTTTCGACCGTTTGTCATAGAGTCGACTTGGCTTGATACGCCATAGCGTGTGCGGATGGACCCTGGAGACCAAGGAACCGACCTTTCCCGAAGACAACGGCAGGCCCGGGCCGAGTCGGCGAAGGATTTTTTCCGGAACTTTTCGACGGCGTACGCCGTGCCTGAAGGCGCGCAAATCGGCATCTGGTGCTGGGACATCGGCACAGACGGCCGACGCGCGGGCGATCGGGATGTGTAGCGACGTCACCGAGCGCGTGGACCTCGAGTCCGAGTTGCGCGGCCGGATCAAACAGCAGGAAGCGCTGGCGCAGCTCGGCGAACGCGCTTTGTCGGAACGTGACCTGGAGCGGCTCTTGAACGACGCCGTCAGTACTGTCGCGGTCACGCTCTCAGCCGACTTGGTCACTATCCTGGAGCTTCTTCCCGGCAACGCCGACTTGCTGCTGCGCGCCGGTTTCGGCTGGGAATCCGATGTGGTCGGTCCGATCGCCTCCTCGACCGCGCCGGACGGCCATGCCGGCTTCACGTTGGCTTCGCCTCTGCCGGTGGTCACGGAAAACTTTGCCGCCGAGATCAGATTCCGGGCCGATGCCTATTTGCATGAGCACCGTTGCGTTTCCGGCATAACAGCAACGATCGCCGGCCGGGACGACCATCACTACGGCACCTTGGGCGTCTACACGAGAAGCTTGCGCCGTTTTTCCGCCCCGGAGATCGCATTCCTCGCTGCCATCGCCAACCTGCTCGCTGGCGCCATCGCCCGCCGCCAGCTTGAAGAGCGCCACGAATTGATGATCCGCGACATGCGGCACCGCTCGGGCAATCTATTCTCCCAGCTGCTGGCGTTATTCTCGCAAACAGCCAAGAATTCGAAAAGCATTGCCGATCTGTCAAACAAATATCGCGCGCGGGTGCTCGCCGTGGCGAACGCGCAACGGCTGATCACCGAGAGCGGCGGCCAATCGATTCCGCTCATGGATCTCTTATACGGGCTACTCGGCCCCTATCTCGACCGCATATCGTTCAACGGTCCGAACGTGGAGCTTGAGCCCGATCCGGTCTTCAATCTGAGCGCGGCATTGCATGAGCTGGCCGACAACGCCGTCAAGCACGGCAGCCTGTCGCGGTCCAAAGGCCGCCTCGAACTGGCCTGGTCCGTGAGCCGAACCCAGCGTGGCATGACGCTCGTGCTCGATTGGGACGAAAAGAACGGCGGCTCGCCACGGCGCCCCAAGCGCTCGGGTTTCGGCACGCGGTTGATTGCGTTGGTCATTGAACGGCAGCTGAACGGCGAGATCACGCGCTCGTTTACGCGTGGGGGCCTCTCGGTTCATATGGTCGTTCCGCTCACCCACGAGCGCTGGCCATCGGCCTCGACGGCTGGCGCGGCGTCAAGTGCGCCTGTAACGTCAGGCTGACGGGCGGTGCAACGAAACGTTTGATGGCCAAAGTCCTTATCATCGACATTCACGCCGAGATGTATCGCGACCGTCTGGGCGCGGAATTCCCGGACTTGCAATTCGTCCTCGCACACACTGCCGCGCAGGCGCCGCATGGCCTTTCCGACGTCGATGTTTTGATCTGCTTCGGCATCGCGGCCGAGGATTCGATTTTCCGCCGGGCCGGCCGGCTGCGGTGGGTCCAGTCACTGGCGACCGGCGTCGATCACTTCTTGCGCTGCCCTTCGCTCAGACCCGAAACGCTGATCACCAGCGGCCGCGGTATTCACGGCGCGTCGATGCGCGAGGAGATCGTCTATCTGATGATGGCGGTGAGCCGCGGTGCCTTACAAGCCGCCGAGGATAAGCGAACGCACCACTGGGAGCGGCGGTTGTGGAGCACGCTCAACGGCAAGACCGCCGTGATCGTCGGGGTGGGAATCGTCGGTATTGCCATCGCCGAACTGTTGAAGGCCCTGGGCATGCAAGTCATCGGCGTGACGCGCACGCCGCGGGCGGTGGCCGCTTTCGACGACATGGTGCCGACGGACAGACTGATCGATGCGGTCCGCCGCGCCGATTATTTGATCAACGTGCTGCCGGCGATCCCGGAAAACCTCGGCCTCTTCGACGGGAGCGTTTTCGCTGCGATGAAGTCGACGGCCTACTTCATCAACGGCGGTCGCGGGCAGACGGTCGACGAAGGTGCGCTGATCGCGGCGTTGCGCGAGCGGCGGATCGCCGGCGCCGGCCTCGACGTGTTCCAAAATGCGCCGCTGCCGACGGACAGTCCCTTCTGGGATCTGCCGAACGTCTTCATCACGCCGAATGTCGGCGGCTATATCGTCGAGTACGAAGAACTCATTACGCCGCTCGTCATCGATAACATGCGGCTGTTCCTCGCCGGCCGGCAAAGCGAGATGGCGAACATCGTGGCGCGCTGATTACGCCCACGGCAGCACCACGATGCGCCCGACGAGATCGGGCGAGGTTTCAAGGAGTGTGTGCGCCTCGCCCACTAGCGACAGCGGGAAACGCGCGGCGATGCGGGTTTGGATGCGCTGCTCGCCGAGCAGCTTGAGCACCGTAAGCATGTCGTGCATGCGTGCGCCGCGGATGCCGAGCAGGTTCAACTCAAGCCGGATCATGTCGGCGGCAGTGAAAGGCATTGGCTCGCGGCCTTGTTCGCTGGAGACGACAAGGCGGCCGCCGAGCCGCATGACGCCACCGAGAAAGCGCAACGATTCCGGGCTGCCGGTGTAATCCACGGCGTGATCGACGCCCTCTCCGGCCGTCAGCGCCAGCACGTCAGCGCGGGCGCGCGCGGCATCGGCGGTGACGATCGCGGCATCGGCGCCAAGCTCGCTCAAGATCCTGGTCTTGCCGGCATGACGCGTGGTCGCGATCATGCGCGCGCCGGCGAGCTTGCAGAGCTGCATTGTGGCCTGCCCCATGCCGCCGGACGCACCCGCGATCAGCACGGTGTCACCGAGCCGCACCTTAAGCCTGTCGCGCACCACCCGGTGCGACGACGAAAACGGCCACAGCGCGACGCCGCCCTGCTCGTAATCGACACTACGGGGCAGCGGCAGCCACATACGCTCGTCGCGTACGAGGTACTGCGCGCACGAACCGAAGGCCTGATGGCCGGGGATAGCGAGGTTGCGCGACAGATTGCCAAGGCCGCGCGCCGTCTCGCCTGCGTCGGTATCTTCGGGGTGAGTGACGCCAACGACGCGATCGCCCAATTTGAACCGCGTCACCGCCCTGCCGACAGCGATCACCTCGCCCGCCGCTTCGCGTCCCAATTGCTGCGGCTGAGGAAAGGCGGCGCGCCCAGGAAGCTGATAGCGCGCGAGATCGCCGGCGCGATATTTCACGTCCCAGCGCGACACCGAGCCGGCAAGATTCTTCACCAGCACGGCGCGCTCGCCGAGTGGCGGGAGATCGTATTCGCCGAAGATCAGCTTGTTGGGCCCGCCGTATTCAAACAAACGGACCGCCATGGTCTTGGTCGGGATCGTCATCCCGCCACACTATCACATGGCAAATTTCGGTCGGATGGCAAATTTCAGTTGGATGGCAAATTTCAGTTGGATGGGTGGAGCAGCGGGCGGGGATCGAACCCGCTCATGACGGCTTTGCACACCGTTGCGTTCCCAATTCGCGACCGCTGCAAGGTCAAACTCTACCGGGACGGAGTTAATTGCAATTTCAAATTCGCGACCCGACGAACTTAACATTAATTCGACCCTATTCTGACGAGCGATGTTAATTCTGCTATGGGCATAGTGCACTGCTCCCCGGTCACGGTAGCAGCGCATTAACCAACAAACCATCCGGCACACGATCAGAACATGTCCAGCACCTGCGAGGCCGTCGTCATCGGCGCAGGCCCGTACGGTCTTTCCGTCGCCGCGCATCTTCGCCACGCCGGCATTGCAGCGCGCGTGTTCGGCGATCCGATGGCATTCTGGCGCAACAATATGCCGCGCGGGATGCTGCTGCGTTCGCCCTGGCGCGCTACGCACTTGTCCGACCCGGACGGAGCCTTGTCACTCGACGCTTACGCGTCCGCGCACGGCGTCGATGCAAGCCGGCGGCTGCCGGGCGAGACATTCGTCGCCTACGGCGAATGGTTTCAGCAACGCGCCGTCGCCGATCTCGACCGCCGCGCGGTGCAGCGGATCGATGCGGCGCGCGACGGCTTTCGCTTGACGCTTGAGGATGGCGAGACACTCGATGCCGGCCGCGTCATCCTTGCCACCGGCCTCCGCAACCAGGAATACCGGCCGCAGGTATTCCGGAATCTTCCGCGCGGGCTCGTCAGCCACACGAGCGATCATCCCGACCTTTCGGTGTTTCGCGGCAAACGGGTGGCAGTGATCGGGCGTGGCCAGAGTGCGTGCGAATCCGCAGCCCTCCTGGCCGAGAATGGCGCTCAAGTCGAAATCATCAGCCGCGGCGACATTCATTGGCTCGGCGTTTCGGCCGACGGCCATGCGCCGCTAACCCTCGGGCGACGGCTGCGCGGGGCGGTGGCGTCGCCGTCCGAAGTCGGGCCGTTTCCGTTGAGTTGGCTGGTCGAGGTACCGGGTGTCGTTCGGCACATGCCGGCCGCGCTTCGCGAGGAGTTTTCGCGGCGCTGCCTGAAGGCCGCCGCTTCCGGATGGTTGAAGCCGCGTTTTGCCGGAATCACATGCAATCCCGGCCGTACGATTTGCGCGGCGCGCCCACTCGGTGATCGCATTGCCCTCGATCTCGACGTCGGCGAGCGCGTGTTCGACCGCGTCTTGCTCGGCACCGGTTATCGGATCGACGTTGCGCGGCTCGACATTCTCGCGCCGCAGCTTCTCGATCGGATCATTCGCGCTGACGGTTCGCCACTGCTGCGGCCGGGCTTTGAATCGAGCGTGCCGAGGCTGCATTTCGTCGGCTCCTACGCGGTCAAGAGTTTCGGACCGCTGCTGCGGTTCATCGCGGGTGCGTCCTATGCGGCGCGAGCCGTCGCCGGTGTCGCGGGCCGGCCCGCGAGACACGCGCCAGCCGGGCGCGTGCGCGCCGACAACCTGTTCGGCGCCGTCGCCACGCCTCATTTGGGCCCCCTCAGTGACTGACGCTGCCGAGCCGCCGCTCGCATCGCGGAGAGGAGCGATTGTCCTCGGCGGCGCTCACGGCAGTCTGGAGGTTGCGCGCAGCCTCGGCCGGCGAGGCATTCCCGTCTGGCTCCTTACCGCCGACAACCCGCTTGCGAGCTTTTCGCGGTATGTGGTGCGCAGCGTTCGCTGGCGCGGACCGAACGATGTCGGCGCTGTCGACTTTCTCCTCGACCTGGCGCGCCGGCACGGTCTTGAAGGCTGGGTCCTTTTCGCGGGCGGCGATGATGATGTGCGGTTTGCCGCGCAGAATCATTCCGCGCTCAGTGCGATTTTCACGCTGACTACACTGCCGTGGGATCAGTTGCGGTCGGCGGTCGACAAGCGGCTGATGAATGCCCGTGCCGACGAACTGGGCATTGTCCATCCGCGGACGCGCTATCCGCGATTCGTCGACGACTTGGCATCGCTGGGCATTCCATTCCCCGTGATTCTAAAAGCGACCGCGCGCATGGGCCGCAACGAGTTTGTCGATGCAAAAGCCTGGCGTGCCGACGACGCACAGACACTCCTTGCCCGTTTCGAGGAAGCGAAACGCCTGGTCGGCGCCGATCGGATCATGGTCCAGGAGTTGATCCCGGGGGATGGGACAGCGCAATTTTCATACGCCGCGCTGTGGGATCGCGGCAGGCCGATTGCCTCGCTCGTAGCGCGACGGCGCCGGCAGTTTCCGGTCGAATTCGGCTTCACCAGCACCTTCGTCGAGACAATCGAACAGCCGCAAGTCGAAGCCGATGCGGGCCGTTTTCTCGCCTCGCTCGGATACAGCGGGCTGGTCGAAATCGAGTTCAAATACGATGCCCGCGACCGCGCCTACAAGGTCCTCGACGTGAATGCGCGCCCCTGGACCTGGATCGCGCTTGGGGCAGCGGCCGGCATCGATTTTCCGATCCTGCAGTGGCGCTTGGCCGCGGGCGAGGAAATTGCCCCGCATCGAGGACAACCCGGCGCACGCTGGCTCTATTTTTCGCGGGATGCGGCAGCGTCGATTTGCGCAATGGCAACCGGTCGGCTGTCACTCCGAGGCTATTCTGGATCGTTCACCGCTCCCTTGGCGCTGGCGGTCTTCGCCAAGGACGATCCATGGCCCGCCTTGCTCGACCTGCCGCTAAGCATCGGCCGTTTCGCCGCGCGAAGATTCGCCCCACGCAAGCGCACGGACGCGTCGGCGCTACCGTCGGCGGAGCTGTCGAGCTAACCGCGTTCGATCGGGACTCTCCCGGCGGGTTAAACGGTCGGCCCCCAGCCGTGCTCGGTGACGTCGAACACGATGCCGTTCGGGTCCTTGAATTTCTTTTCCGCGTCGACGCCGGGATATTGCGGCAGCTTCATCAAGAACTCGCCGCCGCGCTTTTTGATTTCTGCTTCGGTCGCGTTCTCATCGTCGACGATAAAGCCGAAATGATGCAACCCGGCCCAATCCGGACCGCCTTTGCCGCCTTTTGTTCCCTCGGGGAACTGCAGAAGCGTCAGGTTCATCACGCCATCGGTCAGGGAGATGGCGTTGCCGATCGGCGCCTCGACCTTTTTCAGCCGTTGCAGCCCGAATACGCCTTCGTAAAAAGTCGCGGCCTTTTCGAGGTCGGGGACCTGGATGGCAATATGTCTCAGCTTGGCCATGGCGCTCTCCATTGGACCTGGACATAGAAACAGTAGCTTGCCGCACGAGTCCACAGCGAAAAGCGGGTCGGCGAGGGCCAATAGCGCGTGAACGGGAGTCGACTCGGGCCGCCTCGATCGAGCGGGGCACTGCGAAACGGAAGCGGTTTCAATCGCGTCGGAATTATTGCAAAATCCGCCACGGCCGGCTTGCGCAGCGAGGGAATATGTCCCGCGCGGTCGGTCCGGCGCGCTCGCGCCCACCTCAGGAGGAAGCCGATGTCCAAGAATCCGGCGCTCGCCCAGCTCAAATTCCCCGTCATTCTGTTTGGTGCAGCGCAGCTCCTGAAGCTGGCCGCCCGGCGCAACCCGGATTTCAAGGCGCGGCTGCGCGCGCATAACTTCGTGGCGCAGATCATGGCGCGCGATGAGGAAATCGGGCGCTGGATCGAATTCCGCAACGGCAAAGTCATTTCGCGCGCCGGCCTGCACGAAAAACCCGACATCAAGCTGATGTTCAAGAATGCGGCGATCGGCGCCTCGCTGCTCACCCCGCCGATCGACTGGCTCGATCAGATCAATGCGCAGAAGGATTTTGTCCTCACCGTCGACGGGCCCGACGCGCTCACGAATTGGTTTGCACAGACGCTGATGATGTCGCAGTCGGCCAGGCTCAAATTCGGCAGCGGAATGCCCGATGGCAGCATGCGCTATTGCAATATGACCAATGGCGGCCCGGTGTTCGTCTACGTCAAGGACGGCAAGATCGTCCGCATGACGCCGATCGATCTCAACGAAGAAGACGGCGCATCGTGGAGCATCGAGGCAAAAGGCCTCAAGTTCACGCCGCCGCGCAAGACCACGCTGGCGCCGCACGGCCAGAACGTAAAGTCGATGATCTATTCGCCGGATCGCCTGCTCCATCCGATGAAGCGTGTCGATTTCGACCCCAATGGCGAGCGCAACTCGCAGAACCGCGGCAAGTCCGGCTACGTGCGCATCTCATGGGATGAGGCGATCAAGATCGTCACCGACGAGATCAAGCGGCAGAAGCGCGAATACGGACCGGGCGCCATCACCTTTTCGCACGGCTCGCATCATACCTGGGGCAATGTCGGTTATTACCTCTCGGCGCTGTTCCGCTTCGCCAACGCGGTCGGCATGACCCGTATCCATCACAATCCCGACTCGTGGGAGGGCTGGTACTGGGGCGCCGTGCATCATTGGGGCCACACGCTGCGCGTCGGCCAGTCGGAAACCTACGGGACCGTCGAGGACTGCCTGCAGAACTGCGACATGGTGGTGTTTTGGGCTGCCGATCCCGAATCCACTTCGGGCTCCTATGGCGCGCAGGAAGGAACGACGCGCCGACAGTGGCTCAAGAATCAAAAGCTCGGCGTCAAGATCGTTCACGTCGACCCGTATTACAACGCGTCGGCGCAATTTTTGCCCGGCAAATGGTTCGCGCCGAAACCCACCACGTCGGTCGCCATGGCGATGGCGATCGCCTACGTGTGGATCAAGGAAGATCTTTACGACAAGGACTACGTAAAGACCCATACGGTCGGTTTCGACGCCTGGAAGGCGTACCTGCTCGGCGAAGAGGACGGCATCGCGAAGACGCCAGAGTGGCAGGAGAGGGAAACCGGCCTTCCGGCCAAAGACGTGCGTGCGCTCGCCCGCGAGTGGGGCCGGAAGCGCGTCTACTTGGCGCCGGGTGGCTGGGGCAATGGCCACGGCGGCGCCTGTCGCAACCAGACCGGCATCCAATGGGCGCGCGTCATGGTGTGTCTCGTGGCGATGCAGGGGTTGGGCAAGCCCGGCGTCAACATGGGCAACCTGCAGTGGGGCACGCCGATCGACTTCAACTTCTATTTCCCGGGCTACGCCGACGGCGGCATGTCGGGCGATCTGGAAAACACCGCGATGCCGGTCGAGTTGTATCAGCGCATGCCGCAGCTCCCGACCATGAATTCCAATGGCCAGCGCATCCCGCGCATCTTCGTCCCCGAGGCGATCACCGAGGGCAAGGCCGAAGGCTATCCGTGGGTCGGCAAATCGATCGAGCACCAGTTCGCGCGCTTTGCCTATCCGGCGCCCGGTCATTCGCCGGTGCACATGCTCTACAAATATGGCGGCTCGATTCTCTCAACGATGAACAACACCAATCGCTGGGTGAGGATGTACCAGTCGTCAAACCTGGAATTCGTCGTCAATCAGTCGATCTGGAATGAAGGCGAGGCCAAGTTCGCCGATGTGATCCTGCCCGCCTGCACCAATTTCGAGCGCACCGACATCTCGGAATGGGCCGGGCTCGGCGGCTACGGCCATCACGGTCAGCAGCAGCTCAATCATCGCGTCATCATATTCCAGGCACCGGCGATCAAACCGCTCGGCGAATCGAAGTCCGACTTCTGGATCTTCAACGAGCTGTGCAAGCCGCTGGGGCTCGCCAATTACTTCTCCGAAGGCATCAATGAGATCGATTGGGTCAAGCGGGTGTTTCTGGCTTCCGACCTGCCCAAGTACATAGCGTGGAAGCAGTTCCTCAAGCGCGGCTATTACGTCGTGCCGGCAGAGAAGGAGAAGCTGCGCGCGCCGGTGTCGTTCCGCTGGTTCTTCGAAAACCGCAAGAAAGACGTTCCGGAGGCGCAGCCGCTGCCGTCCGACTACGCCGGGGAATATTTGCGCGGGCTGCAGACCCAGTCCGGCAAACTTGAATTCGAGTGCAACTCGCTCAAGCGCTTCAACGATCCGGAGCGACCGCCGATCGTCAAATACCAGCCGTCATGGGAGGGCGCGCATTCGGGCGAATTGTTCGAGCGCTATCCGCTGCAACTGCTCACTCCGCACTGCAAATATTCGTTCCACACCCAGGGCGACGGCAAGGATTCGTTCCTGCTCAATATCGAGGACCATCGCGTCAAGGTCGACGGCTATTATTACTGGATTGTGCGATTGAACGCCGAGGACGCCAAGGACCGCGGCATCGCCAAGCACGACCTGGTGAAGGTGTTCAACGATCGCGGGGCGGTGATCTGTGCCGCGCTGCCGACACAACGGCTGCCGCGCGGCGTCGCCCACGGCTACGAGTCCTCGGCGATCTACGATCCGATGGGAGAGCCCGGAAGATCGGTCGACCGCGGCGGCTGCCTCAACCTGCTCACGCCTCATCGCACCCAGACCAAGACCACCCATTCGATCGCTGGGTCCAATTCGCTCGTCCAGATCGAGTCGTGGGACGGTCGCACCGAGCATCTGTCGGCGGCCTTCGCCGCAATGGAGAAGGACATTAACAAGGACTTGGAGATCAAGCGCACGCTGAAGGAAGCGCAGCTGGTGCCGGCGAAGTGACTGCCCGAAGGGCTGTCATCACCAGGCCGGCGCGCAGCGCCGCGACCCGGTGATCCCGAGAGGTGGTGCACAGTCAATCGAGATCGCCGGGACAAGCCCGGCGATGACGAAGTGAGTATCCCAATGCAAAAATGGAACCTGATCATTGACGTCGCCGAGTGCACCAACTGCAATCTGTGCACGCTGGCCGCCATGGACGAATATGTCGGCAACGACTGGCCCGGTTACGCGGCGCCGATGCCCCGACACGGGCACAAATGGATCGACATTCTGCAGAAGGAACGCGGGCAGACGCCGATGATCGACATCGCCTACGTTCCCACCATGTGCAATCATTGCGATGACGCGCCCTGCATCAAGGCCGATAAGACCGGCGCCATCAAAAAACGCGACGACGGCATCGTCATCATCGATCCCGTGAAGGCGAAAGGCGCCAACCGGCTGGTCGACGCATGTCCCTACGGTCACATCTGGTGGAACGAAGAATTGCAGCTGCCGCAGGCCTGGCCGTTTGATGCTCATCTCCTCGACCAGGGCTGGCAGCAGACGCGCGGCCAGCAATCGTGTCCGACCGGCGCCATGCGCGCCATCAAGGTCGAGGACGAGGAGATGGCGCGTATCGCGCGCGACGAAGGACTCGAAGTCCTGAAGCCTGAACTTGGTTCGAAGCCGCGCGTCTATTACCGCAATCTTTGGCGCTACACGAAATGCTTCATCGGCGGCTCCGTGTCCGAAATAAGGAACGGCGTGGTCGAATGCGTCGAAAGCGCGAGCGTTCAGCTTCTCAAGGACGGCGCCTCCGTCGCGGTGACGACCACCGATAATTACGGCGATTTCAAATTCGATAAACTCGGCGAAAACTCCGGCCGCTACACCGTACAGATTTTCGCGAATGGGCGGACCAAGACCGCGGAGGCCAATTTGGGTGCCAGCGTTAGCCTGGGCGAGATCAGGTTGTAGGCCGTAGCCTGGATTTTGCGCAGCAAAATCCAGGATGAGCCGCGAGGGTGATTCCCGGCTTTCACTCCGCTCAAGCCGAGCTACTGACAATCGCTCGCGTATCGCTTCGCTCACGCGCCTCATCCGCGCATTTGGCGGCATGGACGTCGCGATTGATCAGCTGGAGATTGGGCAGGCCCCAGTAGTCAAGGAGCGCCGGCCAGGGAGTCTCCCGCAGTTCGGCCCACACCCGAAACAGCGGGACGCGATGGTCGACCTCGGCATCCTTCCACAGGCGTCCGCCGCTTTGCCTGCAGCGCCGCGCCTGCAAGCGGCGAAGGAGCCGCACCTCGCCGCTCGGCGCATTCCAGAACTGCCAGGCAATCACGCAGGCGCAATGCCAATTCGCCTTCCGGTTCGGGCCGGCGTTCCACAGATCGGCATGCCAGCCGAAACGATACGCCGGCTGCCCGCACACGCAGCAAAATCCGGGGCCGCGCGAAAATGCGCGTTCCCTATAAGGCGCCGGCGGAGTACGGAAGCTAATCGTTAGTCCGCTGCTGCGGTTGTTTCCCAGTCGCCAGGTCCAACCGCGCGGTGCGCCGCTTCTTGCCGCCAGCGCTCGCGCCAGGCGATCGGCCCGCAGCGGGTGTGCGCGCCAATAGGAATCGATCGCCAGACGTGGTGTCGGCGGCACAAAGGGGCGGCCCAGCGCGCGCGACAGGACCGCCCGCGGAAAAACACCCGGTAATGCTCTTTCCAGCCGCGCGACCGACTGCCGATTGCGTTCGGCTTTCCTATCCTGCCACGTTGCCATGCCATCACCGACGTCATGACGATCGTGCCACCGAGGTCCTAAACCTTCGTCACCGGGCCTTGCTACCGTGGTCCAATGGAGTTCTGGGAGGGATGAGCACTGAATCGACAGCTTGGCGCGCCGACTCGATGGCGGGACCTTCGGACGAATTCGCCGCCTACATCGCCGCCGAGCGCGTCACATGCGCGACGATCGTTCGCGGGAGCAACATCGAGCTGCAATGACCTTCGTGCAAATCTATTCATTCCCGGTCCGCGGGCCGGCGAAGCGCTCGCGTATCCGCCCCAAGAGCTGGTCGCGCAGGTCCCGATACGCATCAAGGCGTTGCGTTCGATTTCCTTCCAGGCCGGCGAGATCCGGCGTTGGCCAATATTCGACGTCGACGGCGCTGGTGCGGGTGAGTTTGAGCGCGCGGTGATGGGCCTCGGGCGCAAGCGTGATGATGAGGTCGAAGTTGAGTCCCTCCCATTCTTCCATCTCCTCGAAGGTGATTGGCTTGTGTCTCGAAATGTCGATGCCAATCTCGGCCATGACGGCGATCGCGAAGGGGTCGAGTTCGCCCTTGCGCACGCCGGCCGAACCCACATAGATCGCCCGGCCAAATATCTGGGAAAAAAGGCCCGCGGCCATCGGCGAGCGCACGGAATTCAATCCGCAGGCGAACAGCACCGCCAATGGCGCCGATTGCGCCGGCTGAGGCGGCATCGCTCCGCTCAGCCCTTCCAATGCAGCACCGTGATGAGCGTGAACAAACGACGCGCCGTATCGAAATCGAGCTCGACCTTGCGCTTGAGCCGCTCCATGACGATGCTCGAGCCTTCGTCGTGAAGCGCGCGGCGGCCCACGTCGAGCGCCTCGATGCGATCCGGCGTGGCGGTTCGGATCGCCGCGTAATAGCTGTCGCAGACGGTAAAATAGTCTTTCACGATCCGGCGAAACGGGGCGAGTGACAGCATGTGGGCGATCACCGGCGTACCGTTCACCTCGCGGATGTCGAACACCAAGCGGTTGCCGGATATGCCGATGCGCAGGGCGTAGGGCCCGCAGTCATGTCCCTCCGGCTGAAATCTGTTATCGGCGATCAGATCGTAGATGGCGACCGCGCGCTCATGTTCGACTTCGCGGCTTGATCGCCCGATCGAGGCGTCGTCGAGGGTGACGGCCGCGAGCCGCCCTGTTTGATCCTTGCGGGGAGCGCGCGGCATCAAAGCTCCTCCCAAAAAGACCGCAATCGGTTTGCCGAAGAGACCACGCTGCCCGGTTAATGTCTATCGGTTGAGCCGGATTGCAACCGAACGAGCATGCGCGTCGAGCCCTTCCGCCGAACCGAGCGCAATCGCGGCGTCGCCGAGCGCGCGCAGCTGTTCCGGGCCGCATTTGAGAATGGAGGTGCGCTTCATGAAATCGAGCACTCCGAGGCCCGAGGAGAAGCGCGCCGAGCGCGCGGTAGGCAGCACGTGATTGGAGCCGGCGACGTAATCGCCGATCGCTTCCGGCGTATGCGGGCCAATGAAAATGGCGCCGGCATTGCGGACGCGCGCTGCCAGAGATTCGCCGGCGGCGGCCGCGATTTCCAGATGCTCGGGCGCAATGGCGTCGATCAGCGGCGGCGCTTGGTCGAGATCGCCCACCAGGATCACGGCGCCGAAATTCCGCCACGAGGCGGCGGCGATTTGCTGGCGCGGCAATCGGGCAAGTTGTTCTTCGATCGCGCGCTCGACTGCGCCGGCAAGATCCTTGCTATCGGTGATCAGGATCGCCTGTGCGCTGGCGTCGTGTTCGGCCTGGGCCAGAAGGTCGGCGGCGATCCAGTCCGGATTGCCGTCCCGATCGGCAATGATCAGCACTTCGGAGGGCCCCGCAATCATGTCGATGCCGACTTTGCCGAACACCAGCCGCTTGGCTGCCGCCACATAGGCATTACCCGGACCGACAATCTTGACGACCGGGGCGATCGTCTCGGTGCCGTAAGCCAGGGCCGCGATCGCCTGCGCGCCGCCGATGCGAAAAATCTCGTCAACGCCCGCGAGCTTGGCCGCCGCCAGCACCAGCGGGTTGAGTTGGCCGCCGGGCGATGGCACCACCATGGCAATCCGGGGCACCCCGGCGACCTTGGCGGGAACCGCGTTCATCAATACCGACGACGGATAGGCCGCCGTCCCGCCGGGTACATAGAGACCGACCGCTTCGACCGCGGTCCAGCGCGAGCCCAATTCGACGCCGATCGCGTCGGTGAAACGGTCGTCCTTCGGCACCTGTCGTCGGTGAAATGTCTCGATGCGATCGCGTGCAAATTCAATGGCCGAGAGCGTTTGGCGCTGGCAGGCGTCGATCGCCGCCTCGATCTCTCGGGTCCCGACCTGCAGCCCTGTTTTATCGAGATCGACGCGATCAAACCTCTCCGTGTAATCCTTGACGGCGCGGTCGCCGCGGGAGGCCACGTCGGCGATGATGGCGCGCACCGTTGCTTCGACGTCCGCCGAGGTCTCGCGCTTGGTATCGAGAAACTCACGAAAGCTTCGCGCAAAATCGGCTGTGCGCATATCGAGGTGGATCGGCATCCCTATCGTCCTTCCAATGGGGGGACTGCTATCAGCGGCGGCCGTCCATGACAAATATCGTGACAGAGCCGTGAGTTGTGCTCGACCCCGAACCGTGGAAACGCGGTCCAGAGGCCCGTCAATCTGATTGAGGAATTTCGAGCGGCAGGCAGCCGCCTGCTGGGGCAGGTGCAAACGAAGTCGCGACCGCTAAGCCGTTACTCGTCTAGGGGTAAAATGATTTGGGCAGGCATCTGCAACAAAGATCTCGCCGAGGTCGGCGAGCTCTGCCTCCAGGCATTCGACTTCAAGTCGGATGACACCCCCGCCCGAGAAGGTCATTGTTACCAAGCCGGAAGGCGCATCGCGCTCTGCGAATTCCACCGCGAGCAGATTGAGCCGTGCATCCTTGTTCGATTGATCGAGATTGCGGCACTTACAGCTGATTACACGTTCAAAACGCAATGCCGTGCGGCAGCGCCGATACCTCGGCTTCATGCCGGCTTTGGCATCGTTGACGCTCATCCAGTCGAAACGGTTGAGTGCCATGACGAAGCGATGCTCGTGCGGCTGCCAGAGAATGTCCAAAACCCGCACCAGCGCATCCTGGACGTGGGCCGAAACGACTTCAATATCGTCGCAATCGAGGGCGACGAGCTTAAGTTCGTCGTCGATGTTCGCGTTCATCGCGGCCGCTCCCCGGGTCGTTCTTTTCTTCTTAGCTAAGCTAGGAACGGCGTATGCCGGCCGCAACCCCCTGGGTACGCGGGCTGCTTAAAACGAGGCACGGGCGGACTGCACGATGACGCCGACCGATTGCTGATAGAATCGGTGTTATATGCGGCCACGATGGCGTCAAGCCGGGCTTGATCTTCGCTTTTGCCGGGCAGTGCGATCATGACGAGATAGCTCGGCTCACGCACGGTCTTTCTGTCGGCCCGGTCGCGCCATTGCCCAGTCGCGCCGATGACGGTCAGCCCCCTGGGGAAGCGCGGTGTGATCTCCTGGGCTACGAATCGTTGCCACGCTGCCTCACTCACCCCGACACGATGGCCGATATCGCGACCAAACAGAAGCTGGGCAATCAGTTCGGATTTCTGTGCGCCCCGACAGGCCAGCGCCGCGGCTTGTGCGGCGGCGCTTACGTTGGCCATCAAGAGGACAAAGCTCGCAAAGTAGCAAAAGGCTCTGCGCATGCCGGTCAGCCGCCGCTAATTAGCGTCCGATTCCGAAGTGCGCATCGTTCTAGCGGCCCTCTCGTTTGCGGACTTCCGAACCGCCACACTAGGGCTCGCCGGGCGGAAAAGGCCTGCCGCCGCGGCGCACGATCTCGTCGATCGTCGCATATGCCGAGACGACGGCCCACGACCCCATGGCGCAGACAGCGCCAAAAAGGCCGCTCAGAACAATGATGTGCATCGAACGCGCTCTCTACTCGCGGCGTTCTACCATCCGGACGTTGCATTTTCGTTATTGGTTCTCGGCCGGCCGATTGATCTATCCGCTGACCGCAAGATCCTCGGCCGTTCGCAGGTAAACCCGATCCCGGTTAATTGCAGCAGCCCTGCTGCATTGGGCGATTCAGGCCGGGTGGGGCCGGTTACCGTGAGAAGCCTCGGCCCGCGCCGTAGCTGGTTTGCCAATATTTTGCTCAAGGAAATACAAGAAGTCTCTTATCCCGCATGCGAGCAGCTCGCGCATACGCTTGGCGACAGACGTCTTGTAGGTATTGTGCTCCCTGCAAGCGGACCTGCTTATCAGATCGGTGCATTCGTGCCTGTATGGACCGCGATACGGCCGTTCATCTGCGGCAAAACTGTCCGGGTACAGTGCACAAGATGTATTTGCTTCGGCGCTCATATCTTGTTAAGGAGAACCTAACAAGATCAGCGCCTGCTGATATCGTTAGGGTAGTCCGACTGTAACGAATGTGTTCATTCTCTCGTGTTTCGGCTTTTCTTTCACTCCCGCAAGGGATACAAACAGCCTTCATTTGAAAGGGAGGTTCTATGGCTAAGAGGACAAAGAAGCGGCGCGCCTGGACTGCAGGTGAGGTCCGTGAGCTGAAGACCATGGCGAAGAGGAAGACTCCGGCGTCGAGAATCGCCAAGAAATTGAAGAGAACGGAAGGCGCGACCCGGCAGAAGGCGTTCAGCATCGGGCTTTCGCTCGACTCTCGTTCCTAAACCTCCCAGTCATTTTATTCTTCAGGACGGTGCGGGCTGGTGTCGCGAGGCGCCGGCCGGCGCTGCTTACGATCTATTGATAGCCCCTCTCTAGGCTCGGCAGGCCCGGGCGGAGCGACTGCGGCCGTCCCCGCGAGGAGGCAGACACTCTTCGAGCATTGGGCGAGACGCGCCGTCTCCCTCGCCGGGACCAATGTCGCAGTGGGTTCGACCGCCAGATCGCGGTTTCATCACGGTCTCCACTCGGGTACCTTTCCGGCTCCAGTTCCAATGTCCGCAATTTGCTGAATGCTGGATTGAGCATTGTTATAGGGGACGACGGAGATGGCCGAGATCGTCGCCGGGTTCGGCATGCCGCACAATCCAGGTGCTCCAGCCCTGGTGCTTCGCGATGGGCCGGAGTGCGAAACGTCGCGGTATTACGCCCAAATCGCCAGCGAGATGGACGCGGTCGGACCGGACGTGCTGATCATCTTCACCGACGACCACTTCAACACGTTCTTTCTCGATAACTTCCCGACCTTCGCCATTGGCGTCGCCAAGACGACTTCCGGGCCGAACGATCGGACGCCGATGCCGCATTATAAAGCCGCGGTCCCGGACGCGCTGGCCGCGCACATCCACAACTGCGCCATCGCCCGCGGATTTGACGTGTCGTTGGTCCAGGACTTCACTGTCGATCACGCGGTCATGGTGCCGCTGCATTTTCTGACGCCGCATATGCAAATTCCCGTGCTACCGATCTTCATCAACTGCCTGGCGCCGCCACTGCCGAGTGCGCAGCGCTGTTTCGCGCTCGGCGAGCTGGTACGCGACGCGGTCGCCGCGTGGCCGGAACCGCGGCGCGTCGCGGTGATCGGCAGCGGCAGCTTTTCGCTCGAGATCGGCGGACCAAAGATTCCAGTCGGTAACCGCGCCGCTTGCACGCCGGATCCGCAATGGTCGCAACACGTCCAGGATCTCCTGGACGAGATGCGCGTCGCCGATCTCGTCGCCGAGGCGACGACGGCACGGATGCTGCGCGCCGGCAACATCGGCGGCGAACTGCTCAACTGGATTGCCTTGCTCGGCGTGATCGGCGCCCGCAAGCCCGTCAAAGTCCTGCCGCAGAACAATCACGGCCAGGCATTCGTGGCGTGGCGGTGGCATTGAAAAGGGCGGGCAGGACATGAGCGTCTACGCCATCAACAGGATCTGTCGCGATGCGCTCCACGATCTGGCGTTTCGCGAGGCGGTCAAACGCGATCCGGCCGCGGCCGTCGCCTCGCGCGATCTCACCGAAGACGAGCGAAAGGCGCTGCTGGCCGGCGATGTGGCTTGGCTCTACGAGCGAGGTTGTCATCCGTTCCTGCTTGCGTATCTGACGCGCTGGGAATTGTTCGGGCTCAAGGTTCCGGTCTATTGCGAACGCATCCGCAAGGCGCACGATAGCCGGGATGATTAAGCCGCGCCGGCCGAAGGCCGGCGGTTAGCGCGCGTTGTCCTGCTTGCGATACGCGTCGATGATCTCCGACCCGGTGGCGAACCAGACGCTGCCGTGCGTGGCGATATAGGACAGCGCACGGTCGAGCGTGCGGATACGGTGTGGTGCGCCGATCAGGAACGGATGCAGCGCGATCGCCATGACGCGGCCGTTCTGTGCTCCCTCCTCATACAGCACGTCGAAAGTTTCGCAGATCCGGCGGTAAAATTCGTCGATGCCGATGCTCGGCACGTTGAACAGCGGCATATCGTTGAGCTCGATCGAATAGGGAATCGAATAAAGCCCGTTGTTCATCCGGTAAGGCAGATCGTCGTTGACCCAGTCGCACACATACTCGACGCCGTGGTCGCGCAACAGATCGAGCGTATGCCAGGTTTCGCTCAGACCCGGACCCAGCCAGCCGCGCATTTTCTGACCCCACTGCTCGATGGCCGCACGCGCCTCGGCGATGACTTCCCCTTCGCGCTCCTTTGCCAGCCCCGTAAGCAGCACCGAGTTGGTGAGCCCGTGGCCCATCAGTTCCCATTTGAGCCGCGTCACCTCTTCCATGATCCTCGGGTAGAAGCTGCCGACCTCGCCGTTGAGCGCGACGGTGCCGCGAATCCCGTGCTTGACCAGCACCTCGATGATGCGCCAGACGCCGACCCTATTGCCGTATTCGCGGCGCGAATGATTACGGATATCGGGTGCCGCGCCGCCGATTTCGATGTGGAAGTGCTCGATATTGGGGATCACCCAGACTGCGACCCGGGCGCCGTTCGGCCATGTCACACGCGGCCGGTCGACGATCGCCTGATAGGGAAAGAACGGGAACGGTCCGGGATCATGCACGGCATTTCACTCTCTGTTCGCGGCGGCAATAGTGTTCGACCAATCCGGCCGACGCAAGCGCCCAATGTTGCGCCTTGTTGCAAGGCAGCTATCTATTCGGCTCGCGGCGCTTATGATGATGCTGTCCTTTAATGGATCGTGATGCGCAACCGAGATGACACTGATTTTGTCGAACGATGATGTCGGCAAGCTGCTGACGATGCCGGACTGCATCGCCGTGCTGGAGGAAGCCTACACCGAGCTTGCCGAGGGCCGTGGTGTTTCGCGCACGCGCTCGGACTGCTTTGCGCCCACGGCGCGTGAGGACGCGCTTTACAGTCTCAAATCCATGGACGGTGTCATCCCCAAATTCGGCGTCGGAGCGGTGCGGATCAATTCGGACATCGTCACTTGGCCGAAGAAGGGCAATAACATCCGCCGCGAGAAGGTGCCGGCGGCGCCGGGAAACCGCTATGTCGGCCTGGTGCTGCTGTTTTCGAGCGAGAACGGCGAACCGCTGGCCATTTTCCCGGACGGGGTGATGCAGCGCATGCGGGTAGGCGCCGCCAACGGGCTGGGCGCTAAATACTTGGCGCGACGCGACGCCAAAACGGTTGGCATCCTGGGTTCCGGCTGGCAGGCCGGTGCGCAGCTCATGGCAATCTGTGCGGTCCGCTCGATCGAGACCATCCGCTGCTTTTCTCCGAATGTGCAAAATCGCGAAGCTTTCGCGACGCAGATGAGTGCGCTGCTCGGTGTGCCCGTTACGCCCGTGGCCGCGGCGGAAGAGGCGGTGAAGGCCGCGGATATTGTCATGTGTGCGACCAACACCGTCGATCCGGTGTTCTTCGAGATCTGGATCGAACGGGGTATGCACTTGAGCTCGATCAAGCGGCCGGAGATCGAAAGCAAAGCCATCAGGCGTTGCGATCGGGTCAGCGTCCACGCCAACGACGCCAAACCTATTCACGTCATGACCACGAATCTGGCTGTCCCGGAAAGCGCCGATGGCCGCGGCTGGGAAGTCGCCGGCGATATCGCGTTCAACACGTTGCCGACATTGCCGGATTTGATCACCGGCCGCGCGCCAGGCCGCCAATCCGAGCGCGAAGTGACCTGCTTCATCAATAATATCGGACTAGGCTACCAATTCGCCGCCGCGGGCGCGCTGCTTTACCGCAAGGCCAAGGAGAGCGGCGTCGGCCACGATCTGCCGACCGACTGGTTCACCGAGGACGTGCATCCTTGATCTGAGGCACTGCCCCGCGGCACGGGCAAGCGACCGCTTGGCGCGCCAAGCGTGCCACAACGGCCGGTGACTCAAGAGGACAGCTTCAGGCCGAAGTATTTTGCAGCATTGTTGGCTGCGATATTTGCGCGCAGCGATTCGTCGAGCGGCACGTGATCCATAAATTCGCCCGCCTCGTGCGCCGACTCGAAGGGATAATCGGCCGCGAACATCACCCGGTCGGGTCCGAGTGCGGCAAGTGTACAATTGAGCGGCTCGGCCGAGCACATTCCCGACGTGGTCACCGCGATATTCTGCCTGATGTAATCTGAAGGCGCCTTGGTGAGTTTGACGCCATAGAGCTTGGCCCGGCTGTCAAAGCGCCAGAGCAGAAATGGCAGGGTTTCGCCAAGATGGCCGAGCATCACTTTGGCGCCGGGAAAGCGATCGAAGTGGCCGCTGAACACCAACCGCAAGGCATGCGAACCGGTCTCGAATCCCCATTCCCAGGTGGCGCGGCGCAGACCGGCAACGCCTTCGAGCGCGGGCGATAGCGCGACCGGGTCGGTCGGATGAATGTAGATCGGCGCGCCGAGCGCCTCGGCCCGCTCCCAGAACGGATAAAGCGCGGGATGATCGAGATACTGGCCATTCGTGTGGCCGTTGATCATGGCGCCGACGAATCCTAGCTCGCGCATGCAGCGCTCCAGTTCGTCGGCCGCGCCGCGCGGGTCCTGAACCGCGAGGTGGGCAAAGCCCGCGTAACGGTCGGGACGCTTTTGCACCTCGCGCGCCAAAAAGTCGTTCGCCGCACGCGCGACTCGCGTGGCGATTGCGGCATCCGGTTCGCTCTGCACCCCCGGTCCGGCGATCGAGAGCGCCGCGCGCGCAATCCCGGCCTCGTCCATCGACGCAAGGCGCATCTCGCCGAAATCGGTCAGCCGTGCCAGCAGATTGGTGGCGACTTTGGGGTCGACATTGCCGACGGTGGCTTGCCAATAGCCCTCGTAGCCGGGGGCCAGAAAGTGCTCCTCCAGCGCGATTTTTTGCACCATCGTTTCCTCTATTGTTCTGCGCTCTCAACACTTCCCGAAGCGCGCGAGACACCCCCCGCTGCGGGGTCTATATCCGATATCCGGTGCAATGGTATATGGCCCAATGCTATAAGCAGCCCAGCGTGTGGGCGTGCCAGGGAGGCTTTTGGTGGTCAAGAAGATACGCGGCGTCGCGATGGAGGAAAACCTCAACAATTCGATGGGGCTTGAGTTCTATAACCTGTCCCATCGCTTCGGTTATCAGTCGCCGAATTGGCCGTATTTCGAAGACGTCAAGATCGAGCGCATCCATTACATGGCGAAGTCGGGCGTCTTGTCGCAGCGCATCACCACATCGATGCACAACACCACGCATATCGACGCGCCGGCGCACGTGGTGCAGGGCCTGCCGTTCATCGACGAGGTGCCGCTGCCGCATTTCTTCGGGTCCGGAATCGTCGTGTCGATCCCGAAGAAGAAATGGGAGCAGATCACCTATGACGATCTGGAAAAGGCCGCCGGCAAGATCGTTCGCCCGCGCGACGTGGTGATCGTCAACACCGGCTGGCACAAGCTCTACGAGGATAACGAGGATTATTTCTGCCGTGCGCCCGGATTCGTGTCGTCTGCCGGCGAGTGGTTCGTTGAGAAGAAGGCCAAGGTGGTCGGCCACGACACCCAGGCCAACGATCATCCGCTCGCCACCGCGATCGGACCGCAGCGTAACGGGCCGCTGCATCCGCATCTTGCCGACGAGTATAAGAAATGGTCGGGCGGCCGCGACTGGAAGGAGGATTTCCCGGATTGGGAGCCGGTGCACCGCATTCTGTTCAACAACGGCATTCTGGGCATTGAGAACGTGGGCGGCGACATCGACAAGGTCACCGGACGGCGCTGCACCTTCGCGCTGTTTCCGTGGAATTGGGAACGCGGCGACGGCTGTATCATCCGGCTTGTTGCGATCGTCGATCCGAAAGGCACCTACCGAATCGAAAAAGGGGAGAAGTTCGCATGATCGTGCGTAAATTTTCGGAAGCCAAGTCCTACGAGGCGCCCAATCACCGCGGCTACAAATCGTTCCGCGTCTACGGCGCCGAGATGGGCGGCTCGCAGACGCTGGTGTTTGGCATCTCGCATTTCCTGCCTGGCGGAGGCGCCGGCCCCGATGCGTCCCCGCCGGAGAAGATCTATTACGTGCTGTCGGGCGAACTGACAGTAATCGTCGGTGGCAAGGAAACGATCGCGCGCGCCGGCGACAGCGTCTATATTGGCCCGAACGAAAGCCGTGGAATCATCAACCGCTCGAACGACGTTTGCACCATCGCGGTCGCCGTGGCGGCAGTGAAGTGACGGCGCGTAGCGCCGTCATCGTCCGCGCAGGCGGACGATCCAGTAATCCGTGACGCCATTGGAATTGCCGCAGCGTCGGCGATTACTGGATGCCCAGTGTGCGCGGGGCATCACAAATTCGAAAGCTTGTGGAGTTTGATTATGTCCGACGAAGAGATCCTGAGAAATCCGCTGTCCCTATTCGAGGTCCGCGGCAAAACCGCGATCATCACCGGTGCGACCGGCGCGTTCGGCGCGCTCGCAGCGCAAGTGCTGGCCGGCGCCGGCTGCAACCTCGTGCTCTCCGCCGGCGGCACCGACGCATTGAAGAAAGTCGCGGCCGATTGCGAGAAGCTCGGCGCCAAGGTGGAGGCAATCAACCAGCGGCCGAGCTCGGCGGCCAATTGCGACAAGATTGTCGCGGCCGCGGTGAAGCACTTCGGCGGTGTCGACATTCTTGTCTGCGCCTCCGGCATCAACAAGGTGCAGA
The DNA here is from genome assembly GCA_050725855.1 of Xanthobacteraceae bacterium. Lineage (GTDB taxonomy): Bacteria > Pseudomonadota > Alphaproteobacteria > Rhizobiales > Xanthobacteraceae > BOG-931. The sequence continues at coordinate 3,890 of JBOHIU010000021.1, read as the reverse complement.
AAATCGTCGATCAGCCGCCCGAGGTCTTTACCGAAGTCATGGACGTCAATGTCAATCAGTCCTGGCTGATGGCGCGCGCGGCCGGCAAGCAGATGTTGGCGCAAGGGCGCGGCGGCAAGGTGATCCTGATGTCGTCGGCGCGCGGGCTCTTGGGACACCCGGCCGGCTACACGGCTTATTGCGCCTCGAAATCGGCGATCGACGGCATCACCAAGGCGCTTGGTTGCGAATGGGGTGAGAGCGGCATCACCGTGAACGCCATCGGGCCGACGGTGTTTCGCTCGCCGCTGACCGCCTGGATGTACGAGGACAACGAGCGTTCGACTAATGTGCGAAAGGCGTTTCTGGCCCGCGTGCCCAAAGGTCGTCTCGGCGAACCGTCTGATCTTGTCGGTCCGCTGCTTTTCCTCGCCTCGAAAGCGTCCGACTTTTACACCGGTCATGTCCTCTACGCCGACGGCGGCTACACGGCGGGATGACACTTCGTTTCCCGGGCGCGGCACAGCACGAAGTGATGCGCCGCAGACTCGGGATCGTTACAAACTCGGGGTTTGATAAGGGCCCGGATCAGCAGTGCATCGTTGCACGCTGCACCGCATCCGGGACACGGGTCGCAAATGGTCGAAGTAGGCAAAGCCAAGATTGCCGTTATCGGCGCCGGGCTGATGGGGCACGGAATCGCGCAGGTGTTTGCGCTGACCGGCCATGAGGTGACGCTCACCGACACTATCGTGCAAAATCTCGATACAGCGAAATCTCGCATTGCCGCCAATCTGCGTGACCTCGGCGATGACGAGAAAGCCGTCGAACGCGTCGAGCCGTGTTTCGATCTCGCCGGCGCCGTGCGCAATGCCGATTATGTGGTGGAGGCGGTCTCGGAAAATTTGCCGCTCAAGCAGAAACTCTTTGTCGAAGTCGAGCGGCACGTGCGGCCCGACACCATTCTCGCCAGCAACACCTCGGTCATTCCGATCACGGCGATCATGCAGGGCTTGCAAAAGCGCGAGCGCGCGCTCGGCACTCATTGGTGGAATCCGCCGTTTTTGGTGCCGCTGGTCGAGGTGATCGAGACGCAATGGACCTCGCCGCAAGCGGTGGCGTGGACGATGGAGCTGCATCGCGCGGCCGGCAAGCAGCCGGCGCACGTGAAAAAGGACGTGCCGGGCTTCATCGGCAACCGCCTGCAGCACGCACTCTGGCGCGAAGCGATTTCGCTGGTCGAGAACGGCATCTGCGATGCCGAAACTGTCGATGCCGTGATCAAGGCCTCGTTCGGCCGGCGCATCGCCGTGCTCGGCCCGCTGGAGAACGCCGATCTGGTCGGCACCGATCTCGCCCTCGCCATTCATGAGACCGTCTTGCCGGCGATCGACAGCAGGCCGGGCCCGTCACCCTACCTGAAAAAGCTCGTCGCCGATGGCAAGCTTGGCTTCAAATCCGGCGAGGGCTTCCGCAAGTGGAGCGCCGAAGAGCAGGCGGCGCTGCGCGCCAAGGTGTTTGCTCACCTCAAGGCGATGCGGGATGGCTAAGCAATTGCAGGCTCACGGATCGTGCGTAGCGCCGGCATGACCTCGCTGGCGAACAGTTCAACTGAGTGCAACGCTTCTCCAAGTGTCATGTCGCCAAAGGCGAATTGGCCGACGACATAATTGCAGCCGGTTTCAGCCAACTGCGCGGCGAGCAGCTCGCGCACCGTCGCGGGCGAGCCGGCGACGCCCTGGCCGCGCGCCATCAGCAGTTCGAATTCCTCAGGCCGCGGGTGCGTCTGCGCGCGCCCGCGCAGGCGCGACAGATGAATGAAGCTATCGAACCACGGCCGATAGGCGCGGCTCGCGAGACGCATCGCCTGGGCGTCGGTTTCGCCGACGACGATGAAGCGGCTGAGTCCGATCTTTGGCAGCGGCGCCGTGCCTTTGCGTTCATGCCACGCCTTGCGGTAGCTCGCGACGGTATCCCGGATATGCGCGGTTGCATCGAGATTGATAATGTTGAGCGCCTTGCGCGCCGCGCGCGCGGCGCTCTCCGGCGCATGCGCGCCGTACCAGATGGGCGGGTGCGGCTTTTGCAGCGGCGAAAGCTCCATCGGCACGTTGTCGAAGGAAAAATGTTTGCCATGAAAATCGAGGGTCTTATGCGTGAGACCCTGCAGGATCGCTTCGACGGCCTCGTTATAGATTTCCTGCGAGACGGCGGGATCGGCGCCGAAATATTCGAGTTCGATTGGCGAAGCGCCGCGGCCGAAGCTCAGTTCGAGCCTGCCGCCGCTCATCTGGTCGAGCATGCAGATTTCCGAAAGCAGCCGCAGCGGATGATAGAGCGGCACGACGAACACCATCGGCCCGAAGCGCAGACGCTTGGTGCGCTGGGCGAGCGCGGCGAGAAACACGTTCGGCGACGGCGCCATGCCGAGCGGCGTCGAATGGTGCTCGGCGAGGTGATAGGCGTAAAAGCCGGCCCGGTCGTAGGCTTCGGCGATCTTCAGCCTCTGCTCATAAAAATCCGGCAGCGTCGCGCCGTTGCGGTCGAGATGATCGAAAATGCCGAATTCCATTTGGCGGTCCTTTTGGGCGGGTAACTGTAACGAGGATGGAGCGCGAGCGGAATGCCCACAAACTTTGCCGCTCGTCCCCGCGAAAGCGAGGACCCAGGTCCGGATTCCCGCTTGCGCGGGAATGAGCGAAATATCTAGGTCACGCGCAACAACTCGATCAGCGACCGGCTATCGTCCAACTCATCGACCCCCAGCACGGCCTCGATCAGTGCATCCTGCTGCTTTTCCGCCATGACAGCACGGGTGAGCTTGCGGAATTTGGTGACGATGTCCCCGGCACTGGCGAAGCATTGTTCGCTGCCGCGCGGCGCCTCGCGGGTTTCGCGTTCGACCGAGCCGTCGCGAAAGCGGATTTCGACACGGACCTTGTGACGATGGCCCGCGCCAAGCGCCGTAATGGCCGGATCGTGCACGACGTTGACCTTTCGCGAGAGCGCGATTCGCGCCGGGTCGTCCACACACGCGGGCTTGAACTGGTCGACGAAAACATCGCCCTCGATCAAGAGTGTCGCGACGCAGAACGGCAGGTTGAGTTGCGCGGCGGTCAATCCTTCCGGCTTGTAGGGCCAGCCGACGTGGTCGACGGTGACCTGTGAGCCGTGCACCACGACCTGTTCGATCTGTTCGAGCGTGAACGGTCGCCGCCTGCGGATATCGGCGATGGCATCGAGCGTGGTGTGGTTGGAGCCGACGCAGGCATGGAATTTAAGTGAAATCCACATCGTCTCGAAACGCTCGCCAAGGCCGGCGCTCAGTTCGGCGACATTGAACCGGCTCTGCGAACGCGAGAAGGTCGTGCAGAAGCCGCCATAGGGGGCTTCAAATATATCGACAATGCCGGTGAAGCCGTTGGCGGCCAGCAAAGCCGCGTAAAGCCCGCTCTGCGCGGCGCGGCTGGCGTGCATGCGCTTGACCATCGCGCCGTATTGCGCCGCCATCAAGCCGGACGATTGCGTGCCGGCGATGCCGAGCGCGTGCACGGTCTGCTCCCGATCTAGCTTTAGGGCGCGCGCCGCGCCGGCGGCGGCGGAGAAAATTCCGACCGTGGCGCCCGAATGCCAGCCCTGGCCGATATGTTCCTGTCCCATGCAAAGCCCGACGCGCGGCCCGATCTCGTAGCCGGCGACGGCGGCGGTGAGGAAGTCGCGCCCGGCGAAGTGGGCATGGCTTTCCGCCACCGCGATCAGCGCCGGCAGTGTCACGGCGCCGACATGCAGCACGCCCTGGCGGTGCACGTCGTCGAGTTCAAAGCCTTGCACCTGCGTGCCGTTGGCCAGCGCCGCGTGCGCCGAGGACAGCCGTTGGTCGGTGCCCCATATCGAAGTCGTGCGTGTTGAAC
>JBOHIU010000020.1:0-6654 GCA_050725855.1 Xanthobacteraceae bacterium | reverse complement strand
ACTAGTGTGGACACGCGAGGAGGATACCCGTCAGGACAAATTCCGTCCGCATGCCGTGGTCGCCTTCAAGGCCGCCGTCGGCGCCGATGGAATGCCGACCGCATGGTCGATGCGGGTCGTCACCTCGTCGATCCTCGCATCGGTCGGCGTAAAGCTTCCGGCCCACAAGATCGAGCCGCAAACCGTCGCCGGCTTGGCCGACAACGGCTACAACGTGCCGAATACGCGCGTTCAGTCGCTGGTCAAGAACACCCATTTGCCGGTGTGGTTCTGGCGTGCGCCCGGCGTGAACCAGCACACATATGCCATTGAAAGCTTCCTCGATGAGATCGCAACCGCTAACGGCCTCGATCCCTATCAGGTGAGGCGCAAACTCCTTGAGGGCAAACCCGACTGGCTGAAGGTGCTGGATACCGCCGCCGAGAAGGGCGATTGGGGCAAGCCGCTGCCCAAGGGCAGCGGCCGCGGCATCGCCATCTGCACGGATTGCGACAGTCTCTGCGCGCAAGTTGCCGAGGTCACCGTGAAGCCTGACGGTGAGGTGAAGGTCAATCGCGTTACCGTCGCGCTCGATACCCGCTACATGGTCAATCCGCAGACCATCGCCGAACAGGCTGAGGGCGGCGTAATCTTCGGGTTGAGCGCCGCGCTTTACGGCAAGATATCGATCAAGGACGGCGCTGCTGTGCAGGGCAATTTCGACACCTATCGCATGGTGCGCCTTGCCGAGGCGCCGAAGATCGACGTCCATCTGGTGCCGAGCGGCGGCAAGGTTTGGGGCGGCGCGGGCGAGCCGGCAACACCGCCAATCGCCGGTGCCGTGGTGAATGCGATCTTCGCCGCCACCGGCAAACGCCTTCGTTCGCTGCCGGTCAGCGATCACGATCTGAGCGGGTCGACCGCGTAGCCGCCGGCTCTCACATTCGGCTGCGGGAGGCGGTTAGAGGGCTGCCTCCTGCCAATTCACAAAAGCCATGGGGCAGCGCCTGCTGGGGAGGCAGAGGACGTGAAGATAATTTCAAGAATGGTGTTCTGCGGGCTGCTTTTGCTGGTCGCAGGCGGCGTATCGCGCGCGGACGAAAGCGGCGTTACTCCTCCCATGAGCCGCGGCGAATATCTGGCGCGCGCCGGCGACTGCGTCTCCTGCCACTCCGTTCCCGGCGGCAAGGCCTTCGCCGGCGGGCTCAAAATGGGCACCCCGCTCGGCAATATTTATTCGACCAACATCACGCCGGATCCGCAAACCGGCATCGGGAGCTACAGCCTTGCGGATTTTGCTCGCGCCGTGCGGCAAGGCGTCGCCAAGGACGGCCATCACCTCTATCCGGCGATGCCCTATCCGTCTTACGCCAAGCTCACCGACGCGGACGTAGCGGCGCTCTATGATTTCTTCATGAAGCAGGTGCCGCCGGTCCACCAGCCGAATAAGCCGACTGAGATCCCGTCGTATCTCGGCTTCCGCTCGCCGCTTGCGGTCTGGGATACGCTGTTCACCACGAGTGGGAGCTATGTCGACAAGGGCGGCCACGACGCCACCTGGAATCGCGGTGCCTATCTGGTGCAGGGCCTGGGCCATTGCGGCGCCTGTCACACGCCGCGTGGCTTTGCCTGGCAGGAAAAGGCGCTCGACGACAGCAGCCCGGATTATCTCTCCGGCGCGGAGCTCGACGCCTGGTACGCGCCGGATCTGCGCGGCGACGTTCGGACCGGTCTTGGCGGCTGGTCGAAAGATGACATTGTCGCATTCCTCAAACACGGCCACAACCGCAACGGTACGGCGTTCGGCTCGATGATCGATGTGCTCAATAATTCTACGCCGTACATGTCTGACAGCGACGTCAACGCCATCGCGGTCTATCTGAAATCGCTGCCGGCGACGTCCCACCAGCAAGCGGTCGCCTACAACAATGCAACCACAACGGCGCTCCGCGCTGGGCGCACATCGCAACCCGGCGACGCCGTGTACGCGGGAATGTGCGCAAACTGTCACGGACTTAATGGCAAAGGCTTCGCCCCCTATATACCTCCGCTTGCCGGCAACGCGGTCGTCCTCGAAAAAGACCCCTCTTCGCTGATCAACCTGGTGCTGAACGCGTCTAATCCGCTTGTTGTCGAAGGTACTCCCGATTCCTACCGTATGCCGCAATTCCGGCAGCAGTACTCCGATCAGCAGATTGCCGACGTTCTCACGTTCATCCGCAATGGTTGGGGCAATCAAGCGCCGGCGGTCACGGCCCCGCAAGTGGCTCAATTACGGAAGACGACCGATCCAACAAGCGATCGAGTTATTGTCCTGAAGATGCGGTAGCGGTACCGGCAGCAAGGATCGAAGCAAACTCGACGTCCCGGACCTCTTCCGACATCGGCCGCTTCAAGCGATCGAAGGATTGTCTTCGTCGACGCTCTGCCGAGGCGCGCGGCAACGCCGGCCGCTCAAGCCGTCGGGCGGCCTCACTTCATGGCGTCGCGCCGCACCGGCGGCGCCGCCCAGCGATCCGCCGCGGCATCATCGGCCGCCTTGGCTTCGACCCATGCTCTTCCCCCAGGGGCCTCCACTTGCTTCCAGAACGGCGCCCGGGTTTTAAGATAATCCATCAAAAATTCGGCCGCCGCGAATGCAGCCTGCCGGTGAGTTGAGGTTGTGGCCACCAGCACAATGGCCTCACCGGGAACGATCCGCCCATGGCGATGGATGACCAGCACACCGATCAGCGGCCAGCGTGCGCAGGCCGCCTCGACGTGGCGGGCAATCTCCGCCTCCGCCATGCCGGGATAATGTTCGAGCGTCAGCGCCGCGATTGGCGCACCGCTCTCGTCCGCGCGGCAGATCCCGGTGAAGGTCACGACCGCGCCGACATCGCTGTGCGCGCCGGCGAGCTTCGCCACTTCCGCGGCGACATCGATCTTTTCGCGCTGCAGGCGGATGATCGTGGTCATAGGAATTGCCGCCGCCTCACCCTCCCGTCATCGGCGGAAAGAACGCAATCTCTTGGGCGCCGCAGATACTGGTATCCGGGCGCACGTGAGAACGGTCGATGGCGGCGCGGATCACCTTCGGATTCTCGAACGCATAGGCGTATTGTTCGCCTTTGCCGGCAAGCCAGCCGACCAATTGGCCAACGGTTTGGACCTCTGCCGGCGGCTCGATCTCTTCCTCCGCCTTGCCGATGCGTTCACGCACCCAGGCAAAATAAAGCACCTTGATGCTCACGCACTCTCCTCGGTGATGTGCCGCAACCCGGCCTGCAAATAATCCCACCCGGTGTAGAGCGTCAGCAGCGCCGAGAGCCACAGCAGCGCGATGCCGATCCCGGTAATGCCCGGCACGATGGCGTCCCCGGCCTCGCCGGCAATAAGAAATCCGACGGCGACGAGCTGCATCGTGGTCTTCCACTTGGCGAGCCGGGTTACCGGGACCGAAACGCGCAGTTCGGCCAGATATTCCCGCAGGCCGGAAACGAGGATCTCCCGGCACAGGATCACCACCGCCGCCAATAACGACCAGCCATGAATGGTGCTCTCCGCCGCGAGCATCAGCAGACAGGATGCGACGAGCAGCTTGTCGGCGATCGGATCGAGCATGCGGCCGAGCGGCGATTGCTGACTCCATGCCCGGGCCAAATAGCCGTCGAGGAAATCGGAAATGCCGGCGAAGACGAAAACGGTCAGCGCCGCCCAGCGCAGCCATAATCCGCCGTGCAGAATGTCCTGATAGAACATGCAGCCGACCACGATCGGGACCGCGACAATCCGTCCATAGGTCAAAACGTTAGGCAATGACAGCGGATGAGCGCGGAGCGACCCGGACGTTGTCGTGCTGGTCGAATTCATCGTCATAACATAACGCCGCCTGGAGCCTACCGACAGGCCTCTCGTGTCCCGATTCCGAAGTTCGCACCATTGTGCAGCCCCTCCCTTGCGAACTTCAACGAAGGGACCCTAGCAAGTTATTGATCTCGCGTGACTTTTTGTCAGAAGGCCGCACAACGAGCCCCGCTGTAGGAACGAGCCCCGCGGTGAAATGATGGGGCTTCCGAATCGCCACACCAGGCGCCTTTCCTTACGCCGCCCCCTCGTGAAAGAACGCATAAATCCGACGCGCCGTTTCGGCGCTGATACCGTCGACCTGCATCAAATCGGTGACGGCGGCCCGCTCGATCGCTTTAAGCGTGCCGAAATGATGCAGCAATGCCCGTTTGCGGCTCGGCCCGATGCCGGCGATCTCCTGCAGGCCGGCCTCGCGCAGGTCGCGCCTTCGCCGCGCGCGATGTGAACCGATGGCGAAACGATGCGCCTCGTCGCGCAGCCGCTCGACGAAGTAGAGCACAGGATCGCGCGGCGGCAGTTTGAACGAGTCGCGCCCAGGCAAAAAGAACGTTTCCCGCCCCGCGTCGCGATCCGGACCCTTGGCGATCGCCACCAGCGGCACATCAAGGCCGAGCGTGGCGAGAGTCTCGCGCGCGACGGTGAGCTGTCCTTGGCCGCCGTCGATCAGTACGAGATCCGGCCAGGGGGAATCGTCTTGCTCCTCCAACTCCGCAGGCTGTGCCCCCACCCCTTGCGCAGCAGGGACCGGCAGGAAGGCCGCGACTGCTGGAGAGTTATCACCCCCCTCCCCCAGCGGCTCGGCTTTCTCCATCAGGCCGGGGTCAACAAGGAGCGCTGCGCGGTCTCTATTTCCGTCCGTATTTCCTTGGCGCGGCGCCTCTGCCAAGAGCCGCTTGAAGCGCCGACTCAAGACCTCCCGCATCATGCCGAAATCGTCGCCCGGCGTGAGATCGACGGAGCGGATATTGAATTTTCGATACTGGTTTTTGCGAAAGCCTTCGGGCCCGGCGACGATCATGGCGCCAACCGCGTTTGTTCCCTGAATGTGACTGTTGTCGAAAACTTCAATCCGCAACGGCGGATGCGGCAATCCAAAGGTCTCGGCGAGTTGTTGCAGCAGCTTCTGCTGAGAGGAGGTCTCGGCGAGCTTGCGGCCCAGCGCCTCCCGCGCATTTGCGACAGCGTGATCGACCAGATCCTTTTTCTCGCCGCGCTGCGGTTGCGACACCTCGACCCTGCGGCCGCTCTTGGTGCACAGCGCTTCGGCCAACAGAGCCGCGTCGTCGATCGGGTGAGAGAGGAGGATCAGTCGCGGTGGCGGCTTATCGTCGTAGAACTGCGCCAGGAAGGCGGACAGCACCTCGCTCGATCCGAGCGAGCGGTCAGCCTTGGGAAAATAGGCGCGGTTGCCCCAATTCTGCCCGGTGCGGAAAAAGAAGACTTCGACGCAGAAAAAGCCGCCCTGCTGATGCACGGCGAAGACGTCCGCCTCTTCGACGCCGCGTGGGTTGACGCCCTGGTGCGACTGGATGGCGGAAAGCGCCGCCAGACGGTCGCGATAAACGGCGGCGCGTTCAAAATCGAGCGCCGAAGACGCCGTTTCCATCTCGCCGGCGAGTTCGTCCTTCACCGCCTTGCTACGGCCGGAGAGAAAGGCGTTGGCCTCGCGCACCAGCGCGGAATAGTCCTTGAAATCGATCTGCCGGGTACACGGCGCGGAGCAACGCTTGATCTGGTACAAAAGGCATGGGCGAGAACGGCTCTCGAAAAACGGATCGCTGCACGAGCGCAAAAGAAACGCGCGCTGCAGCGCGTTAACGGTGCGATTGACCGCCCACACCGAGGCGAACGGTCCGTAATACTGCCCAGGCCGGGCGCGCGCGCCGCGGTGTTTGAGGATTTGCGGCGCCCAGTGATCGGTTGTGATCAGAATGTAGGGAAACGACTTGTCGTCGCGCAGCACCACGTTGAAGCGAGGCCGCAGCCGCTTGATCAGATTCGCTTCGAGCAGCAACGCCTCGGTCTCGGTGCGGGTGACGACGAATTCGAGCGTGCGCGTCGTGGCGACCATGCGCTCGATGCGCGTGTCGAGGCCGGTGGGACGCGCATAGGCGGTTATGCGCTTCTTGATGTTTTTGGCCTTGCCCACGTAAAGCACGTCGCCGCGCGCATCGATCATGCGATAAACGCCGGGGCGGGACGGTGCGTGCTTGGCGTGGTGAATGATGGCGGCACGGCCTTGCGCCAGCGATCCTTCCTCCTCGCCGATAGCCACATCCAGGGAATCCTCCGCTTCCGCTTCGGGCAAAGATTGCTCTTCATCCTCTTCGGCGGACGCGGCCGGTTCGATCTCCGGCTCGATTTCTGTCTTTGGCGGGTTCATGGCGGCAAATCGAAACTATGCGCTGCTTCGTCTGGCGGCCAGGGTCACAAATATCGCCGCTGGTCGCAGCGGCGCATTTTGAGCTTTCATTTCCACGGATAGATACTTCCGGCAGTCGGCGTGCTGCCGCCGGGATCGTCATTTCTGAAGCAAAGTATAAACCTTCAAAATAGAGGTTTCGTTGAGGCTTATCCCTTTGACTCAGGTTACGCAAGATGTAGCATGGTCGGGTGGCACGCGCACGCTCGTTGATCCGATTTCAGAAGGAGTTTCCCGATGAGGAAAGCTGCGTGGCATTTCTGGCGGTGCGACGGTGGCCTGACGGTTTTGTCTGCCCGGGCTGTGGCGGCACACGGGGCTGGGCCCTGGCAAAGCGCGTCGGTATTTACGAATGTCCAAGCTGCGGTCGTCAAACGTCGGTCACGGCCGGAACGATCCTGCAT
>JBOHIU010000019.1:0-8460 GCA_050725855.1 Xanthobacteraceae bacterium | reverse complement strand
GCGTGGGCTAAAGCGTTCCGCTACGAGGGCGAGTGGCGCGATGCGGTACTGCGCTCGGCGCTCACGTTGAAGGCGCTTGCCTACAATGCCGCCGGCAGCTTCGTCGCGGCTCCCACGTCGTCGCTGCCCGAGAAACTCGGTGGGAGCAAAAACTGGGATTACCGCTACTGCTGGCTGCGCGACGCCACCTTCACGCTGCTTTGCCTGATGAATGCAGGTTTCCATGAGGACGCGCGCGCCTGGCGCGACTGGCTGCTGCGCACCGTTGCCGGCGAGCCGGCGCGCCTGCAAATCATGTACGGCCTGACCGGGGAGCACCGCATTCCCGAATGGGAAATCTCCTGGCTCGACGGTTATGAGGGCTCGAAGCCTGTCCGCGTCGGCAACGCCGCCGCCCGGCAGATCCAGATCGACGTCTATGGCGAGCTGATGGATGCCCTGCTTCATGCCCGTCACGCCAAGCTCGGCGCCAACGAAGAAGGCTGGGAGATGCAGAAGGGTCTCCTTGCTCACCTCGAAAAGATCTGGGAAGGCGCCGATCACGGCATCTGGGAGGTGCGCGGGGATCAGCAGCAATTCACCAACTCCAAGGTCATGGCGTGGGTTGCGTTCGACCGCGCGGTGAAAACGCTTGAGCGGTTCCGGATGGACGGCCCGCTGGAGCGATGGCGCGCGCTGCGTGAGAAGATCCACGAGGAAGTGTGCCGTTGCGGCTTCAATCCCGAAGTCGGCGCCTTCGTGCAAAGCTATGGCTCGAAGCATCTGGATGCGAGCGCGCTGCTTATTCCGCTGGTCGGATTTCTTCCCGCCGAGGATACCCGTGTCCAATCCACCGTCGAGGCGGTCAAGCGGCATCTCCTGATCGATGGCCTGGTCGTGCGCTACGACACCAAACTCGGAATGGACGGATTGCCTCCGGGCGAGGGCGTGTTCGTCGCCTGCAGCTTCTGGCTGGCCGACAATTTGTTTATGCTCGGCAAGCGGCAGGAGGCGCGCGAACTGTTCGAACGCTTGCTCACGCTGCGCAACGACGTGGGATTGCTTTCGGAGGAGTATGCGGTGAAGGAGGGCAGACTGGTCGGCAACTTTCCGCAGGCGTTGTCCCATATCGCGCTGGTCAACACGGCGTACCTGTTGTCATCGCAAAGCCAGCATCACCGTCACGCGCCGGGAGAAGCGCAAGTCACGGCGAAACACCCATTGCAGGCCGACGGGGCGCCCTGATCGTTTGATCGTCCGCCTTGCGGGAAACCGCCCGCAGCGTCGCTTTATAGGGCCTGTCGTCATTTAGGGGATTCGCAAATCAGCAAAAGCGTGATTCATGGGGAGCCTTCCTCAAGGAGGGTTCAATGGAACGCCATGCATTGCGAGACGACCAGTTCGCCCGGATCGAGCAATTGCTTCCGGGCCGCCCCGGCACGGTTGGCCGCAACAGCGAGCTGGGCAATCGTCTCTTTGTTGAAGCGGTGATCTGGAAATTCCGTGTAGGGGTTCCGTGGCGCGATTTGCCGGAACGTTTTGGCGGCTGGTGCAACACCCACAAGCGCTTTTCCCGCTGGGCGGCGAGCGGCGTTTGGGAGAATCTTTTCAAGGCCTTGGCGGATGATCCCGATAATGAATACGCGATGATCGACGCGACGATTGTACGAGCCCACCAGCATAGCGCCGGGGCGCGGAAAAAGGGGGGAGCGATCAAGCCATCGGCCGCTCGCGCGGCGGCCTCACGACGAAAATCCACGTGATCGTCGATGCCCTCGGTAACCCATTGGCTCTCAGCCTGACCGGTGGCCAGGTCCACGACATCACCCAGGCCGAAGCACTGATGACGCAGGTCGAGCCAGAAGCTCTGCTTGGCGATAAGGGTTACGACGCCGATCACCTCATCGAAAGCCTGACGGCGCGGACCATCCGCGCGGTCATCCCGCCCAAATCCAACCGGAAAGTCCAACGTCAATGCGACTTCGCTCTCTATTGCGAGCGCAATCTCGTCGAGCGGTTCTTCTGCACCATCAAGCATTTTCGGGCAATCGCAACTCGCTATGAGAAAACAGCGCGAAACTTCCTTGCCGGCTTGCACTTGGTCTGCGCTCTCGCTTGGCTTAAATGACGACACACCCTAATACTTTAACAGGGTGCGACCTCGTGCCATCGTTGGGGCGGCGGCATGTCGCGAACCCGCCCTTGGCGGGGATGTTACTCGGTGCTAGCGTTGTGCCAAGTTGCCGCCTGTTATGATCTGAATGCACGTCGTTGCCTGGGCTTCTTCAAAAGCGAACGATGGCAATCGGATCAAACAGCGCGTTCGTGACCGCCGGAGGGTAAGCCGGCGAAACAAGAAATTAAAGTGTCGTCAACGACACAGCATCAACCTGTCAGGAGGAATACGATGCGATCGGGAGGAAACAAACAAAAGCCATCAGTCTCGCGAAGAGACTTCTTGAAAACGTCGGGCGTCGTCGCCGGCGCTGCCGGCTTGGCGCCGGCGCTGTCGGCGCCGTTCGTGTCGACGGCAATGGCCGATACCAAGACGCTGTCAATCGTGCAATGGAGCCATTTCGTTCCGGCCTACGACACCTGGTTCGACAAGTTCGCCAAGGACTGGGGCGACAAGAACCACATCGCGGTCACGGTCGACCACATCAACGAGGCCGATATCGCCGCGCGCGCGGCCGCCGAAGCGTCGGCGCGAGCGGGCCACGATATCTTCGGCTGGAACGGCGGCGCCAGCGGCGCCCACCTTTATCACAAGTTTCTTGTCGACCTGACGAAATTGGTCGAATCCACCGAGAAGAAGTACGGCAAGGTCACGACCATCGGCACGCAGATCGGCTATGAGGCGGCCACAAAGACCTGGTCGGCATTTCCGGACTTCTACATCAACTACCCCACCATGTATCGCAAAAGCATGTGGGACGAAATCGGCATGAAGCCGGATACGTGGGACAACGTACGGGTCGGCGGCATCAAGCTGAAAAAGAAAGGCCATCCGGTCGGCATTTCGCTCGGCCACAGCAACGATCCAAATACGACTTGGCGCGGCTTGTTGTGGAGCTACGGCGGCGCCGTTCAGGACAAGGCCGGCAAGCGCGTCGTGCTCAACAGCAAAGAGTCCGTCGAGGCCGTGAAGTTTGTCATCGCTCTCTACAAGGAAGCGATGACCTCGGAGGTCCTGTCATGGGACGACTCCAGCAACAACCGGTATCTCGTTTCCGGAGTTTCCTCGCTGATCCTCAACCCGATCTCGGCTTATCGGACGGCGCAGCAAGTCAACAAGAAGATGGCCGACGACATTTTCGTATTGAAGCCGCCGAAGGGGCCGGCCGGCCAGATCATGGGCGCCGCCGCGGGATTCTATGGCATCTGGAAGTTTGCCAAGAACCAGGAAGGAGCGATCGCATTCCTCGAATACTACGCCCAACACTGGCCGGAAGCCTTCAAGGCGAGCGAAGGCTACAATAACCCCTGCTTTGCCAACATCGTGCCCAAGCCGATGCCGATTTTGTCCGATGACCCGACATCGAACCCGCACGACAAGCTTTCGGTGCTGCAGACCTCCGACGAGTGGTGTGCCGCGCCCGGCTATCCGGGGCCGGCGGCGCCCGCGATTGACGAGGTCTATAACGAGTTCGTTCTTTGCGACATGATGTCGAAGGCGGCGACGGGTCAGATGTCCGCCGAAGACTCGGTCAAGTTGGCCACGCAGCAGTGCGACGCCATCTTCAAGAAGTGGGCCGGAAAGAGCTGATTGGCGGCGTCCGGACCACGCTCTGGGCGCGGTCCGGACCGGCCGGCACTTCGGTCGGCTAAAGGCACATTGGTACAGGCTGATGCTCCGCCAAGGAACGGCGGGGCAAAAGTGCTCCGTTGAATTCTGGGAGGTTTAATGGCTGCGGTTATAGCCAGGGATATCACCAAGAAATTTGCTGATATCCCCGCCGTCAACGGCATCAGCCTGACGGTGCCGGAAGGCGAGTTCATGGTTCTGCTCGGACCGTCCGGCTGCGGCAAGACGACGTTTCTGCGCATCATCTGCGGGCTCGAGAAGCAGACGAGCGGTGACCTTCTGATCGGCGGTGCCCTCGTCAACGACCTTCCGCCGCGCGCCCGCGGCGTGGCGATGATGTTTCAGAGCTACGGCCTTTATCCGCATTACACCGTGCGCAAGAACATCGCCTTTCCGCTGCGCACGCAGCGCGTTCCCGGCGCGGAAGTCGACAGGAAGGTGGCGTGGGCGTCGCAACTGCTTAGCATCGGCCATCTCCTCGACCGCCGGCCGCGCCAACTCTCCGGCGGCGAACGCCAGCGCGTCGCGCTCGCGCGTGCGCTGGTGCGCGAACCGACCGCGCTCTTGCTCGACGAGCCGCTTTCGAACCTCGACGCCAAATTGCGCTCCTCCGCCCGTCAGGAGATCAAGCAGTTTCAGCAGCGGGTCGGCGTCACCACGATCTATGTGACTCACGATCAGGTCGAGGCGATGGGCATGGGCGACCGTATCGCCGTCATCGATCATGGGCGCATTCGGCAGATGGGGACGCCGTCCGAGATTTATGACGATCCCGCCGACCGCTTTGTCGCAAGCTTCGTTGGTACGCCGCCGATGAACATCGTCGCGCAGAACGGCGGCTTTCTCGGCTTCCGCCCCGAGAACTTCCTGCCCAAGGACATGATTAAGGACGCGGCTTTCAAAGAATTCAACTTCCGCGTCGACCGCTCCGAATATCTCGGCTCGGAACGGATCGTCTATGGCGTCCTGGAGGGATTCGATCCGAACCAGGTGGTAACGGCGAGATTGCCTCCGGCGCATGTCGCCGAGGAAAGCATCCGGCCCGGCGAATGGCATGCCTTCGCCGTGCGCAATCACGCGCTGCGTCCTTTCGACCAGGACGGCAAGCGGGTCAGTCGCCATTAACGGAATTTTGCCGATGGCCGTCATCGCCGCATCAGCACAACCCGTCGTCAAACCGATATCGCGCTTTCGGTTCATCCTGGACCGGCGCGAGGTGCTCGGTTCGATCTTTCTCGCGCCGGCGATCCTTTATGTGTTGCTGCTGGTCGGCGTGCCTTTCCTGCTCGCGGTATATTATTCGGTCAGCGCCTACACGCTCTATGATCCGAGCTGGCGTTTCGTCGGCCTCGCGAATTTCGAACAAGTCGTCCAGAATCCGGTCTTTCTCCGGACGCTGGGCAATACCTTTCTCTTTACCTTCGGATCGAATCTGATCGGCCTGATCATGGGCAAATTCGGGGCGCTGCTGCTGCTGCGCCCGTTCCCCGGGCGCAAGATCGTCAGGGCGCTGATCATATTGCCGTGGGCGGTGCCGATCGCGCTCGCCACGATCGCCTGGGAGTGGATGTTTGATTCCCTTTACAGCGTGATCAACTGGACGATGATCGCGCTCGGCATCATCACCCGAAACGACGCACCAAACTGGCTCGGCAACCCCTATCTGGCCATGCTGTGCATCATCATCATCAATGCATGGCGCTTCTTCCCGTTCGCAATCGTCATCTTTCTCGCCGGCATCACCGCCGTGCCGCAGGACGTGGTCGATGCCGCGACGGTCGACGGCGCCGGTTTCTGGCGCCGCAACTACCAGATCATCCTGCCGATGATTCTGCCGATCGTGGCCATTGGGTTGATTTTCGGGATCGTGTTCACCTTCACCGACCTCTCGATCGTATTCCTGCTGACCAATGGCGGGCCTTCAGGCGCAACATCGGTCCTCGGGTTCGAGGGTTTCCAGGTCGGCATCAGTTCCGGCGACGTCGCGCACGGCGCCGCCATTTCGTTGTTCATGCTGCCGGTGCTGTTTGTCGTGGTGATCGCGATGTTGCGCTTCATCCGGCGGCGGGAGATCTGAGATGCGGCGCATTTTGGCCATAACCGGACGCGAGACGGCATTCTACGCCGCGGTCGCGTTCTTCGTCATTATCTGCGCTTTTCCATTCTACTGGATGCTGATCACCTCGCTGAAGACGAACAGCGATCTTTACAACATCTCCAACATCCCGTTCTGGTTTACCGAAGCGCCCACTCTCGAGCATTTTCGTTACCTCTTTGAAAATACGCTGTTCGGTCGCTGGTTGTTGAACTCGTTCGTTATCGGCGTCTGCGTCACCGCGATCACCGTCGTCACCGCGGTACCCGCCGGCTACAGCCTGGCGCGGACCAGCGGCCGCAAGGGCGAGGCGCTCGGGATCGCTATTTTCCTGACCTATCTGGTCCCGCCGAGCCTGTTGTTCCTGCCGCTGTCGCGGATCGTCGCCGATATCGGATTGCAGAATTCGATGTGGTCGCTGGTACTGGTCTATCCGACCTTCACCATTCCGTTCTGCGCTTGGCTGTTGATGGGATTCTTCAAGGCCATGCCGCCGGAGATCGAGGAAGCGGCGATCGTCGACGGCTGCAGCCTGTTCGGCGCCTTCATGAGGATGACGGTTCCGCTGTCGCTACCGGCGATTCTGACGGTAGTGATCTTCACCTTCACCCTGACTTTGCAGGAATTCGTCTATGCGCTCACGTTCATCTCGTCGTCCGACCAAAAGCCGGTGACATTGGGTGTGGTCACTGACCTGGTGCGCGGCGACGTCTTCTACTGGGGCGAACTGATGGCCGGCGCGCTGATCGCCAGCATCCCGGTAGCGATCGCCTACAATCTTTTCCTCGACCGGTTCATCAGCGGCATAACCGGCGGCGCCGTCAAATAACGCGCGGCGGCAACAGCGGGGCACCAGCCGAGCGCCGGCGGCAAGACCCGAGCGCCGGCGGATGCTCCGCCAATGACGGCAACGGTGTCGCGCGAATTCGCCGCCCCGATCGGCATGGTCGTCCATCCATGCAGGATAGAATTTCTGTCCAGATCCGGCGAAGCTTTCCGCGGCCCGCCATAGTCAATAAGCTCGGCCTCCGAAGGCGAGAGCAGGGCCAAGGATAGCGACCATGGATATGAGCGTTTCAGCCGGTTCAGCCGGCAAGGGCGTCGGCAAGGGCGCCGACAAGGACGAAGCCGCGTCCGCTGCGGTCCGCAGCCCCAACGCCAGCGATCTCGACGCGTGGCTCGCCAAGGTCGAGGCGATGGGCGAATTAAAGCGCATCACCGCCGAGGTCGATCCCGATCTCGAAGCCGCCACCATCACCTATCTGGCCGGCAGCCAACAAAGCCCGGCCTTGCTGTTCGAAAACATCAAGGGCCATCCCGGACATCGCGCGCTCTACAACATGATCGGCTGCAATCTGTCGCGCTTTTGCCTGATGATCGGCGAGGGCCCGATGGACCATCCGCTTCAGGCGGTGCAGGCGCTGCAGCGCAAGATGGGCCGCACCATGAAGCCGCGCGACGTGCCGGCCGAAACCGCGATCTGCAATCAGAACATCGTCACCGGCGACTCGATCGACATCCGCCGGTTTCCCGCCCAGCGCATGTGGCCGCTCGACGGCGGGCTTTATCTCGGCACCGGCGACGCGGTGGTGACGCAATGTCCGGAAACCGGCCGCATCAATGTCGGTACTTACCGTATGATGATCAAAGGGCCGCGCGAGATCGGCGTCTATACCTCGCCCGGCAAGGATGCCACGCTCGATCGCGAGAAGTGGTGGAAGATGGGCAAGCCGATGCCGATCGCGGCGGCTTACGGCATCGATCCGCTGTTGTTCCTGGTCGGGGCGACGACGTTTCCGAAGACCGAAAGCGAATACGAATATTACGGCGGCATCGCCGGCGCGCCGATCGAACTGTTCAAGAGCGACCTCACCGGCCTGCCGCTGCCGGCGCGCGCCGAGATCATCATCGAAGGTTTTGTTTATCCCGACGAGACCTTCGCCGAAGGCCCGTTCGGCGAATTTACCGGCTATTACGGGCGGCCGAGCGGCGCCACGCCGTTCATGCGCGTGGAAAAAGTCCGCTTCCGCAACAACCCGACGCTGACCTGCGCGCTGATGGCCGATGGGCCGGCCAACGAGGCTGGGCTGTTCTGGGCGGCGTTGCGCTCGGCGGCGATCTGGGCGGATCTGCAGAAGCTCGGCGTGCCCGGCATTCAGGGCGTGTGGTCGATTCCGGAAGCCGCCGGCTGGGGCATCACCGTCGTCTCGATCAAACAACAATATCCCGGTCATGCCGCGCAGGCGATGGCGCTCGCCGCGCAATGCGTGAGCGGCGCCTATTTCGGCAAATACGTCATCGTGGTCGACGACGACGTCGATCCGACCAACGTGCATCAGGTCTTATGGGCGATGGCGACGCGGTCGCGGCCGGCGCAATCGATCGACATTTTGCGCGAGACCTGGAGCACGTTCCTCGATCCGAGTCTCAATCCGCCGGAAATCCGCCCGTGGGGCTCCAAGGCGCTGATCAACGCCTGCATGGACTTCCGCCACATCAAGACGTTCTCCCGGCGCACCAAGCTGTCGAGGCCGATGTACGAGCAGGTCGTGGCGCGCTGGAACGAGCTGGGCTTTGCCGG
>JBOHIU010000018.1:0-13599 GCA_050725855.1 Xanthobacteraceae bacterium | reverse complement strand
GCGAAACGTCGGCCCGACGATGACGGCCGGCTTGGCTGACGGCCTCAGTTGGCGGCCTTATCCGACATCTGATTGCCCTTGGCTTTTTCGAGGTCAGGTTGCGGTGCCGCAAATCATCGGCGCAACTTGTCGAAATGGGTCATGTATGGACGGTGCCCGCGGTGCAAGAGGAATCTCAGTTGAGCGAAGCGTTCGGGTGCGGTCATGTATTCGGCCTGTTTTCGCCTAGAGGCTTGCCTCTATGACGATGCGACCACTATGGCCGCTGGCCGTGATGTAATCCGCTGATTGGGTCCCAAACATTCGCACGCGCTCAAACATCGCGTGACCCATCACGGGTTCTCCCAATCGACGGTCTCGACCGTTCGCATCAATGTGCTGACCCTTGCGGACATTGGCATTATGCGCGAGCGCCTGCTTGAAGGTGATCCAGATAGGCGAGGCGTAACCTTTCTCAACGGCCTCCGATCACAGCATCAGAACATTGATGCCCTGATAGGGGATGCCGTTGGCGCGCAGGGGCCGCATGATGCGCCCTTCCCCATTACCCGCGCTCCAGGGTTTGAGCCACGGCCTTACGCCGCGCTCAAGCTCGCTCACGATCCTATCGGTGATCTTTTGATAAACGCCAAGCTAATGCGGCCAAGCACCGGCTCGGAGATGCCCGGAAAGCTCAGAAACACTCAACGAAACGTGGTACGGATCGTGGTACGATTAAAATATTTTTAGAGAGCAAAGTGCATAAAATATTGATATTATTGGTAGCGGGGGGCGGATTTGAACCGCCGACCTCCGGATTATGATTCCGCTGCTCTAACCAGCTGAGCTACCCCGCCATTTTGATTGAGCATGATCTTTTCCGAAAACTGGCGTCCACTTTTCGGGATCATGCCCTAGGTGTGCCGGCGGACCGTTGGTCGGCACCGGCGGGGCATGATTTAGGGCAGTTCGCTGCCGTTTCCAAGAGCCGTCAACCCAGGGCAACTCGAGGGCCCGCTCGAAGAGGTTTGCGTAAATTCGATCGAGGCCGGCCATCATCGCCGCCGGCAGGGCGTTCCTGGCATGGCGACCGGCGCGGTCGCCGGCTCCGCCAGACAGACCTCCGGCCGCGCAACGTGCACGTGGCGACGGTGGACGATTGTCCGGCGGAGCCTCGGAGCCGGCAGCTCCGCGGCGGCCGATTCCGCCCAGCATTTCTCAACGATTAGCCGGCCACCCGCCCAAATCGGATGAGCGAGAAGTTTCCGAGCGGCGGCATGGGCCGGCGTTCAAGGAGGCGCATGTCGGGGTGGCGGGCAGCCCAGGCGACGAGCCGCTCGAAGCGGAACTCCGTCTGCCAACCGAGGATGCGCGCAAGCGGAGCCACCCAGCGCTCAAGCAGCGCGCGCGGGCCTGACTCCGCGCCGAGATGGTTCACCAGGATGATCTCGCCGCCGGGTTTGAGCACGCGCGCGAACTCGTCGAGCGTCGCTTCCGGCTCAGGCACGGTGGTGATGACGTACTGGGCGATAACGACATCGAATG
This sequence comes from Xanthobacteraceae bacterium, assembly GCA_050725855.1. Taxonomy (GTDB): domain Bacteria; phylum Pseudomonadota; class Alphaproteobacteria; order Rhizobiales; family Xanthobacteraceae; genus BOG-931. The sequence continues at coordinate 12,075 of JBOHIU010000018.1, read as the reverse complement.
CCGCATCTTGAAATCCGAGATGCCGCGCGTCCATGACGGCGAGACCGTCGACATTGGTCAGCCGGTGCTCATACACCCGCTCTGTTGCCTTGCGCAGCATCGGCGTCGAGAGGTCGATGCCGGTGACGCGGCTGGTCCATCGGTATTCCGGCAGCGACAAGCCGGTGCCGACGCCCACTTCAAGGATACGGCCGCCGGTGCGCTCGGCCGCGCCGATCGCCGCCTTGCGCCCGCGCTCGAAGATGGGTCCGAATACGTAGTCGTAGATCGGCGCCCAGCGCGCGTAGGCTCTTTCGACGGCCGCTTTGTCGAACTTCGCCCCCATACGACGTACTTCTAACGCCTCGCCAGGAAATTTGCGACGGCTCAGCGTCCGGCGGCCATGGCTGTGACCGCGGCGCCGGCGCCGGCGGTTTTCTCGATAGCGACAGTGCTTGCAATCACGCCGCCGCCGAGCACGCGCGCCTGGCCCTCGGCGGCGTCGTAAAATGCGCAAGCCTGACCCGGTGAAACACCGTCTTCGCCGGCGACCAGTTCGATTTCAATCCCCTGTGCGCCGTCGCGCAGCCAGGCTGGCTGCGGCGGCCGCGTCGAGCGGACCTTCACGTAAACCTCGGGATGGCTTGAGGCCGCTTGCTCGATCGTGCCGTCGCCGAGCCAGTTCAGCTCGCGCAGGCGGATACGGCTCGTGCGCAGGGCCTCGCGCGGGCCGACCACGACTCGGTGGCTGGCGGCCTCCAGGCGTACGACGTACAGCGGCGCGCCCGTGGCGATGCCGAGGCCGCGGCGCTGCCCGACGGTGAAATGAATAATGCCGTCGTGGCGGCCGAGCACACGGCCGCTGAGATCGACAATATCGCCGGGGCCGACGGCGCCCGGCCGCAATCGTTCGATGATTTCCGCGTAATGCCCGGTCGGTACGAAACAAATGTCCTGGCTGTCTTGCTTATCGGCGACGGCAAGGCCGAAGCGGCGCGCCAAGTCACGCGTCTCCGCCTTGGTGCGATCGCCGAGCGGGAAGCGGAGGTGATCGAGCTGTGCGCGTGTCGTGGCGAACAAAAAATAGCTCTGGTCGCGCTCGGCTTCGCGGGCCCGGAACAATCCCCGGCCGCCGTCCGGCAGGGCATGCGAGGCGACGTAGTGGCCGGTTGCCAGGCACACGGCGCCAAGCTCGCGGGCGGTCTGGAGCAGGTCGCGGAACTTGATCGACTGATTGCACTCTACGCACGGCACCGGCGTCTCGCCGGCCACATAGCTCGCGGCGAAGCGATCGATGACCGCTTCCTTGAAGCGACTCTCGTAGTCGAGCACGTAATGCGGAATGCCGATGCGCTCGGCGACAGCGCGGGCATCGTGAATGTCGCGGCCGGCGCAGCAGGCCCCCTTGCGGTGCGTTGCCGCGCCGTGGTCGTAGAGCTGCAGCGTGATGCCAACCACGTCATAGCCGGCATCGGCCAGCAACGCCGCCGTCACCGACGAATCGACGCCGCCCGACATGGCCACGACGACGCGAGTCCTGGATGGTGGTCCATCGATGTCGAAATCGTTTCGCATCGCAGTGCAGAGAGGTTCCTCGGCGTCGGTCCTGCCGCACCGCCGGTGCCGCCGGTCGGCACCGCAAGCGGTCGCTCGTTCGAGCCATACTATAAGTGCCGCGGCGAGGCTCCGCCATGGTGCTGCGATAGTCCCGAATGACCTGCCGGCCCGGCAGAAAACGCCCGGAGGACTGTGAGGCCGGCGGCAAAATCTGCCGCGTACCTCCGATCGAGCCGTTGCCACTGCGGCGCAAGAGATCCGTAACTTGTTGTATTTGCGAACTTTCCGGCGGGAATCGGCGCTGGCCCGGCGGTTGCAGGCAAACGTCGGGTTCAAGGTGTCTGCGGGAGCGACGCAGTGTCGAGTACGTCGAGTATTAATTCTGATGCCGGCGCCACGGCGGCACGGGCGGCGCAGCAATTGCAAAATCTCGCAGGAAACCAGCAGACCGATGTGCAGCCATTTGCGGCAATTCTTGACGCTGCCGCACCTCCTCCAACCGCACCGTCGCCGGCCCCGCCATCAAGCAGTCCGGCCGTTGCTCCGCCGCCATCCGCTCAGAACCAGACGGCGATCACACCCGGCCCAAACACGGCCGCCGCCCAATCGGATCAGCAGACCGCGGCTAACGGATCGCTCGCGGCGGGCGCCGTCAACGCGACGAGTCCACCTCCGCGTTCGGCCGGCAGCGTTACAGGCACTGCGAATACGTCAGGCGACACAACCACAAAGGCGATCGTCCAAAGGTTACGCAAACTGGCAGCCGCGAACGCAGCGAAGCAGCCGGCGAGCCGCGCGACCACCCCGAACTCCGGCTCGCCGGACGCGTCGGTGAGCCCTCAGGCGGCCGATGATGGCGCTGATGCAACGAACGCCGACACAGCTACAGCAAACAACCCTCAGGCGGCCAGCGATACGGCGCAACCGGGTGCTGCCACGGCGAACGGCACCAACGCGGCTTCGGCGCTGGCAACAGCGGTAGCGACAGCGGCAGCGGACGCGCTGAACGCCGCCGCAGACACCGGTGCTACGCAGACGTCAGCGACGAAGGCGACGGCCAAAGACGACAAGGGCGACTCAGCCGACCCAGGAACTACGGCCGAGGGGGCAGCGCAGATTTCGCAGCCGGTTGCGGCGGCGATCGTGCTTGCGACTGCCGACAGCGCGACAGCGACGGCCAACGCGCAAACGACAAGCGACGAGCAGGCAAAGTCGCGGGTGAAAGCATTGCCGGCGTCCGGCACCGAGCAAAAGGCTTTGGTGCAAGATGCAAAGAACACTTCAGCGGGGCAACAGAGCACCGCAACACAAACGCCATCGGATGGCCACGCAAGCGGTGCACCCGACAGCGCCTCGGCGTCACTCAATAGCGCGCCGGATTCACAACAGGCAGCGACTGGCGCGCAGTCGCCTCAGGCACAGGCACAGGCACAGGCAGGCAATAGCGTCACGGTGCTCGCGCAGGCAACCGTTCCGGGCAGCGCCGATCTAACCGGATCGCGCAGTGCCCTTGCAGCCACGACGATATCCTCAAGCGCCGGGCAAACAAATGGCCAGACCGCCGGCGGCGTTGTCGGTCCGAATGGTTTGCCCAACTTCGGTCTGCTTGCCGCCAATGCGACGACATCGACTTCCGCCGCGGCGGCTCCGGCAACTGGCTCCGACGCCACCGTACCGCTTGCGGGCCTGGCGGTCGCGATCTCGGCGCGGGCCCAGGCTGGATCTAATCAGTTCTCCATCCGCCTCGACCCGCCGGAGCTTGGCCGCATCGACGTCCGCCTTGATGTCGACAGCAGCGGCCAGGCGACGGCACATGTCACGGTCGACCGCCCCGATACATTGCAGCTCTTGCAGAGTCAGCAGCCGCAGCTTCAGCAAGCGCTGGACCAATCCGGATTGAAGACGGCCAATAACGGTCTGCAGTTTACGCTGCGCGATCAATCGTTTGCCGGTCAAAACGGAAACGGCGGCGGTTATCAGCAGAACACGCCGCCACGGCCACAGCTTGTCATCGCCGATGCAGGGCTTGCTCCGGTCGGTACTGCACAAATCTATTCGCGCTTGAGCCTCCGCAGCGGGCTCGACATCCGGGTGTGAGCACGAATCGCGTGAGGGGAACATGACCACGACAGCGACGACCAACTCGACGGCGTCCGCCACGGCATCGGCCGCGAACAACTCGGCATCGCAGCAACTTGCCGGCAATTTCGACGAGTTTTTGCAGCTCCTGACCACGCAGCTGCAAAATCAGGATCCGCTCGACCCGATGGATGCCAATTCGTTTACTCAGGAACTCGTCGAGTTTTCCTCGGTCGAACAGCAGATCAACACGAACACCAACATGCAAACGCTGATTTCGCTGCAGCAAACCACGGCCGCGACTCAGGCTCTGCAATTGGTCGGTTCGACGGTGACGGTGTCGGGCAGCAGCGCGGCGCTGTCCAACGCAACCAGCTCGCCGGCGACCTGGAGCTTGAACGCCGCGAGTCCGGCCACCGCCAACATCACGATCACCAGCTCCAGCGGCCAGACCGCGTACACGGGCGCGACAACGCTCAACGCCGGAACAAATTCGTACACCTGGAATGGCCAGGGCAATAACGGGGTGGTCTGGCCCGACGGCACTTATACGATTGCGGTGACGGCGACCGGCGCCAATGGTCAGACGGTCGCGGTCTCGACGCAGACACAGGGCGTCGTCAGTGCCGTCAACATGAGCGCCACCCCGCCGACGCTCACCGTAGGCGGTCAGAGCGTGCCGATCAGTTCAGTTGAATCGATCGGCTCCGGCGGCACATCGAGCCTTTCGAGCCTCAGCAGCCTCAACAGCAGCATCAGCAGCCTCAACAGCACGATCGGCAATCTCATCCAGTCGCTTTAGCAAATTGCAAGCATACCGCTCTCGCACATCGCTGACCGGCCGCGCGTTCCGATGGCTACCCGCCCCGACCTTGTCCCGCGAAGGCGCATCGCATGCCTTCGGGGGCGAATGCGGCCAATCGACGGTGACGCTTAGGCAAATTTTAAGCCGCGATGCGTAGTCTGGCCGTCTGTAGCGTTGTCCAGTGTGTGAGAGTAGCTATGACCGAACCCCATCGCCCGAGGGTCAAATACGTGATCGGGCCGGACGGTTCGCCCCTGACGATCGCCGATCTGCCGGCGCCGGGGACGAAGCGCTGGGTCATTCGCCGAAAGGCGGAAGTGGTTGCGGCGGTCCGCGGCGGGCTGTTGTCGCTGGAAGAGGCGTGTAGCCGCTATACGTTGACCGTCGAAGAGTTCCTCTCCTGGCAATATTCGATCGACCAGCATGGCCTTGCAGGCCTGCGGACGACGCGCATTCAGCAATATCGCCAGTAAGTCCGCTCAATCGATATAGGTTGAAAAGCCGTCGCCCACGCTTGAGCGGGCGCGCTGCCTTTCCGCGCGTCCAAGCTTTCCGCGCGTCCAAGCTTTCCGCGTCCAAGCTTTCCGCGCGTCCAAGCTTCCGTGCATCCACGGACGGCGAGAAGCGAATCGTCTATCGCGTCATTCCGTTTTGCCATCGCGAACTCGCGTGTCCTCTCGCTGAACGTCGTTCGCGTATCCTCTCCTCAAGCACCTTTGAGTGCAGTCGGCGAAATATTAACCGGGCGCTAACCATCCACCGGGCAAATCTTGCCCATTGCGCGGCGCGGCTCGGAGATGAAGCTCGGTGCAGAACCTGGTGGAGTTCGTCAAGACGATCGGCGCCGGGCGGATTGCCGCGATGGGCGCCGTCACTCTCGCCCTGATCGGCTTCTTCGCTTTCATCATGCTGCGTGTGACGGCGCCCGACATGACGCCGCTATTCACCAATCTGACGCTCGAGGACTCCGCCGCGATCGCCAAGGAGCTCGATCGGGAAAACGTCTCCTATCAGCTGCGCGGCCAGGGCGATGTCATCATGGTGCCCAGGGAAATGGTCGCCAAGCTGCGCATGAAGCTTGCCGAAACCGGCCTGCCGAAGGGTGGCGGAGTAGGTTACGAGATTTTCGACAAAATGAATGTGCTCGGCACCACAAGTTTCGTCCAGAACATCGACGCGGTGCGCGCTCTTGAAGGCGAACTGGAGCGCACCATCCGTACACTCGATGACGTGGAAGATGCGCGCGTGCACCTTGTCATGCCGCAGCGCCCGCTGTTCTCGCGCGACAAGGTGGAACCCTCCGCCTCGATCGTGCTGCGTGTGCGCGGCACGCTCGGGCCGGGACAGGTGCGTGCGATCCGTCATCTGGTCGCCACCGCCGTGAACGGTCTCAAGCCGCAACGTATCTCGGTGGTCGATGAAGCCGGCAACTTGCTGGCCGACGGCGCCCCCGACGACCCGAACGGTGGAATCGGGGCCAACGACAGACAGGTCGCGTACGAGAACCGGGTGCGCAATCAAATCGCGGACATCGTGAATTCGGTGGTCGGCCCGGGGCACGCGCAAGTCCAAGTCAACGCCGAGTTCGACTTCAACCGTATCACCGAAACTTCGGATAAGTACGATCCGGACGGCAAAGTCGTGCGCTCCAGCCAGACCCGCGAAGAAACGTCCTCGACGGGTCAAACCAATAATGAGGTCACTGTCGGCAACGAGATACCTCAGGGTCAAACGCAAACGCAGAACGGAACGACTCCTGCCGGAGCTGCCCCGCCGCCGCGCGACCAGAGCCGGAAAACCGATGAAACCGTCAACTACGAGATCTCAAAGACGACTAAGACCGAGGTGATTCAGGCCGGCCGCCTCAAGCGAATCTCGGTCGCGGTGCTGGTCGACGGCACCTATGCCAAAAATGGCAAGGGAGAGACGGTCTACACGCCGCGCACCAAGCAGGAGATCGACCAGATCGCCGCCCTTGTGCGCTCCGCCATCGGCTTCGATCAAAAGCGAGGCGATCAGGTCGAAGTCGTGAACCTGCCCTTTGCCGCACCGCCGGTCCAGCGGATCGCGGCGCCGAGCGGCTGGTTATCGGCCTTTCACTTTTCCAAAGACGACATCATAGAGGCCATCGAGATGGTCGTGATGGGGCTTCTCAGCCTCGCCGTGCTGCTGCTGGTGGTGCGCCCGCTGGTGCGGCGCGTTATCGCTCCCGCGACCGGCGCCGCTCCGGCGCTGCTGCCGAACGCTCTGACCGCCGATGCACCGGTGGCGGAAGCCGCTCCGGCCGCGGCGGCGGAAAGTGGCGTGACGTTCAGGGCGGAGCCCAGCCAAACCTCGAAGATGATCGATATCGCCCAGATTCAGGGCCAGGTTCACGCCCAGTCGGTGCAAAAGGTCGGCGAAATCGCCGACCGCAATCCGCAGGAGACCGTTTCCATTATTCGTCAGTGGTTACACGCCAGTACGCCGGCCTGATCGAGTAACGCCATGCCCTCCGCCTTCGAAAAGCACGAAGACGCTGCCCGCCAGGACATCACCAGCGCATTGGCAAGCCTGGCCCACAACGCCAGGCCGCACACCAGCAAACGTCACCTCACCGGGCCCGAGCGGGTGGCGGTGCTGATGCTGGCTCTGGGAGAGCAGCACGGCTCGAAAGTCTGGAACATGCTCGATGACGATGAGCTGCGACAGATTTCGATTGTGATGTCGACCATCGGCACGGTCGACGCCGATCTGGTCGAGAACCTGTTGCTCGAATTCGTCTCGCTGATGTCGGCGTCGGGCGCGCTGATGGGCAATTACGACGCTACCGAGCGGCTGCTGCAGCAGTACCTGCCGCCGGAGCGCGTCGGCATCATCATGGAAGAGATCCGCGGTCCGGCCGGCCGCAACATGTGGGAAAAGCTCTCCAACGTTCAGGAGGAAGTGCTCGCCAATTACCTCAAGAACGAATATCCGCAAACCGTCGCGGTGGTGCTGTCGAAAATCGGACCCGAACACGCCGCGCGGGTGCTGGCGATTCTGCCCGAGGAACTGGCGCTGGACGTGATCAATCGCATGCTGCGGATGGAGGCGGTCCAGAAAGAAGTGCTGGAACGGGTCGAGCAGACGCTGCGCACCGAATTCATGTCCAACCTGTCGCAGACGCGCCGCCGCGACGCCCATGAAGTGATGGCGGAAATCTTCAATAATTTCGACCGGCAGACGGAGACGCGTTTTCTGACCGCGCTGGAAGAGGAAAATCGCGAGGCCGCCGAGCGCATCAAGACGCTGATGTTCACGTTCGACGATCTGACCAAGCTCGATACCGCCTCGTCCCAGACGCTGATGCGCCACGTCGAGAAGGACAAGCTCGCCGTCGCGCTGAAGGGCGCGGCCGAGCCGGTGCGCCAGTTCTTCCTGTCCAACATGTCGACGCGCGCCGCCAAGATGCTGATGGACGATATGTCCGCCATGGGTCCGGTGCGCTTGCGCGAAGTCGACGAGGCACAGGCGCTGCTGGTCAACCTCGCCAAGGATCTCGCCGCCAAGGGCGAGATCGTCATCTCCAAGAGCCGCGGCGAAGAAGAGCTGATTTATTGAGGCGATGGGAACGTAACGATGGGCGCTCCGACAAAATTTCTGTTCGATGTCGACTTTGCCGGCGGCGCCGATCGCAAACAGACCGTGGCGCTTGCCGAGCACGCGCTCAAGATCGCCGAAGCGGAAAAGGCGGCGCACCAGCGCGGCTACGCCGATGCGCAGCGTGACGCCAAGGCCGAGGCCGACCGCCGCATTGCCGCCGCCCTCGAACGTATCGCCACGGGCATTGCGCAGGCCGATGCCGGACTGAATGCGATCGAGACCAGGCTCGAATGCGAAGCGGTGGAGGTCGCGGTGGCGGTCGCCAGAAAGCTCGCGCCGGCGCTGATCGAGCACGAGCCTTTCGCCGAGATCGCGGCATTGGCGCAGGATTGTTTCCGGCAACTGGTCGCTTCTCCGCACATCGCTGTGCGGGTCAATGACGCGCTCTACGCCAAAGCGCGGGAAAATCTTGACGGCATCATGCGAGCGCGGGGTTTCGAAGGCCGCTTGGTCGTGCTCGGCGAACCGCAGATCGCACTGGGCGACTGCCGCGTCGAGTGGGCGGACGGCGGTATCGACCGCGATAGCGCCAAGTCCGATGCGGCGATCGGGGAGGCGGTTTCGAGTTATCTCAGCGCCCGCCGCGGTATCGCCGATACAAGCGGGCGTGTTCAGGAGGCGCGGCAATGAGCGACGATCCCAAGGTCACGCTGCCCAACCTCGAAAACGCCAATGAGCAGACCGATCTGCCGCCTTCGGCCGAGCCGGACGGATCGACGACGCGAATTGCCGCCGATCTGGAAGCGGTCTTCGACGTTCCGGTTCAGGTTTCGGCGGTGCTGGGACGCGCCCGGATGGAGATCGGCAATCTGCTCAAGCTCGGGCCGGGAACCGTGCTGGAACTCGATCGCAAGGTCGGCGAGGCGATCGACATCTACGTCAACAACCGCCTGATTGCCCGCGGCGAGGTCGTGCTGGTCGAGGAAAAGCTCGGCGTGACCATGACTGAAATCATCAAGGCGGAGCGCTAGCGATGGAGCATTTCCGCAACCCGCGATTTTGTTGCTTCTCCCCTTGCGGGAGAAGGTGCCCGCGCCAATGGGGCCGGCCCAAAGTGGCCGGGCCGATGATACGCTCCGCGCGGGCGGATAAGGGGTCGCTTTCAGGAACCAAGAACCCCTCACCTGGCTCGGACCTTCGGTCCGCGCCACCCTCCCCCGCAAGGGGAGAGGGGAAGCATGGAGGTGGCCAATGCGCCTTTTGATCATCGGCACGCTCGACGGCCAACTCACCACCGCCACCAAGCTGGCGATGAGCAAAGGCGCGACCGTCACGCATGCGGCGGACATCGTTCAGGCGCTGGCGGTGCTGCGCGCCGGCCGGGGCGCCGATCTCTTGATGGTGGACGTGGCGATCGATATCCGCGCCCTGGTGCGCGGGCTCGAAGCCGAACACATCCATGCTCCGATCGTCGCTTGCGGCACCGCCACCGATGCGCGCGCCGCCGTCGCCGCCATTCACGCCGGCGCCAAGGAATACATCCCGCTGCCGCCCGATCCCGAATTGATCGCCGCGGTGCTTGCCGCCGTCGCCGACGATGCCCGCGAGCTGATCTACCGCGACGATGCCACCGCGCGCGTCGTCAAGCTCGCGCAGCAGGTGGCGCCGAGCGACGCCTCGGTGCTGATCACCGGCGAATCGGGCACCGGCAAGGAAGTCCTGGCCCGCTATGTGCACGCACGCTCCGGCCGCGCCAAAAAGCCGCTGATCTGCGTCAATTGCGCGGCCGTGCCGGAATCGCTCCTGGAATCGGAGTTATTCGGACACGAGAAAGGCGCCTTTACCGGCGCGGTAGCGCGCCGCATCGGCAAATTCGAGGAGGCCAACGGCTCGACGCTTCTGCTCGACGAGATTTCCGAAATGGACGTGCGGCTGCAAGCCAAACTCTTACGTGTCATTCAGGAACGCGTCATCGACCGCGTCGGCGGCGCCCGGCCGGTGCCGATCGACATCCGCATCATCGCCACGTCGAACCGCAATCTCGCGGAAGCCGTGCGCGAGGGCGCCTTCCGCGAGGATTTGCTGTTTCGATTGAACGTCGTCAATCTGAAAATCCCGCCGCTGCGCGAGCGCCCGGCGGACGTGCTCGAGCTTGCGGATTATTTCGTGAAGAAATATTCGGCGGCCAACGGCGTCGCGGTGCGGCCGATGTCCGCGGAAGCGCGGCACACGCTTGCGATCAATCACTGGCGCGGCAATGTGCGCGAGCTGGAAAACACCATGCACCGCGCCGTGCTCATGGCGAGTGGTGGCGAAATCGGGTCCGAGGCCATTCTCGCCCCCGACGGCGCCCGGCTCGATCAGCAGCGCGGCGCCGCGGCCGTCGCCCACGCCGCCTTCGCTGCCGAGCAGGTCTCGCGCGCTCTGGTCGGCCGCACCGTGGCCGAAGTCGAGCGCGACCTGATCCTGGAGACGCTCAAGCATTGCCTCGGCAACCGCACTCATGCCGCCAATGTGCTCGGCATCTCGATCCGCACGTTACGCAACAAGCTCAACGAATACTCCGCCGACGGCGTGCCGGTGCCGCCGCCCGGGGGCGGTACGGGCGGGGAGCCGCGGGTGGCGGCGTAGGGACGGGCGTGAGGTTTCTGCCCTTCATCTACAACGCAGAATGGTGTAGTTGACTGAAAGCTGCAGCGGCACGCGGCCCTCGCACGGCGCGAGCCGTTTCATCGCCAGCAAGGTCACGATGAAATTTGCCCGCCGAAGTTCCTGACCGGGGCAGTGGGCGCTGTTACGCTCCCGGGTATGTCGCGCTTCGCTTGGGCGCAATCGTATCCGACGCGACCGGTGCATATCATCGTTGGCTTGCCCGCCGGTCTGACGGTCGATACTATCACGCGGTTGATTGCTCAATCGCTCTCGGAGCAGCTCGGTCGGCAATTCATCGTTGAAAATCGCCCAGGCGCCGCCACCAATATCGCGACAGAAGCGGTCGTGCGTTCACCGTCGGACGGCTACACGCTCCTCGCGGTGACTTCCACCAACACGATCAACGCGACGCTCTACGATAAGCTTAACTTCGATTTCGTCCGCGACATTGCGCCTGTCGCGGGCATCTTCCGGTCGCCCAACGTCTTGGAAGTGAATCCGTCGGTTCCGGTCAAGACGTTTCCCGAGTTCCTCGCCTATGCCAAGGCCCATCCGGGTCAACTCAATTATGCATCACCCGGCAGCGGCAGCGCAACCAACGTCGCTGGCGAGCTATTGAAGACGATGGCTGGCATCGATCTGGTGCATGTCCCGTACCGCAGCAGTTATTTGCCCGATCTGATCAGCGGTCAGGTGCAGTTAGCATTTAGTCCAATAGCGCAGGCGATCGGGTACATCAAAGCTGGCAAGCTGCGCGCCCTCGCAGTGACCGGCGCGACGCGCTCGGATGCGCTGCCAGATATTCCTACCGTGGGAGAATTTGTGCCGGGTTACGAGGCGTACGTTTGGAGTGGGATTGGCGCACCCAAGGATACACCGGTAGAAATCATCGACAAGCTCAACAAAGGGATCGACGTCGCGCTCGCCGATCCCAGTATGAAGGTGCGGTTTGCGAATTTAGGCGCGGACCCAATACCGATGACGCCAGTCGCGTTTGGGAAATTCATCACCGAAGAAGTCGAAAAATGGGGCAAAGTGATCCGCGCGGCGAATATCAAGGCCGGGTGAGGCCGATATTCTCACAGGTCAATATTCCGTAGCGTCCCGTTACGCGAAGCCCGTCAACGAGTTCCCTATTTTGTCGCGTCGCCGGCGTCGACCATGATGGTCTCGACTTCGCCGGCGCCGTTGGCGCGGCGGAAGGCGGCAGCCTTGTTGTATTCGTCGGATTGAAAGCAGGCGACGCCCTGCTCGAAAGTCGGAAACTCGATCACCACGAAGCGGTGGAATTTGTCAGGCCCTTCCATGATCCGAAAGCGACCGCCGCGCGCCAAGACCTTGCCGCCGTATTTGGCGATGATTGCCGGCACCAGATCGGTGTATTTCTTGTACGCGACCGGATCGTTGATCTTTGAGCGCGCGACCCAATACGCGGACAT
>JBOHIU010000017.1:0-7048 GCA_050725855.1 Xanthobacteraceae bacterium | reverse complement strand
AGACCATGTTCCAGGCGTGCCGCCGCGACTGCGCGGCGATGCGCACGTTTTCCAGCGTGGTGGCGTTGGGCAGAATGTTCGTGATCTGATACGAGCGCGCGATCCCCTTCTGCGAAATCAGGTTGGGACGCAGTCCGGTGATCTCCTCGTCATTGAAGATGATGCGTCCGCCGGTCGGCCGCAGCACTCCGGTCAGGCAATTAAAGAAGGTGCTTTTGCCCGCGCCATTCGGCCCGATGACGGCGCGGACTTCGTCGCGGGCCACCTCGAAATTGACTTCCGATAGCGCCGCGAGACCGCCGAAACGGACCGACAGCAACTCGGTCTTGAGCAGCGGCGACGCGGCGGCTCCCCGGCCACCGACCGGGGAGCCGTCGTCGAGCGAAGCTTCGGCGCGCACTTACGCAGAGAACGTGCAAGCTGGTGGAATGAGGGTCTTGTCCTTCGGCACCGTTTCGAGAAGCTGATAATCGTCATTGACGATCTTGAACAGGAACTCGCGCAGGAACGCCTGGTGGTCGGCCTTGCGCAAGGTCTTGTCGCCCTGCGGAAAGTCGTAGCCTTCCTTCATTTCCATGCCCTCGAGGGCTTCGATGAGCTTCATGGTGTCGGCCCGGCCAGCAAACTTCGAGGCCTCCATCGCCTGCTTCAGGGCATTCATCGCCTCGTAGTTCGACTGCACGTAGCGGTCGGGCATCGGTCCGGACGGATCGACCTTGAGCAGCCGCTTCTTGGCTTCGTTGAAGAACGCGTGGAGATAGGGCGTGTTGAGCGGGCCTTGAAAGACCGGGATGTAGCGGTTGATGCCGATGAAGCCGTTGATTTTCTTGCCCAGCGCCGGCATGTTACTCGACTCGCAGACCGCTCCGTCGCCGGCCGATACGTACTTTTTGGTCAGCCCGAGATCGTAGGCCTGGTTGCCATAGGTCACGCCGTCCTTGCCGAACAGGATGGCGAAGAGCCCGTCGATGTTGCCGGAGATTTTCGATAGGAACGGCGTCATGTCGGCGGTGCCGAGCGGAATGCCGGTGGTGCCGACCACGTTGGCGCCGTTGTTCTTGATTTCGGTCGCATAGGAGTCGCGCGTCGATTGACCCCAGGCGTAATCGGCATAGACGATGTGCCAGTTCTTGGCCAATTTGGCGAGCATCGGTCCGAAAGCCTTCGCCTGCGCCGGCGCATAGTCATGTACGCGGAAGCTTTCGCGGTTGCAGTGGGTGGTGGTGAGTGTGGTGTCGAGGCACACGCTGATCATGTTGACGATCTTGGCGTGCTCGAAGACCGGCATGCAGGCGAGGCAGATATTGGACAGAAAGCCGCCGACATGGGCGTCGATGCTGTCCTCCTGCACCATTTTCTCGACCTTCTGCCGGGCGACGGCGGGCGAACTCTCGTCGTCGACAACGTCGAGCTCGACCGGACGGCCGTTGATGCCCCCGTTCTTGTTGATGCGGTCGACCGCCATCTGCAAGCCGACCAGCGCGGTCTTGCCGCCGATGGCGCCGACTCCCGACAGCGGTTGCTCGGAGCCGATCTTGTAGGGTTTGGCCGTCGCGCCGAAAGCCTCGCGCCACGGTGCCGGTACCAGCATCATGGCGCCGATCGCGCCGCCGCCCCAGCCGACGATTTGTCGGCGCGTAACCTTGCCGCGGTACCAGATATCTTCGGCCCACTTCTCGTCTTTCCACTTCTCGGACATCGATTGTTCCTCCAGCTGGATTTCGAAAGCGCACGTGCCGGCCTTGATTGGGCTCTTGGGGCTTTATTGGTGGCGTAAGCAAACGCGATCTTTGCGCCGGGTTCAATGGGATTCGTACGGCAGAAGGGCCACGGGGCCGGGCGGGCGCGCGTAAGATCGTCGCGGTGACGTATTCTCCTGCCGCTCAATAATGATAAATTGGGCAACAAGCTTCGCGGAAGAGGGCGAAGAACGCAAGGGGAGTCCACAATGGCAACCGCTGCCGCGCGACGAGACCAGTCTGAAGATCGTTCTGCCCTGGCCCAGAATGGCCTTGGGGCGCGGCTGACGATCAGGCGCGGCCAACATGCCGGTCCGACTTCGGGTTTGGCGCCCGGATACGTGCAGGCCAACCTCGCGATCCTGCCGCACGCGCTCGCCGAGGATTTTTCGCGCTTCTGCCGGCTTAATCCCAAGCCCTGTCCGCTGATCGGCACGTCGGCGCCGGGCGATTGGCGGCTGCCGGAATTAGGCGAAGATCTCGATATCCGCACCGACCTGCCGCGCTATCGGGTGTGGCGCGAGGGAGCCGTTGTCGACGAGCCGAACGATCTCATGCGCTGGTGGCGCGACGACCTAGTCGTTTTCGCCATCGGCTGCTCGTTCTCATTCGAGCAGGCGCTGATCGAGGACGGGATCGAACTGCGCCACTTCACCTGCAATTGCACGGTGCCGATGTATCGCACCTCGATTGAAACGTCGCCGGCGGGTCCATTCCACGGGCCAGTGGTGGTTTCCATGCGACCGATGAAGCCCAAGGACGCCATCCGTGCCGTTCAGATCACGACCCGATTCCCGTCCGTGCACGGGGCGCCGCTCCATCTCGCCAAGCCGGATGCGATTGGCATTAAGGATATCGCGAAGCCTGATTGGGGCGATGCCGTACCCATTCATGCCGATGAAATCCCTGTGTTCTGGGCCTGCGGGGTCACTCCGCAATCGGTGATCATGTCCGTCAAGCCGGATTTCTGCATCACCCATTATCCGGGCGCCATGCTGGTGACCGACCGCCGCAACACCGAGTTTGCCATCATGTGACGCGCAACGTCATTCCCGGGCCGCGCCGAGCGCGGAACCCGGAATCCATATTCACAGTGCTTGCAGAATTGTACGGAGATCATCCCCAAATGATAGCGGTTATGGATTCCGGCTCTCGCCGCTTCGCGGCTCGGCCGGAATGACGAGGTGTGAATGCTCATCGATTTTCAGCAACATTACACGCCGCCGGAACTGCTCAAGGGCGACGCCGGCAAGGTCACGGTCGATCTCGATCGCGACGGCAATCCGCATTATCTGCTTAACCCGCTGCTTGCCGATCTCGGCGCCCATGTGCGCGTCATGGACGCCGCCGGCATCGATGCCGGCGTGCTGTCTTGCGGATCGGGTTTCGATCAGCCCGACCTTGCGATTTGCCGTACGATCAATGATCGCATGCGCGAGGCCGAAAAGGCGCATCCCGGCCGCTTCATCGGCTTGGCGCATGTGCCGGCGCTCGATGGCGCCGAAGCCGCGGCCGAACTCAAGCGTTGCGCCCTCGAGCTTGGCTTTCCCGGCGTGGTCATCGCTTCCGAGCTGCAAGACCAGCCGCTCGATGCCGAGGCGCTGCGTCCATTTTGGAAGGCCTGCGCCGATCTCAACCTTTACGTGTTCGTCCATCCGCTGCCGCGCGTCATCCGGTGGAGCCGCATGGATGCCGACGATCTCGGCCGCATGCTCGGCTGGGAGTTCTCGCTGATGACGGCGGCGGTCCGGCTCATCAATTCCGGCCTGCTCGATGAACTGCCAACATTGCGCATTCAGTTTTCGCATTTCGCCGGTGGCATCGGCCGTTATCTTGGGCGCATTCGCGGCTTTCAGCAGCGCGACAAATGGGGCACCGCTGCGCTGGCGCATCATGGCCGCCGGCCGCCGAAGCCGTTCGATCATTATCTCGATCATCGGCTGTTTTATGACATCGCCGGCTGGGCCGGTCCCGATCACGCGGCGGAATGGGGTGCGCATTGGGTGCGGTTTGGCTTGCAGGAGCTGGCATTCTCGCAGCTCGTGTTCGCCACCGACTACCCGCAGGCGGTGCGCGCGGCGAGCGAGGTCGCGGCCTATACGGCGGCGGTGCGCGCGCTTTCGGCCGACGGCCGCGCGCTGGCCGAAGGCGCTAATGCGAAGAAGCTTATCCCCGATCTGAAGCTGCGCCTCGCCGCCCGGGGCCAAAGCACGGCCGAGGTGAATGCGTGAACGATAGGCCGCAAGCGGCGGACGCCACAGCATTCGATCCCGCCGCGCAAGGTTGGGAGGAGATCGTCAATCACACCGCCTTCGGTGATCTCGTCGGCCCGATCTGGCGGCGCGAGCAAAACGGGCAGCCACGCTTCGGCTTTGTGGTCGCGCCCAAGCATCTCAACCGCGCCGGCAACCTGCACGGCGGCATGCTGATGACGGTCGCCGATCAATCCATGGCGATGACGGCGCGTCAGGCGACCGGCGGCAAGCCGCACGCCACCATCGAACTCAACATCCAGTTCGTCGGCGGCGTGAAGCTCGGCGAGTTTGTCGAGTCCCATCCCGAAGTGGTGCGCGTGACCCGCTCGGTGGTGTTTATGCAGGCCAAAATGTTCGTCGGCAAACGCATGGTGGTGACGACGAATGGTATTTGGAAGATTTTGGACGAGGCGTAATGCTGTGTTTCCGGGGCGCGGCGCAGCACGAAGCGTAGCGAAGTCGTGCACTGCAGACCCGGGACGGTCGCAAATGCTACGCCCGTTACGATCCTGGATCAGCGGCGGACCACTACGTGTCGCGCCGCATCCGGGAAACGAACGATAAGAAATTCACGCTCGATACTTTGCCAGCGTGCCGCCCTTCATCACCGAGCCGGGCAGCGGGTGACCGACCACGTCTTCGGCAAGCCGCGCGCACTCGATCAAGGCATCGAGATCGAGGCCGGTCTCGATGCCCATTTCATGGCACATGAACACAAGGTCCTCGGTGCAAACGTTGCCGGCGGCGCCTTGATGGCCGGCGAACGGACAGCCGCCAAGGCCGGCAACTGAGGCATCGAACCGCGTGACGCCCATTTCCAGACCCGCATAGGCGTTCGCGATCGCCATGCCGCGCGTGTCGTGCAGATGGAGTGCGATGTCGAGATCGGGCCAGCGATCGCGCAAGCTCCCGATCACGCGCTTGATCGATAATGGCGTTGCCCAGGCCATCGTATCGGCCAGCGAGACGTAGTGCAGCGTGACGCCATGAGCGGATGCGACGTCGAGAATCTGCCCGACCAGCGAAACAACGCGCTCGACCGGAATGTCGCCCGCGAAATTGCAGCCGAACGCCGCCATCAAGCTGCCGCGCTCGACCGGAACGCCGTGCGCCTTATACATCTCGACGATGGTATGCTGCGCGGCGAGTTGCTGCTCTATGGTGCGGTTCTGGTTGCGCTTAAGGAATTTTTCCGACGTACACAGCTGGACCGAGCCGGCAAGCGCCAGCCGGTTGTCGTGCGTGAGCGCGCGCTCAAAGCCCTTTTCGTTGAGCCACAGCGCCGTACAAGCGACGCCCGTCAGCGGCGTTATTCCTTTCACCACGTCATCGGCGTCGGCCATTCCCGGCACCAGCTTGGGATTGACGAAGGAGACAATCTGGATGTGATCGAGGCCGGTCTGCGATAACGCATCGATCAATTCGATCTTGCGCGCGGTCGGAATGACGCTCGTCTCGAATTGGAATCCCTCGCGCGGTCCTTCTTCGCTGATGCGGACGAATGCCGGTAAGTCGCTCATTGTCTTCTCGTCCTTTGGCGCCTCAGGTCACGGTTGGGCCCACAACGATTTTGCGCTGGGCAAGTGCGTCGATTTCGGGCTTGCCGACCCCAAGTTCGGCTAGGATTTCCGCGGTGTGCTCGCCGACTGCCGGCGGCTGGCGGCGCAGACCGACGTCGTGATCGCCGATCTCGATCGGCAGCCGCGGAAGCTTGGCCTTCGCTCCGCCGGCAAACTCGACTTGGAGCATCCGCCCTCCGGCGTTGAGCTGCGGATCGTCGAACAGGTCGCCGGGTTTGGCGACCGGCGCGAACGGAATATCGATACGGTCGAACAAGGCGGCAAGCTCGGCGCGCGTGTGCTGTGCCACGATCTTTTCCATGATCGG
Source organism: Xanthobacteraceae bacterium (assembly GCA_050725855.1). Taxonomy (GTDB): domain Bacteria; phylum Pseudomonadota; class Alphaproteobacteria; order Rhizobiales; family Xanthobacteraceae; genus BOG-931. Next base: position 1,167 of record JBOHIU010000017.1, on the reverse strand, counting down.
CAGCAGCGCCGGGCGCTCGCGGACGCGATCCTCGTTGGTCTTGTACGATGGATTTTGCAAAAGGTCCTGGCGTCCGAAATGCTCGCAGAAACGCTGCCATTGCGCGTTGCTGGTGACGCCAACAAAAATCTGCTCGCCGTCGGCGGTGGCGAAAGGCTCATAAATCGCCCAGGCGCCTTGCCGCGCCGGCATCGGCAGCGGCGCGCGGCCCGTGATCGCCTGGCCGGCCATATGCTGTGCCATGAGGAAAGCGGTCGACTCGAACAACGCCGATTTGACCAATTGACCGTGCCCGGTCCATTCGCGATCGCGGAGTGCCGCCTGAATGGCGATCACCGCGAAGGCGCCGCCCATGATGTCGACCACGGATGTACCGGCGCGCAGCGGCTGTCCGGGCGGCCCAGTCATATAGGCAAGGCCGGCCATGAATTGCACGACCTCATCGAGCGCCGGACGGTGCTCGTAGGGCCCGCTCAGAAAGCCCTTGAGCGAGCAATAGACGAGCCGCGGATTGGTCTTGGCAAGATCGACATAGCCGCAGCCGAGCCGGTCCATGGTGCCGGGCGCGTAGTTTTCGATCACCACGTCCGCTGTTGTCGCGAGGCGGTGAAGAAGGGCGCAGCCTGCGTCGGCCTTGAGATCGATGGCGACGCTCCGCTTGTTGCGATTGAAGGTGCCGAAGAAGCCGGCGGCAAAGCCGGGCAAGCGCCGGGTCGAATCGCCATCGACGGGCTCGATCTTGATCACGTCGGCGCCGAGATCGGCGAGGATCAGTCCCGCGCTCGGGCCCATGATCGCGTGGCAGAATTCGAGTACGCGAATGCCGGCAAGCGGCAGCGTATCGTTTGAGGTGGTGCCTGAGGCGGCCATGCCTGTAATTTAAGCCGTCATGGCGGGGCTTGTCCCAGCCATTCACGGCAGTAATCTCGCTACCGATTTATGCCCGGCATAGACGGGCGAAGCGACGCCGTTGTTTCGAATCGCTATGGCCGGGCACGACTTGGAGGGAGCAATGCACAAATCGTTCGTTCGCGGCACCGGGCAGGCGAAGCGCGCCTACTCGCCGGCGGTCATCACCGAGGGCGCGGGCAAGATCATCTGGGTTGCTGGCCACACCGGCGCGATGGATGAGTCGGGAAAATCGCTCGCCGGCGACTTCGATGCCCA
>JBOHIU010000016.1:0-20590 GCA_050725855.1 Xanthobacteraceae bacterium | reverse complement strand
CCTCCTCCTGGAGGGGGGAGGTCGATCGTCTTCGCTTAGCATGAGCGAAGGCGATCGGGAGGGGGTGACAGCAATCACGGTTGCTCGTTCTAACGGCGTCGCACCTCACCCCACCCCACGCGCCTTGCGGCGCGCGACCCTCCCCCTCCAGGCCCTCCAGGGGAGGGTGAAGAAAAGCACTCCCGTTCTCGCGCTGCACTTTTTTTTCGCGCCCCGAGGTTTGCGGCAAGGGCGCATGATCCCGAAAAGTGGTCACCGGTTTTCGGATCAGACCATGCGCAAAAAACAAAGCCAAAAAAGACCGCGCTTCGATCTTCGTCAGAGTATTCCGGCAGTGGAAGTACCGGAAGGCTCACGATCGGGCACGGCGAGCACGCTACGTAATCTCGCGGCCTTCGCCACCGCTCCCGGGTCTCGCTGCGCTCCACCCGGGCTACAAAATCTTTTAGAACTCGCTTCCGGCAAAAAAGGAAGTAGAACGCCGGCAGACGCGTGGCGGGTTTTTAAGTCCGCCCTCCGCACCATACGGCTGCGGCGTGCGCTCATCGGAGCGCACTCGCCTGCCGGCGTTCCACTGCGGACTCGCGGCAGCGACCGAACGCCACCGCTCAGCTCCAGTTAACGCGCTTCCCGGGACGGAGCGAGACAGAAGCCGGCGTTACCCGCTCCCTGCCGTCCATCAGTGCAGCGGGTTGCCCCGCAGCCCGGTCGTAGTGCCGGGCGGGCGTATTGGCCCGGAGCCGCCCGAGTGCAGAAGTGACGAGCCCCTGCCTGCGGGTACCGCACCCCGCTCCGCCGGCCGATGTCACCCGGCCGGCGTCCCTTTCGGCGAGCGAGATGGTTTTGTTTACTTCGTCGCCTGTCGCGCGACAAGAGAATTTACGCGACTAAAGCCATCGCTTTGATCTGACGAGCATTTTCTCGGGTCACGATTGGGACAATTGGACGCGGAAATTGTGACAAACGCGCCATGATTCGCAGGTTTTCCCGCTAACACGCGGAGGTTGCGGCCGTTTTCGAATTGTGGCAGCGAAGTAGCCTGGATTGAGCGCCAGCGAAATCCAGCAAGTAGCCCGGATTGAGCACAGCGATATCCGGGTGCTGGCGGCCACGCTTACCCCGGGTTTCGCGTCGCTCAACCCGGGCTACGGCTTCTCCCCGATCAACTCGGAAACCAGGGTATCGTCTCACGTGGCGGCGGGGCTGGCCGCGCGGGCGGCGCTGCTGGCTGCGGTATAACCTGCAGCGGAGGCGGTGGCGGTGGCGGCGGTGGCGGAGCGATCAGGAGCGCCGCTTTGACCGGATTTGGCGCGAGCGTCGGCGGTGGTCTGTGCGAGAAAAAGGAGTGCTCCGGCGGCGGCTGATCGACGGCGATCTGAACCGTCTGCGGCACGAACCCGTTCTTCGCAAACGTCACCGATTGGCTTTGGACAGGCAATGCGAGTGAGCAGGGTGTCTGGCAGGTCTGGCCCTGCCCGGTGCGCACGTCGGCGCCGCTTGGCACGGACTCGAATTGCAGGGTTTGTGGCGAGGCAAGCGACCGTTCTCGCGAAGACCGAGCGAACGTCAGCGCAGAGCATCCTGCCAGCGCACAGCTTGTCGTGGCGGCGACAGCCACGAGGACGAATCCAATGCGGGGCATGACCGCTTCGGTCCCGAAAAGCAGGCTCGGCTCGCGCCTGCGCGACACCGGACAGCGGAGACGCAACCGCACTCGTTGTGGTCAGGTATGGTAAATGTTCAGTTAACGCCGCGCGGCAGCCCGCGATGCGCTCTGACTCACCTCCTCACCCTGAGGCGCTCGGCGCGGAGCGCCGAGCCTCGAAGGGCGAGGCCGCGGCGCCTCGGCTCATCCGCCCTACATGCGACGCAATCACCTCCCCCTTTCAGGGGGAGGTCGGCAACTAAAAGCTGCCGGGTGGGGGGCGCGAGGAGTCTTATCCGGCTTGCGACCCCTCCCCGCACCCTTCGGGCGCGACCCTCCCCTTTCAGGGGAGGAAAATTTACAGATCAAAAACGTGATGATCTCGCCGATCAGTTGGCGCTTCTTGGCGAGCTTGGCCGCAGGCTGGTAGCGGCCGAGCGAGCGGTCGGCGATGTCGAATTCGCCCTTGCCTGCTTACGTGTCTTCTGGGCAGGCAAAAACAGCGCGCTACCGCTATATGACCAGAATTCTGACCAGAGGAGGTTGGCATGCTGACGGTCACACTCGTCGAGGCAAAGACGCGGCTCGGCCAGCTTTTGGATAAGGTCGAAGCCGGCGAAGAGGTCGTGATTACGCGCCATGGCCGGCCTGCGGCACGCCTCGCAGCCATGTCCCAGCCCAAGCAACCGCTTCCCGATTTGTCGGAGTTCCGGGCCAAGATGCCGCGACTTCGCAAGCCGAGCCACGTCCTCATCCGCGAGATGCGCGATGAGGAAGGCTGATGCTAAATTTCCAGGTCTCAAAAGGTGAGCAAGCCCAGAGACTTGATGGCCGGGTCAAGCCCGGCCATGACGAACGATGCGTAGAAAACAGCTGTTGGCATTGACCTCTACAAATCAAAAAACGAAATGATCTCGCCGATCAGTTCGCGCTTCTTGGCGAGCTTGTCGGCCGGCTGGTAGCGGCCGAGCGAGCGGCCGGCGATATCGATCTCGCCCTGCTCGCCGATGACGATGTGGAGCGGCTCCTCGTAATGCCCGGATTGCGGGCGGTGCAGCACGAGCTTGTTGTCGGCGAAGTGGGCTTCGATGCCGCGGTTTTTGAGCGTCTGCGACGGCTGGATATCGGCCTTGAAAAACTCGCTGAGGAAATCCGCCGCGATTTTCTGCCGCTCGCGACGCTCCTCATCCTGCCGGGCGCGCGTTTGCGACAATTCATCAAAGACTTTGTCGAGTTCGGACATACCCTTCCCTGTCATGCTCCGCCAACGGATTCCCCTCCCCCCATTCGCGCAGCGAAAGGCGGGGAGGGGTTAGGGGTGGGGGGCTCTTGAGCTTTTCCGCTGGCGAGAGCGCTCGCAATGACTGTCATGACACCTTCTATGTTGGTGAGGACATCGCTATTCCAGAACCTGAGCACGCGATAGCCGCGCGCCTGCAAAAATTCACTTCGCCTTAGGTCTGCGATCATCTGCCGGCTCTCGGCGTGGCTGCCGCCGTCGACTTCGATGACGAGCCTGTTTGTGTGACAGCAAAAGTCCACCAAATAGCGGCCGATCGTGGCCTGCCGGCGAAAATGGCTACCGGCAAATTGCGCCTCGCGAAGATGCCACCACAGCTTTCGTTCCGCAGGCGGCATCATCCGGCGCAGCCGGCGGGCGAGCGGCACAGGCCGGTCGTTCGGGCCTTTCTGCGTCTTGCCGCGAGGCATGCCCCCCACCCCCAACCCCTCCCCGCCATTCGCTGACGCGAATGGGAGGGAGGGAAGTCGATCACAGAATAAAACTCACCGAGCCGAGCAGGCCCAGTTCCTCGGCGTCGAGGATGGCGCGGCGCTCGGCGATTTTCAGCCGGCCGCCGACGCGCTTGAGCTTGTAGCGGTAATGGCCGACGAAGACCCGCTGCAGGTCGTTGTGGCGGAAGCGGTGAATGATGAAATTCGCCGCCGCCGAAATCACGTCGCCGTCGACGCCGGTGATGCGCACGTTGCCGATGAGCCGGCGCGTGCGCGACAGCGGATATTCGGCGTGACAGTTCGGATCCTTGAGCCGGATGACGCGCTCGCGCAGCCGCACCATGTCATCGGCGATGGTGAACAAGGTGAAACGGGCGTCGGCATCCGGCTTGTCGTTCGGCGGCACGTAATAGGTCGCGTCGTCCGTCAACAGCGTCAGCCACTCATCGAGCCGCCAACCATCGAGCAGATCGGCTTCATGATAGAACAAGTCCTCGACTTCGGCGCGCGAGACGGCGGCGGCGACGATCTCGTTCATACCCGCGCCTCCATCGATTCGCTCCACTTGCGCCAGAACACGCGCAAATGGCCTTCGTCGGTGGCGAGTTGCTGGTCGCCCGGCTTGCCCATGCCGCGCGAGAGGTCCGACCACGGCACCTCGCGATAGGCGGCGAAGCCGAGCTGCGCCGCTTCCAGCGCCGCGACATCGTCGGGCGTGGCGAAACCGCCGGGACCATAGAAGGTCAGAAACGCATGCAGGCGGCGCGCGCGCTGCGCCTCGGTTTCCTCAACCGGCCCCAACGCCCAGGCGGTGACGTGCATCTGGCCGGGCGCGATCGGATAGAAATGGCGCACGGTGACCGAGGAGCCGTCGTTGATGACGAGGTTGGGGAAGATGCACAGATTGCGGTTGGTATCGGCGACGCGGGCGGCGCGCGCCGAACCGAGCCGGGTGACGAGCTCGTTGCGCATGGCGTCGATGTCGGCCTTGGCATCCTCGCCATAGACCGAAATCCAGCGCGCCACCGGACGGCCGCGATAGTTCGGATTGTCGGTGGTCAGATGCCCGTTGCCCAAATCCCTGCCGAAGCCGCGGGTCGGCAGGAGTTCGCCCTTCGGCGGCGTGACATTGACGCCGGAATTGCGCATGTAGTTGAGCCAGGTCGAGTGCGTCGAAATCAGGTGGTAATCGTCGACGCTGTTCTCGACCAGAAGCTTCCAGTTGGCGCGGATGTCGTATTCCTGCGTGCCGGCAATGATCTGCATCTTGCCCGACGGCGACTGGTCGATGACGAGATCGATGTAGTCCTTGGCGTTGCCCAGATAGGTTTCGAGATCGACCGCATCGCGATCGAAATTGGCAAAATAGAAGTCGCGGTATTGTTCGAGCCGCGGCGCCGCGACCAGGCCCATTTCCTTTTGATCGAACGCCGAGCCATAGGCGTCAGCGCCCGGCACCGATTTGAGCCGGCCGTCGGGATGGTAGGTCCAGCCGTGATACATGCAGTAGAATTGCCGCGCGTTGCCCTCGCGCTCGCGGCAAACCAGCGCGCCGCGATGACGGCAGCAATTGATCAGCGCGTGCACTTCGCCGTCGCGGTCGCGGCAGAAGATGATCGGACGGCCCGCCACCGGCCGGGTCTTGAAGTCGCCGGGATTTTTAAGTTCGGAGGCGTGCCCGACATAGATCCAGCAACGATCGAAGATGGCGCGCTTTTCGCGTTCCAGGACGTCTTCGGAGACGAACACCTCGCGGTTGACAAAGAAGGTCTGCTGATCGGGATTCTCGACCACGAAGTCGTGGCTCGACGGCTGGTAATTCATGATCGGCCGCTCCGTATTCTTAGTCCTTTGCATATAGGCCGCGCAACGGCCGGTCGGCAATGCGGACCGAGGCGATCACGTCGCCTTCATTTTCGCCTGGAGTGGTTTCCTCGGGTGGCACCTCGACCTGATGTTTAAGCGCGACCTCGCGCCCCGCTGCCGCAGATTCCTGGATAGCAAGCGCCACCTCAAGCGTAGCCTTGCCCCAACGGCCGTCGTGAATGGGTCGCACGCCGAGGCGAAGCGCCCGACCCATCTCGTCAAGAACCTGACACCTACCGGGCATGCATGGCCCTCGCTCGATCTTGATTTCGTGCGCACCCGTTTCGTCGTACTGCATCACACCATCGGCGGTGCCGCGCAATTCCGCCCTTTCACAGGTCGCGATGGTGACGCCGAAATGCGGCTGATGCGGCGGTAGATCGCCTTTGCTCGAACCGTAGGCGAACGTTTCAGTGCGGGCGCGCGTCTCGTCGACGGTCTTGAGTAGCGCGCGCCGCGCGGCGCCATGATCGATCTTTTTCGGTGCGCCGCGTTCGCTGATGCCGAAATGCCACTCATCGGAATCGAAATAGTCGTAGCCGCCATAGACCAGAGAGGCCGCGGCGCCGTTCTCGAATTGCATCAGCGCCGCACAACTGCCTTCGGTCGGTCGTGTCGGGTCGAGCACTGTGGTCTGCGCTCTCACGCTCTTGACCAGTCCGCCGCCGAGAAAACGCACGATATCGATCTGATGGGGGACCTGATTGAACAGGATGCCGCCGCCTCTCGCAGTATCGAGCTCTTCGGGACGACGCGGCCGATAAAGAAAATTGGTGTAGTTGAAACTATGAATCATTCCGAGCCGGCCTAACGCGCCGCTCGCGATCAACAACCACATGACATGTACGGCCGGATCAAACGAATGCGTATGTCCGACGATCAGATGCACCCTGTAATGCTCGACCGCGGCGATGATGGCGTCGCAATCGGCCAGCGTCAGCGCCATCGGCTTTTCCAGAATGACGTGCTTGCCCTGCTCTGCGGCGAGGATGGCGTGCGGCGCATGGAACTGATGCGGCGTGGCGATATAGACGACCTCGACCGCCGGATCGGCACAGAGCGCACCGATGTCGTCATAGACCATGGCGTTGAAATCGCGGGCGAACGCCGCGCGGGGCGCCGGATGGGGGTCGGCCGCCGCGCGCAACACATAGCCCGCGTGGGCGGCCGCGGCCTGGACCATCACCGCTCCGGCCATGCCGAGTCCGGCAATGCCGAGGCCGATCGGTGGCGCGCTCATTTCACGTCTCCCCAGCGGGGAGAGGTCGACTTCCAAGCGCGGCAGCATCGCCTCTCCCCTTGTGGGAGAGGGAAAAAATAGTTTGCCTCAGCGCCACAAGCGACAGCCCTGCCCCGCCGAGCGGAAGTAATGCCGAACGAGCGGGCTTGCATCATCAGGCTGCTTCTCCAGCCGCGTTCTTGTCGAGGTCGACGCACACGTCGTCGCCCTGCAGCACGACCTTGTAGGTGCGCAGCGCCTGCGAGCATGGCGGCGCCTTCACCTCACCGGTCTTCACGTCGAAGGCGCCGAAATGCAGGCAGCATTCGATGACACCGTCTTCGAGCATGCCGTCGGCGAGGCTTGCGGACGCATGGGTGCATTCGTCATCGGTTACGTAGAACGCGCCGCCGAGATTGAAAACGGCGAGCCGGCGATCGCCAACCTCGTATGCCTTCACACTATCGGACCCGACTTCGGCCTGCGCGCAAATCCGAACGACATTATCCGCCATGGGCTTTTCCCCCCGCCATTATATGACATCTGTTATAGCGACAGGCCGCAGTTCCTTTCAATTTGATATAGTCCATGCCGGGCTGGGCGCAGCGGGCAGCATCGCGGCACGCGCAATTGCGAGATGGGGCTCAAGGCATGCAGATTCTGGTGGTCGGCGCGGGCGTTATCGGACTCGCGATCGCGCGCGCGGCGGCTCTCGCCGGGCACGACGTCACCGTCGCCGAAACGACCGGCGGCATCGCCAACGGCGTCTCCTCGCGCAACAGCGAGGTGATCCATGGCGGCCTGTATTATCCGACCGGCACCCGGCGCGCGGTCCACTGCGTGCGCGGGCGGCGCATGCTCTACGAATTCTGCGCCTCGCACGGCGTGGCGCATCGCAAATGCGGCAAGCTTGTCGTCGCCACCAATGAAGCCGAACTCGCCAAGGTCGAGAGCATCCAGGTCCAGGCGCTGGCGAATGGCGTCGAAAACACCGAGATGATCGGCGGCAATGCGGCGCGCGCCCTGGAGGCCGAGCTTTATTGCATCGGCGCGCTGTGGTCGCCGGAGACCGGCATCATCGACAGCCACGGTTACATGCTGGCGCTGTGGGGCGAACTCCAAGACCACGGTGGCATGATCGCGTTCGAAACGCCGGTCGAAGCCTTAAGCTACAAGCCGCCGCATTGGCAGGTCCGGTTCGGCGGCCGTGACGCCGGCGTTGCCGCGTTTGACGCGGTGGTGAACGCAGCCGGGCTCGGCGCCCAGGCGCTGGCGCGCCGCATCGAGGGCTATCCTGCCGGCAAGGTGCCGCGGCTGGTGCTCGGCAAGGGCAATTATTTCGGCTTTGCCGGACGGCCCGCCTTCGCCCGGCTGATCTATCCGACGCCGATCGACGGCGGGCTGGGCGTGCATGTCACGCTCGACCTCGCGGGGCGGATGCGCTTCGGTCCCGACGTCGAGTGGATTGGCGAAGAGAACTACAGCGTCGACCCGCGCCGCGCCGAGAGCTTCTACGAGCGCATCCGCACCTATTGGCCGGGACTGCCGGCCGGCTCGCTGGTGCCCGATTATTGCGGGATCCGGCCGAAACTGAGCGGCCCGGGCGAGGGCCAAGCCGATTTCATGATCGCGGCGGAACGCGATCACGGCCTGCCGCGGCTGGTCAACCTGTTCGGCATCGAATCGCCGGGCTTGACGTCTTCGCTGTCGCTTGCCGAGGACGTCGTCGGTGAACTTGGCTGACTGAGCACGAGGGCACGACGGGACCGTTACGAACTCATAGCGCGCAACCGGGAGCTTGCGACGAACCCGGACCAGCGATGCACCACTTCGCTTCGCTCCGTGCTGCATCGCATCCGGGAAACGCGGCCGAGACCCGCAGTCGAACCGCTCCTGCGGCGTTTCGCCTATGCGCAGCAATTGAGAACGGCAACGGCAAAAGGCAAACTTGCCAGCGATAGCGGGCGATCTATGCTGGTCGATCCCGCCACGAATTGACGAGCGGCGACACCAAGGGGGGCTTCGATGAAACTGCCTCGCAGACGCATCCTGCATCTCGCGGCCGGCGCCGCGACACTGCCGGCGCTGCCGCGCTTCGCTTTCGCCGACACCTATCCGTCGCGGCCGGTGCAGATGATCGTTCCCTTTCCCCCTGGCAGCTCGCCCGACATCATCGCGCGTCTGTCCGGAGAATGGCTTTCGGAGCGGTTCGGCCAGAATTTCGTCATGGAGAACCGGGCGGGCGCCGGCAGCAATATCGGCACCGAGATCGTCGTCCGCGCCGAACCGGACGGCTACACGCTTCTGGCCGACGTGCTGAGCAACGTTCTCAACGCATCGCTCTATCATCATCTGAGCTTCAACTTCATGACCGACATCGCGCCGGTCGCAACCGTGGCTAACGCGCCGTACGTGGTACTCACCACACTATCGCTGCCGGCCAAGAGCGTTCCCGAGCTGATCGCCTATGCCAAGGCCAATCCGGGCAAAATCAACTTCGCCTCCGGCGGCATCGGCACGGCCTCGCACATCTTCGGCCTATTGTTCATGACCATGGCCGGAATCAAGCTGGTGCACGTGCCCTATCGCACCAACTACATGCCGGACCTGATCAGCGGCCAGGTGCAGATGGTGATCAATCCGATTCCGCAGGCGGTGGAATTCGTCAAAGCCGGCAAGGTGCGCGGGCTCGCGGTGACCACAAAGGAGCGGGTAGCCGCGCTGCCCGACCTGCCGACAGTCGACCAGTTCGTGCCCGGTTACGAGGCTCTCGGCTGGTACGGCATCGGCGCGCCGAAGAAGACGCCGGCCGATATCGTCGACAAGCTCAATGCGGCGGTTAACGCAGCGCTCGATCAGCCGACGCCGAAGGCGCGGCTTGCGGCGCTGGGCGTCGAGCCGATGCGCAAGACGCCAACGGAATTCGCTCAGTTCATCGCCGCCGAGGATGACAAGTGGGGCAAAGTCATCCGCGCTGCCAACCTCAAGCTGGATTGAGACTGATCCGGCGACACCCGCCGGCAGCGCGCACCACACCGACAGGAGGTCAACGTGGCCGTCCATCGCTTTCTCAACCCTTCATCCATTCCGGCGCCGCGCGGCTATTCGCACGTGGTGGAGACGAAAAATCCAAGCCGCACCATCTATCTCGCTGGACAGCTCGGCATGACGGCGGACGGCAAGCTCGCCGGCGCGCCGGGCGACTTCCGCGCCCAGGCGGTGCAATGTTTCGAGAACGTCAAGGCGGCGCTGGCCGCGGTCGGAGCGGGCTTCGAGCACGTCGTGAAGCTCAACAATTATCTGGTCGACATGGCGCACCTGCCGGTCTACTTCGAGGTGCGCGATCGTTATGTCGACACCAAAAATCCGCCGGCCTCGACCACGATCCAGATTTCGAAGCTGGCGCGCGACGGCGCGCTCTACGAGGTGGAGGCCGTCGCCGTCGTGCCGGAGACGTAGATTGACGATTTGGCTCTGCCGCCTCACGCCTTTGGTGCGGCGCGCCGAACTAAGAGCAGTTCCAATCGGGGGAGGAAAAGATGAAGATCGTAGCGCGCAGCCTGGTGGCGCACGCGGCTACCGCAAGCTGTGCGATCGCGCTCGCGTTGACGCTATCGCTCGGCGCGGCGGCGGCGCAGGGCAAGACCTCCACCAAGACCTATACGATGAAGATAACCCTGCCGACGCTGAACGATCCGAGCTATTTCTTCGCCAAGGCCTATGCGGCGGCGCTTGAGAAGGATACCGGCAACCGCATCAAACCGCAGATTTTCCCGTTGAGCCAACTGGGCTCGATTCCGCGACAGATCGAGGGCACCCAATTCGGCTCGATCCAATGCGCGATCATTCCGCCGGAGTTCTTCGTCGGCGTCGACGATCGCTTCGAGGTCTTGTCGGCACCCGGGTTGGTTGGCTCGTTGGATCAAGGCCAGCACGTCGCCGCCGACCCGGCGGTGCGCAAACTGATCCTCGGACTCGGCGCCAATAAGGGACTGCACGGCGTCGCGGTGTTCATGAACGCGCCGTCGTCGGTGATCGCGAAATCGCCGATCCGCCATCTGGCGGATTTCAAGGGAAAGAAGATTCGCGTGCTGGCCTCGCCGTTTCAGACCGTTCCGATCTCGCGGCTGGGTGCGACTCCGGTGGCGATGACACTCGCCGATGTCGTGCCGGCGTTGCAGCAGGGCACCATCGACGGCGCCGTCGGCGGCATCGTGGTGTGGACGCCGATGCATTTCAACGACGCCGCCAAATACGTGACCGAGACCGGCCAGCCGGCCGTGTTCGTCGTGGTCGAGATCAACAAGGCCTGGTACGATTCGTTGCCTGCCGACCTGCGGAAGATCGTCGATGACGACGCCGCGGCCGGACAGAAGGCGATCGCTCCGACCGTAAGCGAAATCGTCGACAAGGCGCGCAAGGGCTGGACCGCCGGCGGCGGCGAACTCATCAGCCTGCCGGCCAACGAACAGTCGGAGATGATGAAGATGTTTTCCGACGCCGTGACGGACGTGGTCAAGAACAAGCCCGCCGTCGGGGCCGCCTATGATATCGTCAAGGCCGCGGCGCAAAGGGCGCAATAGATCGCGCCACGCAACGCGCAATTATCGTTGCAAGCGGCCCGATCACCAGACCAGCGCGTAAGCCTGGGCGGCCGCCTGCGCCGCGGCGCCGAAATACCAGCCGTCGCAGAAAAAAGAATCGACGGCGTAGAGCACGACAAGGCAAACGACTGCCGCCGTCAGGTGCTTCATCCTCGCCTCCCGTGATGGCGGAGACGCGCGCATCATCGGCCGAGGACATTCACGCAATCTTTTCTGCGCTCACCGCATTGCGCTCAAATTTTCAGTGAGACTGCCGCTTTCAATAATAAATGACGCCGGCAATTTTCAGCAAAACGCGCGAGCCCGCTATTCAATGCGCGGCGTCCCAATTGTCGGCGGCCTTGGCCTCGACGTGCAACGGCACTGTCAGCGACAGCGCCGGCAGCGGCGCTTCCGCCATCACGCGGGTGACCACCGGCAACGTCTTTTCCACCTCGGCCTCCGGCCCCTCGAACACGAGTTCGTCATGCACCTGCAGCAGCATCCGCGCCGACAGCTTTTCCTTCGCCAGCGCCTCGTCCATGCGAATCATGGCACGGCGGATGATGTCGGCGGCGGTGCCCTGGAGTCGCGCATTGACCGCGGCGCGCTCGTTGAAGGCGCGAACAGACGCATTCGAGGCGCGGATTTCGGGATAGTGGCATTTGCGCCCGAACAGCGTTTTCACGTAGCCATTCTGTTTGGCGTAAGCCTTGGATTCCTCGATGTAGTCGCGGATGCCGGGAAAGCGCTCGAAGTATTTCTTGATGTAGGCGCCCGCCTCGTCGCGGCCGATGCCGAGCTGATTGGCAAGCCCGAAGGCGGAGATGCCATAGATGATGCCGAAATTGATCGCCTTGGCGCGGCGGCGAACGTCCGCCGGCATTCCCTTGATCGGAACGCCGAACATTTCCGACGCCGTCATGGCGTGAATGTCGAGATCCTCGCGGAACGCCTGGCGCAGTTGTTCGATGCCGGCGATCTCGGCCAGGAGCCGCAGCTCGATCTGCGAATAGTCGGCCGAGACGAGCTTGGTACCCGGGGCGGCGATGAAGGCGCGGCGGATTTTTCGGCCGTCCCCGGTGCGGACCGGAATGTTCTGCAAATTCGGGTCCGACGACGACAGCCGGCCGGTCGTCGTCGAGGCGAGCGCGTAGCTGGTGTGCACCCGCTGCGTCGCCGGATTGACGAAGCCGGGCAACGCGTCCGTATAGGTCGATTTCAGCTTCGAGACCTGCCGCCAGCCGAGAATCTTCTGCGGCAGTTCATGGCCCTGCTCCGCCAGGTCTTCGAGCGCGCGCGCGCCGGTCGCCCATTGTCCGGTTTTTGTCTTGGCGCCGCCGGGCAGTCCGAGCTTGCCGAAAAGGATATCGCCGAGCTGCTTGGGGCTGCCGGGATTGACGGTCTCGCCGGCGAGACTGTTGATTTCCACTTCGAGGCCGGCGGCCTCGCGCGCGAATTCGCCGGACAGCCGCGACAGCACGGCGCGGTCGATCGAGATGCCGCGCCGCTCCATGCGCCCGAGTACGGCGACAAGCGGCCGCTCCAGCGTCTCATACACCGTAACCACGCGGTCCGAAACGAGCTGTGGTTTCAGCACCGCGTGAAGCCGCAGCACGACGTCAGCCTTCTCGGCTGCATAGAGAGCGGCCTTGTCGATGGCGACGCCCTCGAAAGTGATTTTCGTCTTGCCCGCCTTGATCAGCGTATCGAGATCGATGGTGGCATGGCCGAAGGTGCGCTCGGCAAGCGAGACCAGACCGTGGCTGGCACGGCCGGCATCGAGCACATACGACATCAGCATGATGTCGTCGCAGGCGCCAAGATCGATGCCGCGCTGGGCGAAAATCTGCCAATCGAATTTCACGTCATGGCCGATCTTGAGCACGCCCTTGTCTTCGAGAAGCGGCTTGAGCGCGTCGAGCGCGGCGCGTTCGGGAATCTGCTCGGGGGCGCGTTCGCCGTCGAACAGGCTGGCGCCGCCTTCGCCGCCTTGACGGTGACCGAGCGGCACGTAGCAGGCTTCGTTGGGCGCCAGCGCGAGCGCGATACCGCACAGCTCGGTCTGCATCGGGTCGGCGCTCGCGGTCATCGTGTCGATGGCGACAAAGCCGAGGTCGCGCGCGCGCTCGATCCAGCGCTGGAGTCGGTCGAGGCTCCGCACCGTTTCATATTTGGAGCGATCGAATCTGGCGCCGTGCGCCGCCTCTGCGCGTGCCGCCGCCAACGCCTGCGGCGTCAGCACGGGCGTTTCCCCTCTCCCCGCGCGCGCAACGCGTGGTGGGGAGGGGTCAGGGGTGGGGGGCTCTGTCGTGGTGCCCCCTACCCCGCCGCTCATTTCATTCGCGGCAACCCTCCACACCGCTTCGCGGGGGGAGGCGAAAGAAGATCCGCCCAAGCTCTCGTCCGGCTCGATGGCGCCGGGGTCGATATCGGCAAATTCGGCGACGCGGCGGGTGAGCGAATTGAACTCCATTGCCTTGAGGAACGCGATCAGGCGCTTGTAGTCCGGCTCGTGCACGGCAAGGTCGCCGATCGGCACGTCGAGTTTGACGCGATCGTCGAGCGTGACAAGTTTCTTCGACAAAAGCGCCTGATCTGCGTTGTCGAGCAGCGATTGGCGCCGCTTGTCCTGCTTGATCTCCTGTGCGCGCTTGAGCAGCGTTTCCAGATCGCCATATTCGCCGATGAGCTGCGCGGCGGTTTTGACGCCGATGCCGGGCACACCGGGCACATTGTCAGTCGAATCGCCGATCAGTGACTGCACCTCGATGACCTTGTTCGGCGGCACGCCGAATTTTTCCATCACCTCTGCGGGGCCGATCTTCTTGTCCTTCATGGTGTCGAACATGATGACGCAGTCGGACACGAGCTGCATCAAGTCCTTGTCCGACGAGACGATGGTCGCGGTAGCGCCGGCGTCGCAGGCCTGCCGCACGTAGGTGGCGATCAGGTCGTCGGCCTCAAAACCCTTCTGTTCGAGGCATGGCAGATCGAAGGCGTGAACCGCGTCGCGAATGAGCCCGAATTGCGGACGCAAATCGTCCGGCGGATCCGGCCGATGCGCCTTGTAGTCGGGATACATGTCGGTGCGGAATGTGTGCTCCGACAGATCGAAGACCACGGCAAGATGCGTGGGTTTTTCTTCCGGCTTCATGTCGCGGAGCAGCTTCCACAGCATGTTGCAGAAGCCGAACACGGCATTGAGCTGCAGACCGTCCGATTTGCGATTGATCGGCGGCAGCGCGTGATAGGCGCGGAAGATATAACCGGAGCCATCGACCAGAAAGACGTGATCGCCTTTCTTCACTGACGGTGCGGCGAATGCCGGTTGCGGTTTCACGGGGGCTTTTTGTGCTGTGGGCATGCCGCCGATAATATAGGGGTTCTCCGCAAATGGCACGGCACAGTGGATAATCTCTGGCCACGCAATCTTGATTTCGTCACCCGCGGGCTTGACCCGCGGGTCGATGCGGTGATCCGGCTCCATGGATTGCCGGGTGCCCGGCAATGACGACTCCTTCGCCGCTTCCGATCGACACCGTGTTGCCGGAGCTATGCGCCGCTTTGCGCACCGGCAATACGGCCGTGCTGGTTGCCCCGCCGGGCGCGGGAAAGACCACGCGCGTTCCGCTGGTGCTCTCGGATCAGGATTGGGCCCGCGGCAAGCGCATCCTCGTGCTGGAGCCACGCCGGCTCGCGGCACGCGCCGCCGCCGAGCGGATGGCGCAAACGCGCGGCGAACGCCTCGGCGAAACTATAGGCTTGCGGGTGCGGTTCGGCTCGAAAGTCTCGAAGCAAAGCCGCATCGAAATCGTCACCGAGGGGATTTTCAGCCGGCGCGTGATCGACGATCCCATGCTCGACGGCGTTGCCGCGGTCCTGTTTGACGAATTCCACGAGCGTTCGCTCGACGCCGATCTCGGTCTCGCCCTGGCCCGCGACGTGCAGCAGGGCTTGCGCCCCGATTTGCGCCTCCTCGTCATGTCGGCGACGATCGACGCTGCGCGCATCGCGGCGCTCCTCGGCGAGGCTCCGGTGATCGAAAGCCTCGGCCGCAGCTTTCCGGTTGAGACCCGCTACGTCGGCCGCAATATGCGGCCGATCGAGCCGCAGGTCGCCGATACCGTCGCCCGGGCGATGCGCGCCGAGCGCGGATCGCTGCTCGCCTTTCTGCCCGGCGCCGCCGAAATCCGCCGCAGCCAGGCGCTTCTGGAGGGCCGGATCGACTCGTCAGTCGACATTGTCGCGCTTTATGGCGCCCTCTCCGGCGACGCGCAGGTCCACGCCATCGCGCCGGCCCTGTCCGGACGGCGCAAGATCGTTCTGGCAACCTCGATCGCCGAGACCTCCATCACCATCGAGGGCGTGCGCATCGTGGTCGATAGCGGCCTCGCCCGGGTGCCGCGTTACGAACCGGCCGTCGGCATCACGCGGCTCGACACCGTGCGCGCCTCGCGCGCGGCGGCCGATCAGCGGCGCGGCCGTGCCGGCCGCACCGAGCCCGGCATCTGTTACCGGCTCTGGGACGAGCCCCAGACTGCCGCCCTTGAACCATACGCCAAGCCGGAAATACTCGCGGCCGATCTCTCCGCCTTCGCGCTCGATCTTGCCGCCTGGGGCAGCACGCCGGAACAACTCGCCTTTCTCGATCCGCCGCCCCGTGCGGCGCTGGCGGAAGCCAAGGCGCTGCTGACCGAGCTTCGGGCGATCGATGCCGACGGCCGCGTCACCGACCAAGGCCGCCATCTGCGCAGCTTGCCGCTGCCGCCGCGGCTTGCGCGCATGGTGGTCGGCGCAGCCGGCACCGGCCGAGCGCAAACCGCCGCTAGGATCGCGCTGCTTGTCGGCGAGCGCGGTCTGGGCGGCGACGACGTCGACTTGCGCGAGCGCCTCCATGCGCTTGATCGGGATCGCACGCCGCGTGCGCGTGACGCCTGCGCCATGGCGGCAAGGTGGGCAGAGTTGGCAAAGCCCTCCCCTGAAAGGGGAGGGCTGGACCGCCGAAGGCGGTCCAGAGAGGAGGGGTCGCATGCCGACACGACCCCCACCCGGCGAGCTTCGCTCGCCGACCTCCCCCTTTCAGGGAGAGAAATTTCGGCAGGCTGTCTTCTCGCCCTCGCCTACCCCGAGCGGATCGCCAAAAATCGCGCCGATCGCGGCGGGGAAACGGGAGCGTTCGTGCTGGCAAACGGGCGCGGCGCCGGAATGGATCCCTCCTCGGCCCTGGCGCGCGAGCCTCTTCTTGCCGTCGCCGAACTTGTCGGCAGCGCCACATCCGGCCGCATTCTGCTCGCCGCGCCGATCACGCTTGGCGAAATCGAGATCGCCTTCGCCGACCGTATTGAAACACGCGACGAGATCAGCTTCGACGCGGCGAGCGCCGGTTTGCGCGGCCGGAGGAGCCGCCGGCTCGGCGCGCTTGTCCTGGCGGAGCAGCCCATGCCGGTCGAGCCGAGCGAGGAAAACGCCCAAAGGCTTGCGGCAGGCCTTGCCGGTCTCGGCATCGATCGGCTGCCGTGGAGCAAGACGCTGCGGCAATGGCGCGATCGCATCATGTTTTTGCGCGCACGCGACGGCGAGGAATGGCCTGACATGTCCGATGCGGCGCTCGCTAAAAACGCCGGCGAATGGCTCGCGCCCGGATTGGTTACAAAAACCAGACTCGACGACTTCGCAGCGGATGAATTAGCGTCGCTCCTGCACCAGTCGTTGCCGTGGAGCCTGCGGCAGAGGCTCGACAACGAAGCCCCGACGCATTTCGTGGCACCGACCGGCTCACAGGTGCCGATCGATTACGCGGCCGAGGGCGGACCAAAGATCGCGATCCGTTTGCAGGAGCTATTCGGGGTCGCGCGCCACCCTGCCATCGGCGGCGGCAAGGTGCCGCTCGTGATCGAACTCCTGTCGCCGGCGCAGCGGCCGGTTCAGACCACGCGCGACCTGCCCGGCTTCTGGCGCGGCAGTTATGCGGCCGTACGTTCGGAGATGCGCGGCCGCTATCCGAAGCACCCCTGGCCCGAGGATCCGATCGCGGCGACGGCGACGCGGCGCGCCAAGCCGCGCATCCCATGAAACAAGCCGCGCATCGTATAAAATATGAGCAAATTTTTTGATGCTCTGCTCACCCTCGAACTGTAAATCAGCTCGGCGCTCCCTTGGTATTAGCGGCTTTTTCGCCGCTTCGTGATGCCATGCGGCCGGATCGATCCGACCGGAATTGGCGGGCATGCGCTTTGTCATCAACTTCGCAGCGGCCACACTTGTCGCCACCATCGTCGTTCCGCACTATGCGGAGCGTCTGCAGGCGCGGCTCGCGCCCCAAGACGCGCTGACCGCGTCGCGGCCGCGCATGGCGGCCAAGACGGACGATTCGGTCGAGGTCCCCCGCGATGCTTACGGGCATTTTCGCGTGGCAGGCCGCATCGACGGGCGTGATCTGGATTTCGTGGTCGATACCGGCGCTTCGGTGATCGCGCTGACCGCCGATGACGCGGCGGAGGTCGGCATTCATCCCGGCGCCGCCGATTATACGGTCCTGTTACGGACCGCCAACGGCACCGTCCGTGCGGCACCGGCGACCCTTGGCATGGTGGAAATCGGCGACATCATGATGCACGATGTCGCCGCCGTAGTCCTGCCGCAGGGCGCGCTGAGCGACAATCTCTTAGGCATGTCTTTCCTGTCGCGGCTGCACCATTTCGATTACAGCAACGGCAAGATGGTGCTGCAGCAATAACGGTGAGATGCAACCATTTCAGTTTTGCCTTGTTTAGGCTATTGCTGGCCCGCCCTTTAAGATGAATCCCAAAATGTTTCCCAAGCCGAAGCCCGCGCTGAAGCCGAATACCTACGCCTACGAGTCCGAGCCGATGGTGAAAGCCACGGGCTTTCGCGAGTACGACGCGCGTTGGCTGTTTGGCAGCGAGATCAACCTGATGGGCATCGAGGCGCTCGGCCTGGGGCTCGGCACGCTCATCCACGAACTCGGCGTCAAGCCGCACGTCGTCACCGGCCACGATTTTCGCTCGTACTCGGCGTCGATCAAGATGGCGCTGGTCAACGGCCTGATCGCCGCCGGCTGCCGGGTGTCCGACATCGGCCTGGCGCTGACGCCGATGGCTTACTTCGCGCAATTCGCGCTCGACGTGCCGTGCGTCGCCATGGTCACCGCCTCGCACAACGACAACGGCTGGACCGGCGTGAAGATGGGCGCCAACCGCCCGCTGACCTTCGGTCCCGACGAGATGACGCGGCTCAAGGACATCGTGCTCGGCGGCCGTTTCGAGACCAGGGACGGCGGCGGTTATGAATTCGTCGAAAACTTTCCGGCGCGCTACATTGCCGACCTCACCGACCGGCCCAAGCTCAAGCGCCGGCTCAAGGTGGTGTGCGCGTGCGGCAACGGGACCGCTGGCGCCTTCGCACCGACGGTTTTGGAAAAAATCGGCTGCGAGGTGGTGCCGCTCGATTGCGAACTCGACCACACGTTTCCGAACTACAATCCGAACACCGAAGATCTCAAGATGCTGCACGCCATGCGCGACGCGGTGCTGGCCAGCAAGGCCGATGTCGGCCTGGGCTTCGACGGCGATGGCGACCGCTGCGGCGTGGTCGACAACGAAGGCGAGGAGATTTTCGCCGACAAGGTCGGCGTCATGCTGGCGCGCGATATTTCGGCGGACCATAAGAACGCGCTGTTTGTCGCCGACGTGAAATCGACCGGGCTGTTCGCCACCGATCCGGTGCTGATCAAGAATGGCGCCAGGACGGATTATTGGAAGACCGGCCACTCCTATATGAAGCGCCGGGTCAACGAGATCGGCGCCATTGCCGGCTTCGAGAAATCGGGCCACTTTTTCTTCAACACGCCGTTTGGCCGCGGCTATGACGATGGTTTGATTTTCGCCTTCGCGGTTTGCGACATGCTCGACCGCAACCCCGGAAAAAGCATGGCCGATCTGAAAAACGCACTGCCGAAAACCTGGTCGTCGCCGACCATGTCGCCGCATTGTCCGGACGAGACCAAATATGCGGTGGTCGATGAGGTGGTGAAGCACTTCGAGACGGAGAAAAAGGCGGGCGGCAAGGTTGCCGGCCAGACGATCCAAAACCTCGTGACCGTCAACGGCGTGCGCGTCACCGTCGAGGACGGCACCTGGGGCTTGGTGCGCGCTTCGTCCAACAAACCGGAGCTTGTCGTCGTCGTCGAAAGCCCGGTATCGGAAGCGCGCATGCGCGAGATGTTCAAGGCGCTGGACGCCGTGCTGCGCACGCACAAGGATGTCGGCGCGTACAATCAGACGATCTGAGACGCTGGCTCGCGTCTCCGCGAGACGGCGGCGGGCTACGGTCGCCTGAGCAATGTCGCGGCGCCGATCAGTGCCGGCAGCGGATAGGTAATGACATAGGTCGGAATAGCCGCAAGGTAGCTTCGAAAGCGCCCCATCGTCTCAAATCGTTCGCGGAATCCGGATTGAACGAAGAACGCGCCGAGCCGCGGCACAATGCCCCCCGCCACGTAAATGCCGCCGCGCGCACCGAGCGTCAGCGCGAGATTGCCGGCGACGGTGCCGAGCATGGCGCAGAACATCTCGGTGGCTTCGCGCGTTCGCGGATCCTCGTCCCAGATGCGCGGGCTGGTAATCTGAGCGGGGCGGAACGGCGCTGCCGGGGCCTCAGCCATTTCGCAGAGCGCATCATACAGGTTGACCAGCCCCGGGCCCGATAGCAGCCGCTCGGCGGAAACGTGATCGTAGCGTTTGCGCATCAGTTCCAGAACGGCGCTCTCGCGGGAACTGGCCGGCGCCATCGTCACATGTCCACCTTCGCCGGAGATGGTGAGGTCGCCGCCGGGCGCCGGGACGAGCGCGCTCACGCCAAGCCCGGTGCCGGGACCGATCAGGCCGATGGGCGCGTCGGCGACCGGCGAGCCGGGCCCGACCTGCATCCGGTCGGCCGCCGTGAGATGCGGAATGGCGAGCGCAGTGGCGGCAAAGTCATTGATGACGCGAAGCCGTCGCAGGCCCAAATGCCGGCGCAAATTCTCGATGGAAAATGACCAGGCGTGATTGGTCAGCGTCACCTGATCGCCCATGATCGGAGAAGCAATGGCCAAAACAGCTTCAATCGGCGGCGTTGGCGGCGCCTGGTCCTTTAGGTACGCGTCGATCGCATCGGCGAGCGAGGAATAGTCGTTGAGCGCGTATAGCCGCGCGTTCGTCATACCGCCGTCCGCATCCACCACTGCAAAGCGGGCGTTGGTCGCGCCGATGTCGCCGATCAGGCCTGTCTCCGCCGAAGCAATCAATGGGACGTTCCTCTTACGGATCAACACGCCTTTTACGGATAGACATGTTCGCGCCGCGGCACCGCCGTTCTCCCCAACTTAAGCTTACAACAGCGGCGGCGGGCCCGCACGCCGCAAGCTGGAACCGGGCTTCGGAACGGCCCGCCGAGACGCGCATTGATTTACCGCGGGTTCCATACGGCAGTTGCCCCCTAGACGGAAACACACGACATGGCGGACGCCGATGTTCGCAC
>JBOHIU010000015.1:0-12745 GCA_050725855.1 Xanthobacteraceae bacterium | reverse complement strand
CTCAGTCTCGGCCTGCTGACTGGGTTCGTCATCCAAGGTCTCGTGCCTTATGGCCGGACGCCGTCGCACACGCGCAACAAGCTGATGCTTAAAGCCGCATTCAGCGGCATCCCGATTGCGATCGCGGGCCGCGGCGCGCCCATGGGGTTTGCCGATCCGACGGACTTCCAGATCGCCGCCAGCAACCTCACCGCCAACAAAGCCCGGTTTCTGTTGATGGCATGCCTGCTGAAGCTTGGAAGCCTTCCGCCGGCGAAGAACCCCGACAAGCCGACAAGCGCGGAGTTGGATGCCATCCGCAAGGCGGTCGCGGCTTATCAGACTGTGTTCGACACGCACTGATCGCGGATCGGAAATCCGCGTCCCCTGAACCGAGGTCGTTATAAGCAGCAGCGAAATTGGCGGCTGGTGCGGGCGCTAAATGATACCTTCGGCAGATTGTTACAACAGCGCAAGCGAACAAACGTTGGACCAGCGCTTGCCTTAGCTCCGCTCCGGGCGCAAAAGCTAGCCTTCTGAAGGTTTGGCAATGCGGGCGTATGCGCACTGCTTTGCGAAAGCGTAATCTGGGGAACGCGCCGCGAATCTCTCTCGCATCGGCTCAAACTCTCCCCGCATCTGGGTAACTGCCGAGAAAGTGCCGAAAGTTCGAAGGGGTAAAGCGATGACGCCTGCTCAACGTTTACGGGATATTCTTGCTGGCCCGGACCTCGCCCTAATGCCGGGCTGCTTCGACGCCCTATCATCAAAGCTCGTTGCCGATAGCGGCTTTAAAGTTGCGTTCATGAGCGGTTTTGCGGTGTCTGCGGCGCGGCTAGGCTTGCCCGATACCGGACTGATCTCGTTTGCCGAAATGCTCGACAGCGTGCGCAATTGCGCCTTCGGGGCCGGCACTGTGCCTCTGATCGCCGATGGAGATACCGGCTACGGAAACGCACTAAACGTGCAGCGGACCGTCGTCGAATACGCCCGCGCCGGCGCCGCTGCGGTGATGATCGAGGATCAGGTTAGTCCGAAGAAATGTGGACATACCCGCGGTAAGCAGGTCATTTCGCGCGACGAGGCGCGCATGAAAATCCGCGCTGCGGTCGATGCGGCAGCCTCTGCCGACATTCTGATACTAGCTCGCACCGATGCCCGTGCCATGCACGGTTTTGACGAGGCGCTCAGCCGCTGCCACGACTTCGAGGCCGAAGGTGCGGACATCATCTTCCTCGAAGCACCGGAGGCCGAAGATGAGATGCGGCGATTCTGCGAAGCAATGAACAAGCCGTGCATGGCCAATATGGTTCCCGGAGGCAAGACGCCGATCCTGCCGCCGAAAGGATTGCAGGAAGTCGGCTATAAACTTGCACTTTATCCTGTGGCGCTGATGACGTCGGCCATTGCGGCGATGCAGGGGACTTTGGCCGCCCTGTGGCAGCCGGACGCTGGAATGAATCTGCCACCCAGCATATCTTTTCTCGAATTGCAGAAGGTTATTGGCTTCCCGGACTATTGGGAGCGCGAGACGCGCTACAAAGCAAACGACTGAAGCTGCCTCAGATCGTATTGATTTTGTCCGGTAGCGTGGCAATGATGTCTTGCGTCTTCATCACATCGGCATACTTCTGTTCCATATCGAACAGGTTGGCATCGTGGGCGGCGAACGAGCGGTCGCCAACGCAGTCGCGCGCCACAATGGTGCGGAAATTGAAGCTCATAGCATCGACCACCGTAGCGCGAACGCACCCCGATGTTGTGCAGCCGGCCACGATGACCGTGTCGATGCCGTCCTGCCGCAGCCGCTCGGCATAGCCGGTGGCGAAGAAGGCGGACGGCTGAGTTTTCCGGATGACCAGCTCATGTGGTCGTGGCGCGAGCTCCGCTACGATTTGGCCATCCAGCGCAGTTTCGGTTAGCTTTGCCAGTGCCGGGACCTTGCGCACGAAGGCACCATGGTCGCTGCCGTCGTCTGCATAAACAACGCGCGTGAACGCGACCGGGAGCCCGCAGCGGCGAGCCGTGTCGAGGAGGCCGACGGTGTTGGCAACCGCTTCGGCGGTGTTGCCGCCGCCGAACACTTTTGGATCGATGAAGCCATTCACGAAATCGACTATGCAGAGCGCCGGCCGTGGACCAATGCCAACGGTGCCGCCGAAGGTTTGCGCGCTATAAAGAGCGATATCGTCGGCTTTCATCCGTATCCCTCGCTGATCTGCGTCACTGTATTTCCGCGGCGTGCCGCAGGCTGGAAATCATCGATGATTTGAGCATGTACGCACGCGCCGCGTTCTTGTCGGCTGCGGTTCGGCGCAATTCGTCGAGCGCTTGTTGCCGAGTTGCTGGATCGCGTTCGCGGATAACCTGCTGGTTGCGATGGGTCTGCTGTTGCACGGCCTCGACCGCTACGGTGCGGCGCTGCCGATCATAGCGGTCGAGTTGGCGGTCGTCCCCGCCGGCCCAGACGTCGGCCAGTTTCTCGACGAGGTTGAAGGCATCTTGCATGCCGCCGTTCATGCCCATGCCGCCAAGCGGATTGTTGATGTGCGCGGCATCGCCGGCGAGCAGTACGCGTCCGTGGCGGAACGTCTTCGCTACTTTCTGGTGCACATGATAAAGCGACCGATGAGCAATGTTATAGGGTTCATCACGCGGCACCACCCGCTGCAGCAAGCCTTGCAGCGACCCGTCCGATAGGAGGGCTGCACGATCGGAGCTCTCGGGTGCCGGCACCAGCACTCGCCACAGCTCCGGCACCCGCAGCAGGACCAGCCACTCGTTAGGGTCGGCGATGTAATTGACGTACGCGATGTCTGTAAGCGTGTTCTCGAAGGGGAAGTCGGTCGACGCGATCAGGAACAGCTCCGGATAGGTGAAGCCTTCGAATTCGACGTCCAGAGAATGGCGCACAGCGCTATGGGCGCCGTCGGCGGCGATCACATAGCGCCCTGTGACGGACACTTCGTGCCCGTTGTTAGTGGCGATAATGGTGGTCGAATCAGCGTCTTGCCGCACCGACACCACGTGGTGGCCGTAGCGGGTGTCACATCCCGCGATCTTACGCAGCTCCTCTTCAAGAAGCCGCGCCAGCTTCCATTGCTCGCATTGTACGCGGTACGGATGGTTGGTGTCGCCGGCGAGCAGCGACAGGTCGAAAGTGGCGATCGGCCCGGTTTCCCGGTCGCGGAACTGCCACGTCGGCGCTTTGAGACCCTGCGCGATCATCCGCGGCACGATGCCGAATTCGTCGAGCAGGTCGAGGGTGGGCGGATGGAAAGTGGAGCCGCGCAGTTCCTTAACCGGCGCAACTTCCGCGGTGAGAAGCGTTGCAGGGATATTGCGCCGCGCAAGTCCCAGCGCCGCGGTGAGACCGACGGGACCCGCACCGACAACTATGACGCGGTCATTTTCATGTGCCATCAGGGGAGCTTTGTCACATTCAGAAACGACGGTGTCCCGTCAATAACATATTCATCCGGTCTTTACAGCGTTTCGATGCATGGCTGCGCGGCCCGAACTTGACGTGTCGGTTGGGGCCTCGCACATTGCGTAATCTCAAGCGATGCACAAGGGCGATGAGACGATGCGGCGGGATGTTCTTGGTTGGCGTTTCAAGTTCGGCGTGATCGGCCCCTCCACCAACACGATTGTGCAGCCGGATTTCGAGGTGATGCGGCCGGCCGGCGTCACTAATCATTATCGCGGCATTTTCACGCCGAACGCGAAGGCAGTCAGCAACGAGACCTTCATGGCCGGCACGCAATTGATCGGCGACAATGTGCTCGACGCGGTCCGTAATGTGATGACGTGCGAGCCAGACTATCTGGTGATGGGAATGTCAGCGGTGACATTCTACGGCGGCGCAGCGGGTGCCGATGCATTCCAGCGAAAGATCGAGACAGAGGCTGGTGTCGGCATTTCCATTGGCTCGCACTCCTGTACCGCTGCGCTAAAAGCCTATGGCAACGTTAGGCGGATCGCGTTTTTGTCGCCATACTACCCCGTGGCCAACGAGCAGGTCCGGCGCTACTTCACCGATTCCGGCTTCGAGGTGGTCCGCGACATCTATCTGGAATGCAAGAGCTGGACGGGGATCGCCGAAGTTACGCCAGACGAACTGCGCGGCCGCTTGATCGAGCTCAATGGGACCGGCCATGATGTCGATGCCATCCTGCAGGTCGGCACCAATCTCAGCATGGTGCGCTTGGCCGCCGCGGCCGAGCTGTGGCTCCGCAAGCCCGTGATCGCCATCAATACCGCAACATACTGGCACGCGCTGCGGCAGAACAAGATTATGGACAAAATTCCAGGTTTGGGACGGCTGTTGGAACAGTTCTGACAGCCGCCACTGAGGGGAGAAGAGTCGCGCAGGCGATTTGGTCAGCGTCACCGCCCCGCAGCCCATCAAAATTGCTTTCTCTTCGCTCGCAAAGACAGAGCCATGTCAGGGCACGGGAATATGGCGCGCGGCTTCACCGAGATACCACGTCGCGACCTGTTCGCGGGTCGGCATCCACACGCCCGGCTTTGTCTTGACGTATTCGAAGAACTCGCGCAGCGCCGCGATGCGGTGGGGCTGTCCGATGACGTGCGGATGCAGGCCGACATTCATAATCCGGCCGCTGTTTGCGCCTTCGGCATGAAGCTGGTTGAAGCAGAGCGTCAGCATGTCGATGCCGTCCCGGGTAGAGAGGCCGCCACGGGCGAACATGTTGAAGTCGTTGATATCGTTTGAGTAGGGCACGCAGACGATCGGCCCGTGGATAGTGTCGATGAGATATGGCTGATCGTCGTTGAGATAGTCGCAATAGGCGACCAAGCCGAATTCCTTCAGGAAAGCTGGCGTGTGCAGGGTGCCGCGGATCGCGGACGACAGCCATGCCTTAGCCGGCTTGCCCACGACTTTTTCATACTGATCGAGCGTGCGGCGGATGACCCCGCGCTCCTTGGCGGGCTCGTAGGCATAATAGGTGAGAATATCGTTCTGCGCCCAGTTGTGCGGCACAAGCTCCCAGCCGCGCTCCTTGACCGCGTCGATGATGCGCCGGCGCTCCACCAAGATCATGCCATTGCAGGTGCAGGACGCCGCAATGCCGGCGGCGTCGAACTCGTCCATGAGCCGCCAGATGCCGACGCGTTGGCCGTACTCGCGCCAAGTCCAGTTGGCGGTGTCGAGCACATCGCCCGGAAGCGCGTGCGGAATGGTCGCCGGTCCTCCGGCAAACAGCGGCTCCTTCTGGCCCGGTCGCGACGGTTCCCAGTATTCGATGTTGATGGTGAAGATCAACGCGACGCGGGCGCCGCCGGGAAATTTCAGGGGGGCGCGGTCCGGCAGAGGTACAAACCTATACGAGGACGGTGACTGCGTGTTCATGATGAAGACTCCGCAAGTGCGCTGCGTTGCCGGCGCTCTGCCCGATCGAGCCGCCACGTGGTGATGCGCTGCACCAGATCGGGGCCATCGAGAATGGCGATGACAAGGAGGATCGCGCCGGTAACGAGATCATGGACATAGGGCGCCACACCAATAGCGCTCAGGCCTGAACTCAATATGCACAGCGTCAGCACGCCGGCGGCAATGCCCGTTGGGCTGCCGCGGCCGCCGACGAGGGACACCCCGCCGACGATGGCAGCGGCCGCTGCCGGGCCAAGCACGTCGGACAGTGCCACTGGCGACGCGGCGCCGAGGCTGTAGCTGAGCAGCACGCCGGCCAGTGCTGACGACCCGCCTGACGCGGCGAACACTCCGATGATGACCCGGTCGGTGTTAAGGCCCGCAATGCGGCTCGCACGCCGGTCGCTGCCAGTCGCGATAACGTCGCGACCGAGACGGGTGTAGCGCATCGCCAGCGCGGCGGCGGCGAACACGGCCAATGCCACCGCACTGCGTGGCGAGAACACCCCGGCCAGTGGTGTATTGAGCCCGAGGGCCACCGCCATGTTCGCATAGCTGATAGTCTGATTGCCGGTCAGAACATAGGTGAGGCCTTGCAGGGTAAGCAGGCCGCCCAGCGTGACGCCGACCGAGCTAAGATTGAGCCGGGTCATGATGAGTCCCTGGAGGAGGCCGCCCAAAACGCCGGCGCCGACGCCGAGGCAGGCGCCAAGCCATGGACTACCGCCGCCGGTCATCACGGCGATGCATCCAGCGAAACCGACCATGCCGGACACCGACAGATCGAACTCGCGGATCAGCATCGAGAGTCCGAGACCAAGCGCTACCAATCCAAGCGTGGCAAACAATTGCGTGACGCTGAATGCCGTGCCGACGCTGAAGAAATAGCCGGTGCCCCGGTCGAGCAGCCCCAGTACGAAGATCGTGGCGACCACGATAGTGAACGGCCGCGCCGTCGGAGCAATGAGGCGCTGCAACGCATTTGCGACGGTCATCGCCGCTCTCCCAGCGAGTGCAGCATGATGACGCAGAGAACGAGCAAGCCGGTTATCAGGTACTGCAGTTGCTCGCTATATCCCCGCAGCAACAGCACCACTTCGATGACCGCGATCACAACGATACCGACGAGCGTGCGCACGGTCGAGCCAGAGCCGCCCGCAATTCCGGTGCCGCCGACCAGCACCGCGGCGATGGCGGTATAATCGTACCCGGCGCCAACTTCCATGTCTCCCGAGCCATAGCGTGCCGCGAGCAACACGCCAGAAATCGCGGCGCAGGCACCGGCGATTACATACGCGGCCGTGACAGTCGCCGTCGTCGGCACACCGGCCGCCGTCGCGGCCCGGATGTTGCTGCCGACCATCGTCATGAGCCGGCCGATCCGCGTCCATGACAGGACGAATTGACCGGCCGCGACAGTAAGAAAGAAGCACCAGGCATCGATCGGAATTCCGGCGAATCGGCCCTTGAAGATTTCCAGACCGGCGCCGTTTGGATAGATGCGGTGCCCCCCGGTGGCGAATGCAGCGGCCCCGAGGAGAAGCGATAGCGCGGCCACGCTAACCAGGATCGGGTTAGCCCTGAAATGGCCGACGAGAAAGCCCTGTGCTCCTGTGACAATCACCCCAAACAGTAGCGCCGCCAGGAACGCGAGCGGGATGCCGAATGACGAGCAGGCAAGAAAGATCAGCGCCGAGGCTGAAACGGTGGCGCCAAGGGCTAAGGACATGATGTTGCCCGTGAGCGTAATGAATGTCATGCCGACGGCGACGCAGCCGACGAACGAGATCGCCGTAAGCAGTGCATTGACGCACAGCGGGGTGAGAAAACCTGGCGTGCTCAACGCATAGATCGCGATCGCAGCTGCCGCGGCGAGGCGAATGGCGAGCGGGATATAATGTCCGCGAGACACTCTGTGGCGTATCGCAGCCGGCAGGGAGAACTCGGTCATGCCGCGGCCGGTTGCGTAATGTCGGCGAGCACACGCTGCATGTCAGCTTCGCCACGCTGGTATCTCGCCACCCGATGGCCACGATACATGCTGACCACGACGTCGGCCATGCCGAGCACTTCCTCGATGTCGGAGGAGGCCATCACCACGCAATAGCCGCGGTCGCAAAATTGCCGAACCAGGCGGTAGATCTCGGCCCGAGCGCCGACGTCAACGCCGCGGGTGGGTTCGTTCATCAACAACACGCCCGGTTCGTCGCCACCAATCCAGCGGCCGAATGCGACCTTTTGCTGGTTCCCGCCGCTCAACTCTTCGGCGGGCGAGCGCAGCCGCTTGCGGTCGACACCGACCGCGGCAGCGAGTTTCAACGCCGTAGCGTGTAAGCCGCGCCGCACCAGCAAACCCAGCGCGGAGTGCTCCTTCAGCTTGGTAGCGATCAGGTTCTGCGCAACGGTGAGCCGCAGAAAAATGCCCTCACCGGCGCGGTCTTCGGAAATGAACTTGACGTTGGCGGCTTGGGCCCGCGCTACGCCGCGAAGCCGCATTTTGTTGCCGCGGACGCTGACGTCACCGCTAGCGCCAGGAGTGAGGCCGGCGAGCGCCCGCAGCACAGTTATGGGGCCGGAGCCGACCTGCCCGGCCAGACAGGTTACCGTGCCGCATTCGGCTGTCAGATCGAAACTACGGAGCAGCGGTGGCACCTGGAGGTTTTTGACCGTCAGCATCGGGGCGCCCGGTCTGCTCTCCCATGACGGGTACATTTTGCCGAGGGTACGGCCGAGCATCATCTGCATCAGCGCGCTCCGATTGATTTCGCTCGTGCGGCGGGTGCCGACCAGTTGGCCATTGCGCAAGACCGAGACGCCGTCGCAAATCTCAAACACTTCCGCGAGCCGGTGGGTAATGTAGACGATCGCTTTACCTTCGACCTTGAGGGTGCGCAGGGCCGCGAAGATACGCTCAATCTCAACGTCCGATAGCGTGGCTGTCGGTTCGTCGAGAATGAACACGCGAGCGTCGCGGGTCAGCATGCGGGCTATCTCGACGAGTTGGCGCCGTCCAATGCTCAGCGCCGAAGTCGGGGTGTCGAGCGCGACGTCATTTAGGCCGAGCTTGTTCAACGCGGCCCGTGCGCGCGTGCGCAGTTCCTCGCGGCGATGAAACAGCGGCACCTTGCGGTTGCCGAGCCAGATATTATCAAGCACCGAAAGTGCGGGGGCGAGACTCAGCTCCTGAGCCACGAGGGCGATGCCAAGCTCCTGGGCGTCCTGCGGGCTGGCAATGACTACCGGCCTGCCATCGACGCAGATGGCGCCCTCATCGGGCGGAAAGAGTCCGGTCATGATCTTGACTAGCGTGCTCTTGCCGGCACCGTTCTCACCGCAAACGGCCCGGATCTCGTGGGCCTCGAGGGCGAGGCTAACGTCCTTGAGAACCGTATTGGGGCCGAACCGCTTGGTGACGCCGTCAACGGCGAGGACAGGCATCGGCCTAATACGAGCAACCCGCGGCAAACTGATCGACGTTGGCCTTAGTGACGCCGTAGACCGGGATGATCTCGTATTTCTTCAGCTTGCCGCCATCGAAGTACGCGGTGACTCGCTTGGCGGCGAACGTCGCTTCCTCGGTGGGAATTTGCGTCGCGGTGCCGTATTGCTCGCCCGAGCGGATGTGAATAATGCCATCCTTCATGCAGTTGCTGCCGACCACGACGATGCCCTTGTTGGCGACGCCGAGCGGGACGCCTGCGGATTCAATGGCGTTGATAGAGCCGGTGGCCTGATTGTCGGCCATGTCGAAAATGCCGTCGATACCGCCATGGCCGCTGAAGCGGACCAGTAGCTGGCCCGTGATCTTCTCTGAAATCGCGGTGTTCCATTTGCCGTCCTCGGTATCCACCAACTTGATGCCGGGGTGCTGCGCAAGCACTGTCTTGAACGCTTGCATGCGTGACTGGACGTTGATTTGCTCGGCCGAGCCCGTGACGGCGACTACTTTGGCGGTTGTCTTGCCTTCCGCGGCCAGACCTTTGACCAACTCCTCGCCGGCTAGCCGACCGAGATCCGCGTTCTCGGTGCCGATATAGGAGGTCCAAAGATCCTCCTGCTCTTTCTTCATCGGCGTTGCAAAGAGGATGATCGGAATGCCCGCGGCCTTGGCGCGCGTGAGCGCCGGCACGACAGCCTGATCGTTCACGTAGCAGAGGACGATCATGTCGTACTTTTGCGCAAGGCCATCGTCGAGTTGCTGAGCCTGCACGGCAGCGTCGTAATTGGCGCTGAGGTTTGTCACCCGCATTCCAGCCGCCGTAGCCAGTTTGGTGAACGTCGATGTCCAGGCGCCGATGTACGGATTGGTGTTGGAGGTCGCGAGCACGAGGATGCGCTTGCCCTGCGGCGATGCTTCTGCCTGCCCACCGAGTGGGAGCGCCAGAGTCAACAACGCCAACAGACTGATCACCCAGCGCATGGCCTTCTCCCGTCGCAGCTTGCAACATCAAAAATGGTAGCGGCAATCGGTCAGCGGCGCCAGCGGCGAATTGCCTATGCCGCCTTGCCGAAATGGGCCTTGGTGAGCCATCGTCCGAGTGCGGTTAGGCTTTCGTCGCCCTGCCACCGCCCGAGCAACTGAACCCCAACGGGCGCCTGATCGACCGCAAGCAGCGGCAGATTCAGCGCCGGCGCGCCGAGAATGGAGGAGGCTTCATTGAAAACGGCGCTGCCTTGATCCATGCCGATCGGTCCTGGGCCGGGAGATGACAGCGTGATGAACCCGTCCGCGCGTTGCGCCAGCGCATCGTGCATAACGCGGAAATTCTCGCGCTCGATGAGCGCCGCGCGATAGGTCTCCTGCCCGATATGCATGCCGTCCTCGATACCCTTGAGCAAGCGTGGCGGCAGTTTGTCGCGGTGGCGTTCGCGGTACTGTAGCATCGGCCAGCGCATCTCGTAGCGGTAGAGGTTGGCCCAGAGTTGGGGCGAGCGCGTATGCGCGATCTCATAGGCTTCGATTGCCGGGTCGTCGCGGCGCGTCGCGATTTCGACGCCGGCCGCGGCGAGCCGCGCCAGTAAACTTTCAAATGATTCCTTTGCTGCCGGTTCGGCGACGGCCCAGCCGGCGGTATCGAGACGGATGAGGCGTGCGGGCCGGCGCGGCGCCGGCGGAATAGGCGCTCCGTAGAGACCGGGGTGCGAAGGATCGCCGCCGGCCTCGCCGGCGATGAACCGCGCCGTGATCCACATGTCGCACAGCGTGCCGCCGAACACGCCGAGATGGTCCATGCTGTAAGCCATCGAGAACGCACCCTGCCGGTTGATGGCGCCGAAGGTCGGCTTGATGGCATAGACGCCGCAGAAGCTCGCCGGCCGGATGGTGGAGCCGCGCGCATGCGTGCCAAGCGCGGCCGGCAGCATGCCGGCCGCAATGGCGGCGGCTGTGCCGCTCGATGATCCGCCCGGAGTGCGGCGGGTGTCGAACGGATTGCGCGTGCTCGCGGGATCGCCGCCACCGAGACAGACCGTCGCTGTTTTGCCAACCAGAACCGCGCCGCCGACGCGTAGCGCCCGCACGCACGCCGCATCGGTCATCGGCTGGTGGCCGCGAAACAGGTCGCTGCCGAATTCAGTCGGCATGTCGTAGGTCTCGATCAGATCCTTGATGCCGACGGGCATGCCGTCGACCGGACCAAGCGGCCGCCCTGTGTTGTAACGGGCGCCGGACTCATCAGCGGCCGCACGCGCTCGCTTCAGATTGAGGAACGCGAACGCCATGACCGCCGGCTCGAGCGCCTCGATGCGCTCAATACAACGTTCAAGGTAGGCGCGTGGCGTGTCGGTGCCGTCAGCGAAGCGCGCCACGGCATCGTGGAAACTCAGCATCCGGTGTGTCGAGGGATCGTAGGGGCCGGCCGGCGATTGCTTGTTGACACTCTCTGGCATCGCACCGGCCCCGACACTTGGTTAGGCGATATGAGTGCGGTGGTTCTTCAGATACCACTCGGCGATCTCTTCGCGCGTGGCAAACCAGACGTCGTCGAAGCCCTTGGCGTAGGCGAGGAAGTCGTGCAACGCGCGGATCCGGAATGGCTGACCTATCACGTGCGGATGCACACCGATGTTCATCATGCGGCCGCTCGTCGCACTCTCGCGGTAGAGCCAGTCAAACTGCTCCTTGAACACGTTGAAGGCGCCGTTGACGTCCTGGCCTTGCCGCATGAACACTGTGAAGTCATTGACCTCCGAAGTGTAGGGAATCGATACGATCTTCTTTCCCGATCGGGTTTCGACCAGATAGGGCTGATCGTCGTTAAGCAGATCGGTTGTGAAGATCAGCCCTTCCTCGGCGATTATGTCGACGGTGTTGAGCGTACAGCGCAGCGAACTTGACAGCCACCCTTTGGCCGGCTTGCCGCAAACTTCTTTATAAATCCGCAAGGTTTCGCGGATTACCTCGCGCTCCTTGTTATCATCGAAAGAATAATCAGCAAGCAGTTCCGTCTGCACGAAGTTATGCGCAACGATTTCCCAACCGCGCTTGAGCGCCGCTTCGATTACTGCGCGTCGCTCCAGTCCCATCTTGGCGTTCATGGTGCACGTCGAGGGGATTTCGAATGCGTCAAAGACGTCAAACATGCGCCAGACACCGACGCGTTGACCGTATTCGCGCCAGGTCCAGTTGGGATTATCGTAGACGTTACCGGGCAGATCGCCGCCGACGATGCCAGGGCCTCCGGGATAGAACGGCTTCGACGTATCTTTCACTGCATCCCAATATTCGAGGTTGGTCGTTATCATGACGGCGAGCCGCTTGCCGTTCGGCCAGCGCAACGGCTTGCGTTGGGAAATCGGGACGAAGTCGTATCTCATGACAGTGCTTTCGCTGTGGATGGAGGAGAGGAGGGACGCGTGCCACAGGCTCGAACGTCTGCGGCTGCAGCTGAGGAGGCGATACACCGTCGAGTGCCATTGGCCGACATTTTGAAGGTCGGCGAAGGCTCGCGTACCTCAATCTGCGTCCCTTCGGCTACATTCATGCCGCGCCCTTTAGTTCTCGCTGATCACGCCATCGCATCCGCCGATGGTGTCTCTAACAGATATCACGGGCCAGGGCGAGACCAAGCATCTTTCACGACTGGTAAGTTGAGGAGAGGCGCGGTTGCTTGGGCCTTGCGGCAACCCTCCGTTTCCTCTCCCCGCTCATCAAGCCGGACGTGCCGATTTCCGGCATCCGGCTTTGCGACTGGTTTCGTCGTAAGGCTCACGGCGGCGACCCAAGGTGCACGCGTCCAAGTCGCAGCACGCCCAGGTCTCCGAAGACGATCTCTCGGGAGAAACGTCGCGTGCCGCGTCCTTACACCGGTGCCGACGGACGAGGAAGTGCCGCACGTGTTCAAGACGTGATTGTCGATGACGCGGTAA
>JBOHIU010000014.1:0-10074 GCA_050725855.1 Xanthobacteraceae bacterium | reverse complement strand
GGCGATGCCACCGATCTGGCCTTGAAGCTTGCCGCCACGCTGCAAGGCTTGGGCGGGCCGGGCTTGCTGGCATCTTATGAAGGCGAGCGGCGGCAGGTCGGCGCGCGCAATGTCGATGCCTCGCGATTTGCCTCGCGCGGCCGGCGGGCCTGGCGCGCGGCCTATCGGCCGAATATCCGCGATGCCACGCCGGAGGGCGCCGCCACGCGCGCCAAGCTCACGGCGATTGCCGACGTCGAACAGCGCAAGAGCAACGAGATGATCGGCGCCGAACTCGGCTATCGGTATGTCGATTCGCCGATCATCTGCAGCGTGCCCGGCGGTCCCGAACATCTATTCCGCGAATACCATCCGACCACATGGCCGGGCGCGCGCCTGCCGCACGTCTGGCGCGATGACGGCACGCCGATGCAGGATCACATCCGCGACGGCTACACGATCCTCAAGCTCGGCCGCGGCAAGGCCGACGCGAACGGGCTTGAACGCGCATTGCGCGCCCGCGGCGCGCCCGTGACGGCGCTTGACGTGCCGGACCGCGTCGCGCGCGAGGTCTATGGCTACGATCTGATCCTTTTGCGTCCCGACATGCACGTGGTCTGGCGTGGCAATGCGCCGGCCGACGATGCCGCCGAGGTGGCGGCCGTCGCCACTGGGCATTTTGCCGATGCGGCGTGATCTCAAGCCCGATACGAATGCTGTGCGGCCGGCGGCACGCTAATGCTTGCCGCCGCGGATCGACGTTCTTTTCACTGGCGGTGTAGAAATCCGCGCGCTTTTGAGTGCCGCTTCGAGGCGGCGTAGGCGCGATCTGGCAGCGCTCGATGCCGCGCTCTCAATCGCGCGGTAATCGCGCACCAGGGCAGTGCCGAATTCCGTCAGTTCGGCGCCGCCGCCTTGCAGGCCGCCTGATTTTGCCCGCACCGCCACATGGCGGAATGAGCGATTCAGATCATCGATCAGCAGCCACGCGCGCCGATACGACATTCCCAACGCCCGCCCGGCTTGCGAAATCGATCCACCGCGGCCGATTTCTTCGAGCAGCCGGATTTTGCCCGGCCCAATCGATCGGCGAGAGCCAAAATCCAAGCGCAATGTCAATCTGGTGCTGTTCATGCGGCGGAATCCATTCTGCGCCGCGACGATACATCAGGTGAATGCCCCGCCAAAATGAGCGCCTATTGTAA
Organism: Xanthobacteraceae bacterium; assembly: GCA_050725855.1. GTDB lineage: Bacteria > Pseudomonadota > Alphaproteobacteria > Rhizobiales > Xanthobacteraceae > BOG-931. The sequence goes on along the minus strand of JBOHIU010000014.1, from coordinate 8,890 downwards.
CGGCCAGATCCGCACGGCATCCGGATCGATATCGAAACGGCACGTGCTCCCGCATGGAAGCTCAGCATATCCAGTCAGAGCGAGGATGAGCGACTTGCCGAACCGAATCGCGAGCTGCCGGCCTGTCCCGACCGGAACGACCCGCTCCAGGCGACCCCAGTAACGTCCATGCTCGCTCAGCCGGACGCGCGCTGACGACACTGTCCAGCCGACCCGCGCGCCGGGCTGTAGCGGCGGCCCGGCGATCTCGAGCGGGACGTCGGCGCCGATCGCGACGAGTGTGCCATTGGCCGCGATACCTTCTGCGACGAACTCAGCGCCGAGCAGGCGCGCTGCTATTTCATTGGCCGGCCGCGCAAAGACCGCATCTGTCGGACCGGCCTGCAGAACGCAGCCGCCTTCCAGAACGAGCAATTCGTCGGCGAGGAGGGCGGCCTCCGCCGGATCGTGCGTGACCAGAATGGACGTCGCGTCAAATTCGCTTTGCAGCGCCAGCATCTCCTGGCGCAGGCTCGATCGCAACGATGCATCGAGCGCCGAAAACGGTTCGTCGAGCAACAACAAGCGGGCCGGCCGAACCAGTGCGCGCGCGAGCGCCACGCGTTGCTGCTGGCCGAGCGAGAGTGCCTGCGGCAGGCGCCTTTCCAGGCCTGCAAGCCCGAGGCGATCGAGCCAAATCTTCGCCAAGCGCTGATCGGCGCCAAGCGGAAAGCGTAGATGATCGAGAACCGTGAGGTGCGGAAACAGCCCGTAATTCTGCGGCACATAGGCGATGCCGCGGGCGGCCGGTGGCAGTGACGCAATGTCCCTGCCGTCGAGCAGAATGCTGCCACGATCGCGGCGTTCGATCCCGGCGATGATCTTCAGCGTCAACGATTTTCCCGATCCGGAAGGACCGAGAATGGCGAGACGCCGCCGCTGCGGCGACCACGTCACGTTAAGGCGGAAGTTGCCGCCAAGCTCCCGCTCAAGGGCGAGCGCCAAGCGGGTCGCGCCGGCTTGGGCTGCCGTGCGCACCGGAATCTGCAAGGGACCGGTCGGAAGCTCTTCCAGAGCCGAAGCCGGTTGCTGGCGACCGTCGCCGCGCGCGCCGGCGTACCCGCTGAACAGCAGGATCGCCAGCGCAACCACGATGGCCGGAAGCAGGACCGGCAGCATTGCCGGAAGTCCCTGCGAGCCAAAGGCGACATAAGTGTATACCGGCAGTGAATAGGGGTGATAAGCGACCATTACCGTGGCGCCGAATTCGCCGAAGGCGCGCAGCCATGCGAGCAGCAGTCCGGACAGGATCGCGGGCCAGGCGATCGGGAGCGTGACGCGGAAGAACACGTAGAGCGGACCGCGGCCGAGCGTGGCGGCAACGTCTTCCAGGACCGGATCCATCGAGGTGATGGCCGAGCGCGCGGCGACGATTAGAAACGGCGCGGCAACGAACACCTCGGCGAGCACGATGCCGGCGAAGGAATCCGTCAGCGCGCCGGATGTAAGCCGCCCGATCGGCGAGGCATAGCCGACCAGGAATAGAAGCAGGACGCCACTGGCGAGCGGCGGCAGGGCAAGCGGCAGCTGCACGAGGAAGCCCAACGCCGTTATGGTCCGACTTGGCCGCCGCGCCAAAAGATAACCAAGCGGAATGCCGCCGAGCGCGATGATCAGCGTCGCGGCCGTCGCGCTGGCGATCGACACGGTGCAGGCGTGAAGCAGCGCCGCCGCGTCGACCGATTGCCAGTCGGCGAGACCGGCTTGCCGTGCCCCGGCGATCAGCGGGGCGATCAGATAGATCGCCAGCAATCCGGCAAGCCAGGGCAGCGGCGCTGGAACGCGGCGCGTCAACCGGCTCGTCGCTTGCCTCTTCACGTCCCCGTCACATCTCAGTCACTTGGCCTTATCGACGATCGACTTGATATCCCGTGGCATCGCGCTCGTGTCGCCGGAGACGGCCAGATTCTGCAGCGTAAGGCCGTGCTCCTTTAGCAGCTTCTGCCCGTTGCTCCCAAGCAGAAACGTCACGAAGGCGTTGGCGCCGGACGGATTGGGCGCGGCGTGCACGATCGTCACGGTATAGATCGCCTTGGGCGTCATTGCCGCCGGCAAGCTCACTGCCGGTATCTTGGCGTCCGCGGTTTCGGTCGAATAGAAGAAGCCCGCATCGACCTGACCCGATTGCAGCCGGCCGATCAGCGTCTCCTCCGGCAGGACCTGTGCCGGATTTTCCGGCGTGCCAAGCACCTTCTGACCAAGACCCGGACTTTTATAGTAGGTCTCCGCCTGCTTCATCAGCGTGACGGTCAGCTTGCCCTTGGGATCGAGCTTGGGGTCGGTGCGGCCGATCTTGATTCCCGGCTCCAGCAGCACCTCATACCAGGGCTTCGACTTGAAATCGGCGGCGAATTTGCTCGATGCATTGTAGCCGATCACCAACGGGGATTGAGCGAAGGCAACGTACCAGCTTACCCAATTGCCGTTGGCTGTGCCCGTAAGACTGGCGTTAATCTTGGGGTTTGCGCTGATGAAGACGTCGGCGCGGCGTAGCTTCCCCTTGATCTCGTTGGCGAGCTTGTTCGAGCCGCCTGCATAGCCCTGAAACTGGTTGCCGGTCGCCTTGTCAAAAGCCGGTCCGACGCCGTGCTCCATGAGGTTCACCAGCGACCCGGCGTAGAGCACATTGACCGTGCCGGCGGCGCGAGCGGATTTGATTGGAAACAGCGAAAGACCAGCCGTGAAAAGTACTGTGCCGCCAAATATCAGCCCGTTGCGCATCGATCGTGCATATCCGTGACCGGAAATCATTTTTCTCTCCTGTCGGCGCGCCCCGCTATATCCTAACAGATATTACGCGGCGTTGAGAAGAGCGGTGATGGCTGGCTGTACCGGTGATATGTCGTGGATGGCGCCCATTCGGACGGCGCTCAAATAGCCCGCCGCGCGACGATCGATGCTGACCGTGTCCGATGCGCTCATTGACAAGCTGGCACGTGAGGGCGAGATTTTGTCGAGACTCGATGCCGCGGAAGAGAATGCCGCCGGGCATGACGCGACGCGCAACAAAACAAAGTCGCGCCACTAATGGAGGGGATCCGATGGTCGTAACCGCTCCGCGAACAGTGGTCCGTGATGGTACCGCCGCAATCGCGGCTGCGACGCGGGTGCGCTGGACCTATGTCGCGCCCTCGCTCTTGGTCGTCTGGATCATCTCCATGTTCGACAAGAGCAATATCGCCATCGTCATCGCCAATCCGCGCTTTCTGAGCGAGATGCACCTTGTGGGGCAGACCAAGCTGCTCGGCTGGCTGGTCGGTGGATTATTCATATCCTATGGTCTTGCTGCCCCGCTCTGGGGGTGGGCGGTCTCGCGCATCGGTCCGCGCAAGACCACGATCATCGGCTTGCTGATCTGGGCGCTGACCTGCTTTTGGGCAGGGTTGTCACAGAGCTACGGCATGCTGCTCGCCGCGCGCATCGCCTTGGGAGTGGGTGAGGCGATCTGCTACCCGGTAACGCTTGCGCTGGTTGCAAACTGGTTCGCGTTGCGTGAGCGCGGCAAGGCGACGTCGTATTGGTGGATCGGGACGATGATCGGGCCGATGCTGACTGGTCTGATCGTGACCAGCCTGATTTTGTACATTGGCTGGCGCGGGCAGTTCTACGCGATGGGTATTCTTGCCCTCGTCCTGCCGATACCGATGATGTGGTTTCTGGTGCGCGACAAGCCGGAACAGCATCCCGCGGTCAATCAAGCCGAAGCCGATCTGGTGCGAGCGGGCGCAATTGAGAACAATGAAGATGCGCCGGGGCGCATCCTGAAATCCGTAAAGACGTACTGGCGCAATCACCGTTTTTGGCTGATGACGATCGCAATCTCGTGCAACGCGATCTTCTTCTGGGGATGGTCCGGCTGGTTGCCGACTTATCTCCGTAGCGCGCGGCACTTCACATTCAGCACGGCCGGTTATCTGACCTTCGTCATTTATGGTTTTGCGGTCTTGACCATCATCGTCATCGGACAGGCATCGGACCGTGTGTTCCGCCGCGCGCCGTTCGCCGGACTGGGCTGGGCGGCGGCTGCCGTTTTCCTCATGGCCGCCGCGTTCGCCCCGAGCGCGACGTGGAGCGTCGTCTTGATGATCTGCGCGCTGTGCGCGCAGCAGGTGGGAATTTCCTGTGCCGAAATGCTGATGCACAGCGTGGTCGGGACCGATGAGATGGGCCTCTCGCAAGGCGTTCGCGGCTTCGTCACCCAGATGGTCGGCGCGTTCTCGCCCGTTATGATCGGATACCTGCTCGATCTCACCCGCGGTGCCTTTATCGTTCCGTTTGGCGCCCTGGCGGTTGCGGTGGTGATCTCCGCCGGCTGCATGATCGCGCTCACCAGGGAAGGTTTTTGACATGGCGCTGCCGAGCATGCGCGTTGGCGCCGTTGAAGTGCAGGGGCTGAGCGACGGCATTCTCAAAACGTCCCTCGATCTCGTCATTGGCATGGATCGGGCGCAGGCCGACCGTCTCGTCGGCGGCACCAAGGACGGCTCGCTCTACATTCCGGTCAACAATTTCATGATCCGCCGCGACGGCAAGATCATTTTGATCGACGCCGGTGCCGGCAACACCATGCAGCCGACGCTCGGCAAACTGCCGGACAATCTGCGCGCGGCCGGCGTTGCCCCGGCCGCCGTCACCCATATCGTGATGACTCATCTGCACCCCGACCACGCCAACGGTCTGGTCGACGATGCCGGACAGCCGCATTATCCGAATGCAGAAGTTGTCGTGCACGAAACGGAGGCCGATTTCTGGATGCGTCCGGACGTGGAAAACGACGAGGCTCGCGTCAAACAAAATCGCGCGCGCACCGCGATCAACCTGAAACCCTATCGTGAGCGCATCCGGCGCGTACGCGACGGCGAGGAGTTCGCCGGCTTCACGCCGGTCGTGGCGCCCGGTCACACGCCGGGACATACGTGCTGGCTGCTCGCGGCCGGACGGGCCGGATTCATGGCGTTTGGTGATGTCGTGCATCTTTCGGCGATCCAGATTTTGCATCCGGATACGGCGCTGACTTACGATCTCGACAAGGATCAGGCGATCACATCGCGTCGGCGGATTCTCGACATGGCGGCAAGCGAGCGTCTCGCCATTGCCGGCGCGCACGTCAACGCGCCGGGATTCGGCTACGTGGTGCGCAAGGGCACGAGTTTCGCGTTCGAGCCGGCCGCTTAGGCCGCGCAGCCCGCGGTCTGTGGGGCGGCTGGCACCCGTTGCATGCAAGCTGCTATGGTGCGCCTCGTGTCACTCCAAGAGGCCACTATGACTCCTGTCGTCGCAGTGATCGCGCCGGGAATGATGGGCGCGGCGGTCGGAAAAAGGCTCGCGGACAACGGGCTGAAGGTGCTCACGTCGCTCAAGGGCCGTGGCGCGGACACGGTGGCGCGCGCCCGTGCGGCGGGTATGACGTCGGCGAGCGATGAGGAGATCGCGGCGAGCGATTTCATTCTTGCCATTTTGCCGCCCGGCGACGCCGTATCGCTCGCCGAACGTTTTGCGCCGGCGCTCAAGGCTTCAAATGCCAAGCCGGTTTATGTCGATTGCAACGCGATTAATCCGGTTACGGTCGAGCGGGTCGCCGCCGTTGTTGCGCCGACCGAATGCCCGTTCGTCGACGCCGGAATCATCGGCTCGCCGCCGAAGCCTCCTGCGGCGGGAGAAAGCAAAGTAGCGGGCAGCCCGCGTCTGTACGCTTCCGGCCCCGCAGCGCCGCGTTTCGCCACGCTCCGCGACTACGGTCTCGACATCCGCGTACTCGATGGCGTGCTGACCGCGGCCTCGGCGCTGAAAATGTCTTACGCCGGAATCACCAAGGGTACGCAGGCGATCGGCGCCGCGATGATGCTGGCGGCGTCGCGCGCCGGCTCGGCCGACGACCTGTTCAAGGAATTGCAGGGCAGCCAGAAGGAGATGTTCGCCTGGTTCAAGCGCGCGCTCACGCAAATGCCGCCGAAGGCCTATCGCTGGGTCGCCGAAATGCACGAGATCGCCGGCTTCGTCGGCGAGGACCCCACCGCGCATGAGCTGTACGAAGGCGCGGCGCATTTCTACGAGCGCATCGCCGAGGATTTCGGCGGCGATAAGAAGAGCGTGGAAGCGCTGGCGAAATTTCTAGGGAAGGGCGCCGCGGGTTGAGCGCTGTTTATAGAGTGCGGTCATCAAGCCGCGCCGTCGCGTCCAATTGGCAGCCTGTTTTATTGTGGTGCACAACCGGCTCTTGCAGTGATTTTTTTGTGCGGTGGTTCAAGATCAGTATGCCAATATTGTGAATCCTCCGGTACGGCCGAAGGATGACGAACGTGCTGCCCGCGTCGTGCCGCGCGGGGTTGGCATGGACCGATAACTTTGTATGCAGTAGGACCCAGGAGCGCCGCGGGCGCGGAAGCCGAAGAGGTAATTGGGGATGAGCGGGTTGAGAGGGGTCGGGCTCCGGCAGCATCTCAACGTCTGGAGAGCTGGATTGTGTAGGCGAGGCGCGCATTGGCGCGCGGGAATGCTCGGCAAGCGCTCGCTGGTCGGCCCCGCCGCCGTAATCGCGTTCGTGCTCCTTGCCAGCCAGGCGATGGCGCAGGCAAACCTGCCGGCGGCCGCAGCCAAGCCCGGTCCCTCGCTGTTGACCGGGCAACCCAACGCGCAGCAGGCGCAGCCGCCGGGCACGCCGCCGGCCGCCGCTGCCACGCCGGCCGCCGCGCCGGGAAGCGCCAGCAATCCGCCCCCGCCGCAACCGCTGAAACAGCCTGCGGCCAAAGCGCTGCCCGGCCCGCCCAGCGAGGCCACACCATTGAAGGGTCTGCCTCCGTTGCCGGGCCCGCAGGGCATCCTCAGGCTGGTGCGCAGCACGCTGATCGGGCTGAACGACGCCGACCTCAGCGGCGATTACGCCGTGCTGTATGCGTTGGCCGCGCCTTCGCTCCAGCACGACGTCAGCACCGCCAAGCTCGCCGCGAGCTTCAAAGCGTTCCGCGCGCAGAAGATCGACATTGCCGCGATCACGGTGCTCACGCCCGCCTTTGTCCAACCGCCGACGGTCGGCAAGGACGGCTTCCTGCGCGTTGCCGGCATTTTCCCCAGCCGGCCGCTGCAATTGCGCTTCAGCATGGCCTATCAGTTCGTCGACGGAAGCTGGCGCTTGGCCGCACTTGCCGCCAACGCCGAGCCGGTCGAGGCCGGGGCGCAGTCGACATCGCCCGCACAGCCCAGCGCCGCTGCGAAAGCGGCTAAGCCGGTGGTCGCCAGCAAGTCCGTAAGGCACCGGGCGCGGCACAAACCGGCGCCGAGGCGCAGAGCCGAACGCCGCATCTGGTCCCGCTATCCGGCGCCGACGACGAATTGGTAGGGCGTCGCTCGCCGGCCGCTATAACGAAGAGCCGGGCGCGAGGCCCGGCTCCGGTTTTTTCTTGCGTGTGCGCGCTGCGGCGCGCGGCTTCACTTGATGCTTGTGAACGACACGACGCTGCTGGCGCCGACCGCGGAAATCTCCGCGCTCGCGCCGATGCCGAGTCCGCCGCTGCCCAATGTGATGTTGCCCATGTTGATGATGGGACTGGTGTTCAAGGCGATTTGAGTGATTGGTCCGAGCGACGTTGTGGCCGGAGCAGTAGCATCGTTTATGCTGGTGACCGCAACTGAGGCGCTGGCGCCGGTCGCGTTGATCACGGCTGAGCTGCCGGTGCCGGTGAGACCGCCGGTGCTCGTGATGTTGCCGTTGTTGGTGATCGGACCGATGTTCAAGGCGATTTGAGTGATACGACCGAGCGACGTTGTGGCCGGAGCGGTGGCGTCGTTTATGCTGGTGACCGCGACTGAGGCGTCGGCGCCGGTCGCGTTGATCACGGCTGAGCTGCCGATGCCGGTGAGACCGCCGGTGTCCAATGTGATGCTGCCGATGCCGAGGGGGGGGCGTTGGTGACCGAACCGGTGTTCAAGGCGATTTGAGTGATGCGACCGAGCGTGTTGCCGCTCGCTTTCTTGGCCTGATCGGTGCTGTCGACACTCATGAGCGAAACCGCGGCGATCGCGCCGCTGGCGCTGATTCGCGCGGATGCGGCATCGCCGCTGAGGGTGCCGACCTGCATCGACGCGGTGGCGATCACGGAGTTGCTGATCGACGCGTCGTTGAACGTGAGCTGCAAGATATTGCCGATGGTCGAAGGCGACCAGATTGTCGGCGCGCCGTTTTCCCCGATGAAGCTGATGCCCACCGACGCGATCGCGCCGGTTGCGGTGATCGAGGCGGACGCACCATTGCCAGACAAGTCGCCGACACTGAATGACCTCGCGATATTGCTCACAGTGCCGAGGTGGTTGACCGCCCCCTGCAATACGTTGCCGACCGTGGTGCTGGTCTGCGCTGCCGGGGAGGAAATATCGACTCCCGTCAGCGACAGCGAGGCTGCCGCGCCGGTCGCGCTGATGGAGGCCGAAGCGCCGTCGCTGAGGCTGCCGCCATCGGTGATGACGCCCACATCGCTGATGGCGCCGCTGTTGATCGCGGCTTGCGTGACGTGGCCAAAGCCTCCCGTCGGCAGAACAAAGCCAGACGACGTGTCAATGCCGCTAACTTCTTTCGCCGACACCGCGCCGCTGGCGCCGACCAAGACAGAGGCGCCGATGCCGAGATTGCCGCCGGCGAGATTGATCGTGTCGGGGTTGTGAAAAACGAGGCCGTCAGTGCCGTTGGTGACCTTCGCAGTGTTAACGCTCAGCTGACGGACAACCATCTGGGCCCATGCCCCCGACGACGCGCCGAGGAGCGCGGCTGCCGCCACGCCCGCATACAGGTAAGATCGATACTTTCTACTCACACTTACGCTACTCATACTCATGGCGTTTCCCTCTCTCGCCAAACACC
>JBOHIU010000013.1:0-12362 GCA_050725855.1 Xanthobacteraceae bacterium | reverse complement strand
GCACGCTGTGGCCTGCGAATCAGGAGATACCATGTCAAGACGACCGCGCCGGAACCACACACCGGGCTTCAAGGCAAAGGTGGCGCTTGCCGCCATCAAGGGCGAGCGAACGGTGGTTCAACTTGCCGAGCAGTTCGATGTTCACCCCAATCAGGTCACCGCGTGGAAGACGCAGCTTGAGGGCGGCGCTGCCGACGTTTTCGGTCCCGGCGGCGGCACCGCGGCAGCCCAGCCTGCGATCGACGTAAAGTCGTTGCACGCCAAGATCGGGGAGCTGGCGCTGGAGAATGATTTTTTGGAAGGAGCGCTCAGCAAAGCCGGCCTGCTGAGCGCAAAGCGATGATCGACCGTGAGCACGATCTGCCGATCACCAGGCAGGCAAAGGCGCTGAACATCAGCCGTGGCAGCGTCTACTACCTGCCGCGGCCGGTGTCGGCGGCCGACCTCACGCTGATGCGGCGGATTGACGAACTGCATCTGGAGTTCCCCTTTGCCGGCTCGCGGATGTTGCGAGGCCTGCTGGCTGCCGAGGGGCACAAAATCGGCCGTCGTCACGTAAAGACGCTGATGAAGCGGATGGGGGTCGAGGCGCTCTATCGGCGTCCGCGCACAACAAAACCCGAACCCGGCCACAAGATCTATCCGTATTTGCTGCGCGGGATGGCCATCATGCGGCCGAACCAGGTGTGGGCGATGGACATCACATACATCCCGATGGCTCGTGGCTTCGTCTATCTGGCCGTGGTGCTCGACTGGTTCAGTCGTCGGGTGCTGTCGTGGCGACTGTCGATCACGATGGAAGCGGCATTCTGCGTCGAGACACTGGAGGAGGCCCTGGCCAAATACGGCAAGCCGGACATCTTCAATACCGATCAAGGTTCACAGTTTACGGGATCGGCCTTCACCGGCGTGCTCGCCAAAAACAACATTGCGATCAGCATGGACGGCAAAGGAGCTTGGCGGGATAACGTCTTCGTCGAGCGGCTGTGGCGGAGTGTCAAATATGAGGAGGTGTATCTGAGGGCCTACGACAGCGTCAGCGAGGCCCGCGCTTGCATCGGCCGCTATCTGGACTTCTACAACGGCCGGCGGCCACATTCGAGCCTTGACGGCACTACACCCGATCAAGCCTACTTCACCGCGCTGCCCCTCCGCATGGCAGCCTAAACCCGGCAGACGCTCCACTTATCGACGCGGAAAATCTGTTCAGACAACCGGGACCACTTCTTTTCCGTGGCTTCCGCTATCGTCAAAATAGGCGGTCAGCATGGCCAGCGCGCCAGTTTCACAACCCGGTGGCAACACCACACGCGCAAAATCTAGAATGGGGACGTGCGCGGTCACGTGATACTATCCTCAGTATGGGGTAAGTCAAGTGAAACATCGCCCTTATAATGTGCCGCCAGTCGCAAATCTGTGGGGCTTACCGGCTTGCCTGACGCGTCTTCCGACAAAGCAGAAGCGTTCATCGCGCGCTGGCAAGGCCAAGAAGGCGGTCAGGAGCGCGCCAACTACACGCTGTTTCTCACCGAGCTTTGCGACCTGCTCGGCTTGCCCCATCCCGACCCGGCCGGCGCGACCCGCGAACGCAACGATTATGTGTTCGAACGGGTGGTGACCCGGCACCGCGACGACGGCGACGCCATCGGCCGGATCGATCTTTACCGCCGCAATTCATTCGTTCTCGAAGCCAAGCAAAGTCGCTGGAAGGGTGGCGACAAAGCCATCGCTGGCCAGACCGATATGTTCTCCGCTGAGCACGTCGGGCTTTAAGACGTGGATGCCCGCGACAAGCGCGGGCATGACGAGTCAACGTTTCTTGTCGTTGTATTACTTCGCCGTTGCCGGACTTATGGATGCGCGCGGGTCCATGCCCGCGCATGACGAGTGAGTGGTTGGATATGAGCGGAAATCGCTGCAAATTCCTTTGAATGTTCGAGCGGATGTCCCTGTGGGGCTCCTCGCCATCACGGCGTCCATTCAATCCGGTCATATGAGGCCGACCAAGCCCGCACAGCCGCGGGCGGCTGAGCGTCCTACTCCGCCGCGCGCAGCTCCGCCTTCACCTCGTCGAGCATGTCCTTGACCTTCGAGCCTTCGAGCCGGGCGATGTCGTCCTGGTATTTGAGCAAAACGCCGAGCGTATCGGAAACGGTCGCCGGATCGAGCGCGACGACGTCGAGTTCGGACAGCGCGCCGGCCCAATCGAGCGTTTCCGCAACTCCCGGCGATTTGAACAGGTCCTGTTTGCGCAAGCCCTGCACGAACGCCACCACCTGTTCGGAGAGCTTCTTGCCGACGCCGGGCACTTTCTTGCGCACGATGGCGAGTTCGCGCTCGGCGTTCGGATAGCCCACCCAGTGATAGAGGCAGCGCCGCTTGAGCGCGTCGTGAACCTCGCGGGTGCGGTTCGAGGTGATGACGACGACCGGCGGATGGTCGGCCTTCACCGTTCCCATTTCGGGAATGGTCACCTGAAAGTCGGCCAGCACCTCGAGCAGAAACGCCTCGAAGGCTTCGTCGGTGCGGTCGATCTCGTCGATCAGCAGCACCGGAGCGCCGGCGGGATCGGGCTCCAGCGCCTGCAGCAGCGGTCGCTTGATCAAAAACCGCTCGGAAAATACGTCGTGTTCGAGCCGCGCGCGGTCGCGCTCGCCCTCGGCCTCGGCGACGCGAATGGCGATCATCTGCGCCGCATAGTTCCACTCATAGACCGCGGCCGCGACGTCGAGCCCTTCGTAGCATTGCAGACGGATCAGCCGGCGGCCGAGCGTCGACGACAATACCTTGGCGATCTCGGTCTTGCCGACCCCGGCCTCGCCTTCAAGAAAGATCGGCCGGCCCATTTTGAGCGCCAGATAGAGCACGGTGCCGAGCGAGCGGTCGGCCAGATACTCGGCCTCGGCGAGGAGGTCGACGGTAGCATCGATGGAGGCGGGCAGCGGGCGGGGCGACGGACTATTCGTATTCATAGGGCGCAATGTAATGGCGGCTGCAGGATTTGTCCCGTCGCCCCCAGGCGGCGGACTAATGGCGGCACGCGACCCCCACCTTGATCCTCCCCCTTTCAGGGGGAGGAAGGCGCTATCTCTCCCCAGAAAGAAGGAGATTCAGAGCGGAGGTCCGCTGATCCGTCCAAAAGGACAGGCGTTAGGCCGCCGGCTTGCCGATTGCCTCCGCCACCGCACGGCGCGCCAGCACGCCGACCAGATGGGCGCGGTATTCGGCGCTGCCATGAATGTCCGCATTCATGCCGTCGGCCGGAATGCTCATGCCTTCGAGCGACTTCGGCGAAAACCGCTTCTTCAGCGCCTCTTCGAATGACGGCACGCGGAACACGCCGTTGGCGCCGGCGCCGGTCACTGCGACCCGGATTTCGCTGCCGCGCTTGGACACGAACACGCCGACCAGGGCGAAGCGCGAGGCCTGGTTGCGGAATTTCTGATAGGCCGCCTTCTTCGGGATCGGGAAGCTCACCTTGGTGATGATTTCCGACGGCTCCAGTACGGTCGAGAACATGCCGGTGAAAAAATCGTCGGCCTTGATGCGGCGCTTGTTGGTGATGATGGTCGCGCCGAGGCCGAGGCACGCGGCCGGATAGTCGGCGTTCGGATCATTGTTGGCGACCGAGCCCCCGATCGTGCCCATATGGCGTACAGCCGGATCGCCGATCATGCCGGCGAGATGGGCGAGCACCGGAATCGCCTGCTGCACCACCGGGGAGGTGTTGACGTCGTTGTGGCGCGTCATGGCGCCGATCGTGAGCGAGCGGCCGCTCTGCTCGATGCCCGCGAGGCCCTCGACGAGCGACAGGTCGACGATTTGCGGCGGGCCGGCGAGTCGTAATTTCATCGTCGGCAACAGCGTGTGGCCGCCGGCCAGCAATTTCGCTTCGTCGTGCTTGGCGAGCAGGCTCGCCGCCTGCCGCAGCGTTTGCGGACGATGGAACGTAAAGGCGTACATCGCAGTCCTCCGTTATCTCAAAGATTTCATCTCACGCCGCGTGCGGCAATTTGTTGGTCTTTTGCAACGCCGCCCACACGGTCGCCGGCGTCGCCGGCATCGCCAGTTGTTCGGTCCCGATCGCGTCGGTGATGGCGTTGATGACCGCGGCCGGCGCCGCGATGGCCCCGGCTTCGCCGCATCCCTTGATGCCGAGCGGATTGGACGGGGCTTTGGTCAGCGTGGTGTCGACCTTCAGCACCGGCAGATGGTCGGCGCGCGGCATGCAGTAATCCATGAACGAGCCGGTCACGAGCTGGCCCTCCTTGTCGTACACGGCGCCTTCGCACAGCGCCTGGCCGATGCCCTGCGCAATGCCGCCGTGAACCTGGCCTTCGACGATCATCGGGTTGACCAGGGTGCCGAAATCGTCGACCGCCGTCCAGGCGACGATCTCGCTGTTGCCGGTATCCGGGTCGACCTCCACCTCACAGATGTGGCAGCCGGCCGGGAACGTGAAATTGGTCGGATCGTAGAACGCACCCTCTTTCAGGCCGGGCTCAAGCTCCTGGCCGGAGAACTTGTGCGCGATATAGGCGTTGAGCGTCACATCGCCCCACGCCGCCGATTTGTCGGTGCCGGCGACGCTGAACTTTCCATCTTTGAACTCGATATCGCCCTCGGCGGCTTCGAGCATGTGAGCGGCGACTTTTTTCGCTTTGACCTCGACCTTATCGAGCGCCTTCACCAGCGCCGAGATGCCGACGGCGCCCGAGCGCGAACCATACGTTCCCATGCCGAACTGGACCTTGTCGGTGTCGCCATGCACCACCGAAATGGTCTCGATCGGGATACCGAGCCGCTCGGACACGACTTGCGCAAAGGTGGTTTCGTGGCCCTGGCCATGGGCATGCGTGCCGGTCAGCACTTCGACCGAGCCGGTCGGGTTGACCCGCACCTCGGCGGATTCCCATAAGCCCACGCCGCAGCCGAGCGAGCCGACCGCTTGCGACGGCGCGATACCGCAGGCCTCGATGTAGCTCGACAAGCCAATGCCGCGCAGCTTGCCGTTTCGCGCCGATTCGCGCTTGCGCTTGGCAAAGCCCTTGTAGTCGGCAAGCTCCATGGCCTTGCTCAACGAGGCGCCGTAATCGCCGGCGTCATAGGTCATGATCACAGGCGTCTGGTACGGGAAGATGTGAATGTAATTCTTTCGCCGCAGTTCGGCCGGATCGAGCCCCATCTCGCGCGCCCCAATCTCGACCAGCCGCTCGACAACGAATGCCGCCTCGGGGCGGCCGGCACCGCGATAGGCGTCCACCGGCACGGTATTGGTATAGACCGCGTCGACCTCGCAATAGATGTGCGGAATTTGATACTGCCCGGAGAGCAGCGTGGCGTACAGATAGGTCGGCACCGAGGACGAGAAAGTGGACATATAGGCGCCGAGATTGGCGATAGTCTTGGCGCGCAGTCCCAATATCTTCCCGTCGGCGTCGAACGCCATTTCGGCGTGCGTGACGTGATCGCGGCCGTGGGCATCGGCCACAAAGGCCTCGGAGCGCTCAGCCACCCATTTCACCGGCCGGCCGACGCGTTTGGAGGCCCAAAGCGCCACCACCTCCTCGGGATAGATGAAAATCTTCGAGCCGAAGCCGCCGCCCACGTCGGGAGCGATCACGCGCAGCTTGTGCTCGGGAGCCATGCCGACGAAAGCGGCGATGACCAGGCGCGCGACATGCGGATTCTGCGTGGTGTTCCAGAGCGTGAACGTTCCCGTGCCTGAATCATAGTCACCGATGGCCGCGCGCGGCTCGATCGCGTTCGGCACCAGGCGGTTGTTGACGAGATCGAGCCTGGTGACGTGCTTGGCCGATCGAAATGCGGTCTCAACCGCGCTGCCGTCGCCGAGGTGCCACTGATAGATTGTGTTGTTCGGCGCGACGTCGTGAATCTGCGGCGCGTCTTTCTTCTGCGCTACCGCCGGATCGGCGACAGCCGGAAGCACGGCGTAATCGATTTTGACTTTTTCGGCGGCGTCGCGGGCCTGCGCCAGCGTTTCAGCGACCACCAGCGCCACCGGATCGCCGACGTGGCAGGCCTTGCCGTTGGCGAGCGCCGGATGCGCCGCCATCTTCATCGGCGAGCCGTCCTTGGAATGGATCATCCAGCCGCAGATGAGGTTGCCGATCTTGTCGGCGGCAAGCTCCGCCCCGGTGAGGATCGCGACCACGCCCGGCATGGCCGATGCCGCCTTGGCGTCGATCGATCGGATCGCCGCGTGGGCATGCGGCGAGCGGATGAAATACGCGCATGCCTGACCGGGCCGGTTGATGTCGTCGGTGTAATGACCCTTTCCGGTAATGAAGCGCTGATCCTCCTTGCGGCGCACCGCGACGCCGATTCCGGTGACGCTCATGCGATCCCTCCGGTTTCCGTTGGCCCTTCCCTCTGTCCGTTTCTTGCTTATTCGGCGGCTTTGCTGGTCGCGCCGGAACCCCGCATGGCGCGGGCGCCAGCGGCGATGGCCTTGACGATATTGTGATAGCCGGTGCAGCGGCAGATGTTGCCCTCGAGCTCCTCGCGGATGGTGCGGTCGTCGAGATCGTGCCCCTTGCGGCGCACCATATCGACCGCGGTCATGATCATGCCGGGCGTGCAATAGCCGCATTGCAAACCATGGTTCTCGCGAAAGGCCTCCTGCATCGGGTGCAGCGGGCCGTCAGGTTCCGCCAATCCCTCGATGGTCAGCACGTTGGCGCCCTCGAGCTGCAACGCCAGGACCGTGCAGGACTTGGTGGCTTTGCCATTGATGTGGACCACGCAGGCGCCGCATTGCGACGTGTCGCAGCCGACATGCGTGCCGGTCAGCCGCAGTTGCTCGCGCAGCAATTGTACCAACAACGTGCGCGGATCGACTTCCGCTGTAACGGGTTTGCCGTTCACCGTCAGGGAAACGGCTGCCGTATTAGCTGCCATTGGGCTCCTCCTCGAAATCAGATAGCGGTCAAACGTCCAGTTTTGCGGTCCGGCGCGGCCGCCGGCTCCGTCCAGGGGTCAAACCGTGGCGATTTTGCCGGATTCACTCCCTGGAAGCTAGAAATATTCTGAACCTCGGGCCGGGCGCCGGTCAAGGGAGTTCCGCCTGCGGTGAGCGGACGCAGAGCCCCATTTGGCCGATGCGCGCATTCTCGATCGAACAAGAACGCGAGCCGGCCCGCGGAGGCCGGTCAACTACGCTGCGGCTGGGGGATTCACCGCCTTGGCGAAATTGCCAAAAAAATCGTCGGCGATCTTCTTGGCCGCTCCATGGATCAAGCGCTGTCCGAGCTGCGCCAGCTTGCCGCCGATTTGCGCCTCAACGTTATAGGACAGCAACGTGCCGCCGTCCTTCGTCGCCAGCTTGACGACGGCCCCTCCCTTGGCAAAGCCGGCGACGCCGCCCTCGCCTTGGCCGGAGATCTTGTAGCCGTTCGGCGGATCGAGATCGGACAGCGTGACGCTGCCTTTGAACTTGGCCTTGACCGGACCGATCTTGATCGTCGCCGTCGCCGCAAATCCGGTATCGGAGGTCTTTTCCAGCGACTCGCAACCCGGAATGCAGGCCTTCAACACCGCCGGATCGTTGAGCTTCTCCCATACGGTCTGCTGCGGCGCCGGAAGCTGATACTCGCCCGTCATCGTCATCGCCATGTCGCGTACTCCCTGACCGTCCGACAAATCGGTGCTAAAAGATTCCGAAATCAGGGAGGCAATAGCAATGCCCGATATCAAAGTCGATGACGGCTGCATCATTCACGTCGAACTCGATGGTCCGGAGGGCGCACCGGTCCTGATGCTGTCGAACTCGCTCGGCACCAACCTGCACATGTGGGACGAGCAGATCGGGCCGCTCACCCGTAACTTCCGGCTGGTGCGTTACGACCGCCGCGGCCATGGCCAATCGAGCGTCGCCAAGGGGCCCTACACGATGGAACGGCTCGGCCGCGACGTGGTCTGCGTGATCGACGCACTTGGCGTCCAAAAGATCAACTGGTGCGGGCTGTCGATGGGCGGCATGGTCGGCATGTGGCTCGGCGCCAAGGCGGTGAATCGCATCGACAAGCTGATCCTGTCCAACACCTCGGCCTATTTTCCCGACCGGGCTGCGTGGGATGGCCGTATCAAATTCGTGCGCGAGAAAGGAATGGAGGGCATTGTCGACGCCAACATGGAGCGCTGGTTCACCAAGGCCTTCCGCGAAGGTTCGCCGCAGGCCATGACCAAGATGCGCGACATGTTTCTTGCCACCAAGGTCGACGGCTTTGTCGCCTGCGGCGAGGCGATCCGCGACATGGACCACCGCCCGCTGCTGTCAAAGATAACAGCCCCGACGCTTGTCATCGCCGGAAAATACGATCCGGCCACGACACTGGAAGCCGGCGAGTTCATCCAGCAGCATATCGTCGGCGCGCAACTCGCGGTGCTCGACGCCGCTCATATCTCAAACCTGGAAAAACCCCGGGTCTATGCGGAGACCGTGCTCGGGTTTTTGTTGAATTGAGTTGACCCGGCGATCACTCCAACCCGGCGAGGCTGTGCAACAGCGAAGCGGCCGAAGCTCCTTCACACCGGCTTATAGGCGCGCTCGTGATAGACGAGCGCCGGCCCGGCCGGACCGAGCCGGACCGCTTCGACCACTCCGAACAGCACATTATGCGAGGCAACGGCTTTGATCTCGGCGGTACGGCAGTCGAAAACGACCACCGCGGAGGCGAGAACCGGCGAGCCGGTCTTCAGCGTCATCCATTCGCCGACGTTGAAGCGTTCGTCCAGGTGCACGCCGCTTCGCCCCGCGAACATGTCCGCCAGATCAGACTCGGCGGCGCCAAGCGTATTGATGCAGAACACGCCGTTCTGCGCCAGCAACGGCGCCGAGTTGCTGCGCCGGTTGAGGCACACCAGCAACATGGCCGGAGAGTCGGTCACCGAGCAGACCGCCGTCGCGGTGAAACCGGTCCTGCCGGCCGGCCCCGCGGACGTGACGATATGAACCGCCGCGCCAAGCCGGCTCATGGCCTCGCGAAAGACCGGCGAGTCGACGCTCATCACCGGCTCCGGGGCGACCGCCGTAAAGGCGCCGTCCATCGCGTCATCGGGCCGTTGGTCGATCCAGCTCATGCGTTCACACTTGTCATCGTCCGCGGATTGCTGACGATCCAGTATCCACCTTCCCCTGAGATATTGGCAATAAGGGCCGCGGATAATAGGCAGCGGATTTAACATCGGCTTCACGCGCCGGCTGCTTGCTGGATAACGAATGTTAAAATTCAATCAACGGATGCCCGCATGTGCGGGGTACGATACGCCTACTCCGCCGCCCGCCTGTCTTCGGGCAGTCCCGGATAGGCAACGTCATCGGGATTGAGCCACGCCGGATCGGTCCAGCCGTTCTCGTCGTATTCCGACATGCATTGCTCGGCCAGCGCCGTCATCTGATCCATCGCGCCCGAGCCGCGCGCGTTCCATAGCGCCTGGATGCGGATGTCCTCGTGATTGCCGGCATAGTTGCGCTCGTAGAGTTCGTGGCGGCTGCCGAACTCGGTGCCGATCGCGTCCCAGAGAAGCTTCATCACCTTGATGCGTTCGCGGTAGCCGATGGCGTGCGAGCCGCGCAAGTAGCGGGCGAGATAACGATCGATCGCCGGATTGGTGAAATCCTTGGCGGAAGACGGCAGATAGATCAGCGATGAAGCGACGATTTTTTCGACGATCTCCTTGACGCGCGCGTAGGCATCGCCGGCGAACACGCGATAGCTTGAGCCGGACTGCAGGTTGGGCAGGACCGCACCGTTGACCCAGCCGATGGGATTCATCGCCATCGCGTCGGTCAGCGCCCAGAACAGGTGACGCCAGGCGATGATTTCGCCAAGCATCGCCTGATTGCCGCGAAACTCGTCGGAGCCGGCCACGCGCAACGCCTTGGCGATAACGCCGACCAGAAAGTCCAGTTTGACGGAGAGCCGCGTGCAGCCCTGAAACTGATAGCCGGCGAGAAAGCCCGACTGAGGAAAGAAGACTTTCAGCTTTTCCAGATCGCGGTGAAGCAGGACGTCCTCCCAGGGAATGAAGACGTTGTCGAACACGAAGATAGCGTCGTTCTCGTCAAAGCGCGACGACAGCGGATAATCGAACGGCGTCCCCATCACGCTCGCGGTCATTTCGTACGACGTGCGGCAGAACAGCTTGACGCCCGGCGCGTTCATCGGCGCGATGAACATCACGGCGAGGTCGGTATCATGCAGCGGCACGGCGGCGTTCTGGCCGAGAAAATTGTAATGCGTCAGCGCCGACGAGGTCGCGACGACCTTGGCGCCGGAGACATAAATGCCCGCGTCGCTCTCCTTCTGGATGGTGATATAGACGTCCTTGACCTGATCGACGGGCTTGGCGCGATCGACCGGCGGATTGACGATGGCGTGGTTCATGAACAGCACGTGTTCCTGGGCGCGGCGGTACCAGGTCTTCGCGTTCTCGGCGAACTTGCCGTAAAAACCGTAGTTGGCGCCGAGCGTGTTCATCAGCGACGCCTTGTAATCCGGCGAGCGGCCCATCCAGCCGTACGACATGCGCGCCCACTGGGCGATGGCGTCGCGCTGGCCGATCAGGTCTTCGCGCGAGCGCGCCGCACGGAAGAACTTGTGGGTGAAGCCGCCGGAGCCGGTGTCGGTCGTCGTCGTCAGGAGCGGCTTGGTCTTGGCATCGTGCAACGCGTCGTAGAGCCGCGCGATCGAGCGTGCTGCATTGCGGAACGCCGGATGGGCGGTGACGTCTTTGACTCGCTCGCCATAGACATAGACTTCGCGGCCGTCGCGCAGGCTTTCGAGGTATTCGGCGCCGGTGAACGGCCGGCCTTTCTCGGCAATGGCGTCTTCGGACTTGGCGCGTTCCATGAGCGTTCTCCGTGATGGTATCGCCTCAAATTCAGCGCGCGGCTGCGAAACATTCGCTGGCGCTGCTTCGGCTCATTTTATCGCTAGCGGCGACCGTTTCCGGCCAGCGCGTTTCGACGCGGCCAGCTACTTGTCAACGCCGCCTTGGTTCGGTAAGGAAGTTCAACCTATTGAACTCATCCAAGATATGAAACTTGGCCAATCCTCAGCTGTCAAGTCGCTCGACCGCGGGCTCGATATTCTCGAGTACGTCGCCGGCTGTCCCGAGCCACCGTCGTTCTCGCAATTGCTGACGAGCCTCGGCATCCCGCGCAGCAGCCTGTTTCATCTGCTTACAAACCTGCTGGCGCGGAACTTTCTCGATCGCGACCCGAAGTCGGAGCGGTATCGCCTCGGAGCGGAAGTCGTTGAAATTGCCAGGAAGGCCAAACGGCCGTCCTTGCGCGATCGGGTCACACCGCTCCTGCACCAGCTCAGCCTGGAGGTCAGCGAAACGTGTGGCTTCTATGTCCAGGTCGAGGATTCAGTCGAAGTGGTCGCCTCCGCAATCAGCACGCAGGCGCTGTCCTACACGATGAAGGTTGGTATGAGCGCGCCTTTGTACGCCGTCTCTGCCGGCAAGATCGTGCTCTCGGAGCTCAATTCCGAGGAACTGAACCAATATCTGGCTCGCGCAGCGCTCGCGCCCGTAACGCCGTACACTATTCGATCGAAGAGCCGTCTGAAAAAAGAGATTGGCGAGGTCAAAACCATTGGCTTTGCCTATTCCCGCGAAGAGTTCACTTTGGGGATTACGGCAGTCGCCGCTGCCGTGCGCAATCAGGCCAAGCTCCATGGGGCGATCAATCTGGCGGTGCCGACCGCACGCTTCACGCGCGACCGGGATGCCCCTTTCCGCGAGGCGCTGCGGCGGACCGCGCGGCTCATTGCAAACGAAATAAGCCTGCAATGATCAAGCCTTGGCTGTTTTAATTCTTGCCCGAACTGGGCGGTCCGGAGGTCGAACCGGATTCGCGCGATGTGGCGGCGCTGTTCGCGCGCTATCTCGACCTGTGCGTCCGCGACGAAACGCTCGGCTTCGAGGGCATATTTTTCAGCGAGCACCATTTCGGCCGGTCATATTCTCCCTCGCCTCATCTCCTGATCGCTGCACTCGCCTCGCGGACCAAGACGCTTCGTCTGGGCGTTATGGGCGTTGTGCTGCCCTATTACCATCCGGCGCGGGTGATCGAGGAAATCGGCATGCTCGACCACCTGACCGGCGGCCGGCTGGAAATCGGCACGGCGATAGGAGTCCCTCAGGAACTCAGTCGTTTGAACTTGACGATGGCGGAAGCGCGCGAGCCCAACGACGAGATCGTTGCCGTACTCGATGCGGCCTTGAGTGATCGAATAGTCTCCCACCAAGGCAAATACTTTTCGTTTTCCAATCTGCGCCTGTTGCCGCGGCCATTGCAGCAACCGTCGCCGCCGCGATGGACCACCGTG
>JBOHIU010000012.1:0-23020 GCA_050725855.1 Xanthobacteraceae bacterium | reverse complement strand
CGAAGCGTTGTTTGCTGCCGTGCAACGGCATGGCGGCGGCTGGGGGTATGGCAACCATTAGGGAGAGGTTGCGCTCGAGCGAACGGCGCGTCCAGCCGTTACTGCGCCTTGATGCCGGCTGCTTTGATGATCGGCCACCACTTCTCGATCTCGGCCTTCTGCAAGGCGCCGAGCGCCTGCGGCGTCTGCTGATCTCGCGGCGGCATGTCGAGCCCGAGCGCGGCAAACCGTTTCTCAACCGCCGGATCGGCCATGGCGGCGACCGCCGCCTTGTCGAGCTTGGCAATGATGTCTGCCGGCGTTCCTGCCGGTGCCCACAGCCCATACCAGATATTGATGAAGAGGCCGGGAAGTCCCGCCTCGCCGACAGTCGGAATATTGGGCAGCGACGGCAGCCGGGTCTTTGCGGTCACCGCATAGGCCTTGATGCGGCCGTCCTTCAGCTTTGCGCTCGCCTCCGATACCTGATCGAACATCACGTCGATGCGCCCGGCCATCAGATCGAGCAGCGCCGGATCGGTGCCGCGGTACGGAACGAACTGCACGTGAGTGCCGGTCAGCTTCTCGAAATAGACGCCGGCGATGTGCGAGGTGGAGCCGACGCCCGCGGTACCCATCGTGGTGTTCGGGTGGTGCTTGATCCAGGCGACGAGCTCTTTGAGATTTTTCGCCGGCATCGATCTGCCGGTGACGATCAGCATCGGATTGCTGGGCAACGGCGTGATCGGCGCGAAATTCTTGAGCAAATCGTAAGGCAATTTGTAGATCGCCCCGTTGACGACATGGGTGCTCCAGTGGCCGAGGCTCAGCGTGTAGCCGTCGGGCGGCGCGTGCGCGACACGGCCGACGCCAATAGTGCCGGCGGCGCCAGTGATGTCTTCGACGACGACGTTCTGTCCCAGAGTCTCGCCCATGTGCTGCGCCAGCAATCGTCCGACTACGTCGGTCGGGCCGCCCGCCGCAAATGGCACGATCATGGTGATGGGCCGCGACGGATAATCGTCGGCGATAGCTGCGGCGGGGAAAGCGCACAGCAGCGCCAGCGCCCAAGCGGCGACGCAAAGCCTTTTCATTTTTTCCTCCCCGTTGTGTTGTTGCAACCGAACCAAACCAAACCGAGAAAAACCAAACCAAACAAAACCAAACAAAACCAGGCTGCTCCGCCTACACGACCTCTATAGGGCCTCGAAGTCGATCGGCTTATGCCGATCGAGCGCGCGGCGGATCGGCGGCAGCAAATATTTCAGCCCGGTGGCGCAATTGAATAGGACGGCGCGTTCGTCGCGCGAGACGCGGCCGTCGGCGAGGCTTTGTTTGTAGGCCGCGTAGATCGCCGCCCCCTCGGGACACATCAAAAAAACCTCCTCGCGCGCCACCTCCTCGAGTTGGGCGTTCGATAATATTCACAGCGTTGCTTTAGCAGCACCAAGCTGTGGTCGCCGGCGGTTTCGCTTCGTGGTCTCCATTTGAGCACAGCCTACGCGAGGACCGCCCGGGCACGCGTGCGATCGCCGAACTCGGAATTTTCTTGCGCCGCGTGAAAAGCCGCGACCGGTCGCGAAAAGAGGACAAAGACGCCGAAGGGCTCAGCCGAACTTGAACAACGCCGGGCCAGCTCTTCATCCGCTCCGCTTGGCCGGCTTACTTTTCGGCCGTGCCCTTGCCGCGGTACCAGTCCGGAGTATCCGGCAGGCCCGACGTGCCTTTGACGACGCCCATCTTGTCCAGCGCGGCCTGCAGCGGACCGGTATCATACACGTCTGATGGCTTCGAGAGGTACTTGTTGGGGCTCTCGTGGCGCAACTTGAAGAACAGGTTCAGCACCTTCTGCGTGGCGGCAAAATTGATTCCGCCATTGACCGTGAAATAGCCGCCGTTGTGAAATTCCTGCCAAGCCTGGTGCAGCTGTTTCGCGTTGAGGCCGCCGTTCTTGAAGATCGTTTCCGCCGGATCAACCCACGAATTGGCGTTGTCCTCCCACTGGCGGCCCTCATTGAGCATCATCTCGACATAGCGGGTCGCCGCCGTTTCATGGGACTTGATCCAGCTCTCTTTGGCGATGATGACTATGCGCGGAATCGGCGGGGTATACTTTGCCGTATGCGGGACAAGCACGTGAACTTGCTTGGTATAGCCCTTGGCTTTGGCCAGGACCGCGCCGAGATGCGACAGGCTGGCGAGCTGGATGCGGCCGGTATTCAGGGCCGCCAGGCGTGGACCGTCGCTGCCGGGGATGGCGACAAAGGGGAAGGCGTTGGGCTGAAATCCCATGCCCTCGACCATCATCTGGGCATTGAAGCGTTGCGCGCCCGCGAGGCTGGCGACGCCCCACGGCTGGCCTACGGCGTCCTTCATCGTCTTGTACTTGTCGCGTCCCCATATTTCTTCGTCGCCATACGGGGTCATCACCATCAGCACCCGCAGGTCGGCGCCGGAATAGATGCCGCCGAATGCGGCGATGATGTCGCTCGTGGCGACCTCGGTGGCGCCGGTGGCGATCGCCTCCACCCGCGCCGGTCCGCCGCCGCCGAGCTTCGGGCCCGGTACGTACTTCAGCCCGTGCTTGGCAAACAGCCCCATGGCACGAGCCATTCTGTTGTACGCTAACGACGGATCGGGGGGTGGCACCAAGCCGGTCGCCTTGATGGGGATCGCGCCGCTGCCGGCAGCCGCAGCCGGATCGAATGTCGGCGCGCCGGCGACGAGAGCTACCGCCCCGGCGAACAAAAGCGCCGTGGCGGAGGCGTGTAACAGTGCGGTTGTTCGCGACATATCGCACCTCCCGTTCTGACCCAGCGTTGCAGCGCCGCCAATTTACTTCGCGCTCAATAACTGCTGCGCCATCGCCGAGCGTGACGTCCGCGCCGAACTCCGCCCATCCAGACTGATTTTTGCACGATACCCCAAGGCCCACATACGCGGCCCAATGCATTTTGTCGCATACCCGCCCGCCTCGACTGAACACGATTGACGAGCCCTGAAGCGCAGGCGGAAACAGCAACGGCCACGCACGCCACAACGACGCGCAGTGACACATCAACCTCAATAGCAATCAACAACAGCCGCCAACGCCGCCACAAACACGACGGCGCTATAGCGACGGACGCCACTTCCGCCGCTCAACCAGGCCCTGCCGCTCGCTTACGGCCATCAAAATCCAGAGCCCCACCGCTTGCAAAACCACTGAGCTTTCTTTGCGCTTGCCGGGAACTCATCTCAAAAAAGCTACCACGCACGAACCTCCGCAAAAAAAATTGGTGCGGCGAGGGACGCACACCCTCCCCGCACCGTCGTCCGCCAATCGCCTTTGGGGAAACAAAGATGGAAACCAAAAGGCCACTCGCAGACATCCATCCGAACAATCAAAATGCGCCGAACTCGGCGCTAGACCACTCCACCAACTCTCATCGCCGAATATAAAAATGAAACCATGGTGGTGGTGGTGATGTGGTGGTGATGATAAAAACGGCGATGCCAGTACGGAGGACGAACAACGAACTGGGCTTCTTGAAGGGTCGGTGATTCCTTCGCCCGAGCAGCATCGTCCGCTTTCAGCGCGTGTAAGGCGTTCGGAACCGGCTGAAGGAGGTCGCTATAGGTAGCGGCTGCTGCAGGCTCAGCGGCCGGCGCGGCCACGGTGAAGCGCTTCAGCACTGTCCCGGTGAGAGCTTCATCATCGCTAATACCGCGCGACCGTTCGGGCCATACGGGTTACCGATTGACTGCATCAGGTCGAAGTGGCCGTAATTGTCCGCCACCACCAACTCGACCTGCTTGCCGGACGCCTTGAGTGCGGCGGCAAAATCGCGGTTCTGACGCTGGAACTCGGGAGTCTCGTAGGTGCCGTACGTGACCACGATTGGTGCATGAACAAGATCGATGTGACGTTGCGAGCTCATCGCGTCCTCCATCGCGTCGGTGAACTTGATATACTTGCCGCGCCTTGAAAGCCGCACCGGCTTCATGTCGTACATGCCGCTCATGCAAACTCCGCCCTTCACGATGCTGTAGGGCAAACCAAAATCCTTCTGCCAGTCGGTCACGAGCGCCACTCCGCACAGATGGCCGCCGGAGGAATGGCCGCCGATATAGAGCCGCTCGGGATCACCGCCGAAGCTCTTCGCGTTCTTATAGGTCCAGGCGATGGCGCTGCGAACCTGATGGGCCATTACGCTGAGATCGCCGTTGGCCTTGTCGACCGAAATGAAGTCGGGCACGACGTAATGCGCGCCGGCATTCACATAGGTCTCTGCCGCATAGGCATACTGCTTGGCGCTGCCATGTAGCCATGCACCGCCATGAATGAACAGAAAGACCGGCGCGTTCGAATCCTTGGTCTTGAAATGTCGAGCTTCTCGATGTCGGTTGGACCATAGGCCTCGCGTTGCGGTGGGCCGAGGCGGTGACGGACCAACTCGCTGTTGCTCGCAGCTCGCGCCAGAATTTGTTTGGCGAGCAGTGCATAGGCAGATTGATCGTAAGCGGCATCGAGTTCGACCTGATCCATGTTCATCCACACGCTCGGGCCCTGCTTGTGCGGCGGTGGTCCGATGCGGCACTCCTCGGCTAATGCGGGGGTGGTCGCCATTGCGGCTGCCGCGGCCATAATCATGCGACGAGATAACCGGCTGCCGCGATAAGATCTATCATCGGAATTCATGAGCGTGCTTCCTCCGTTGAGACACTGTGTTTGATTAGAAGCGGCCACGATTAGTCCGTCAAAGAACGGGAACCTGCGGCCCATGATAGCAACCTTCCGTGGCTTTCCGGAAGAAGGGGGCCGTCGTAATGCTCAATGGATAAAGGAACCGCAAGCCTACGGCGCGGGTTGAAGCAATAAACTCGGCAAATCAGGTAAGCCGACGGTGGCGATTTATCGTTGCCGTGCTTTGCGCGCAGAAACACTCGCAACATCGCCTGGGACCCGCGGTGCTCCCAAGGCAGCGAACGGTGACGAAGGATCGCATTCCGATGAAACTGGCTGCGCCTCGAACTACGGTGCTGCAACGACAAATCAGTCATGCGGCGCTGTGGCTCGTCATCTGCATCGGCGGCGGATCAATAGCAATTCTGGTTTTGTATCTGGTAGCGGGCAATCACTACCTCAATGACTGGCTGGTATCGTTTTGTAGCGCGCGACTGAGATAAACGGCTGCGCCGCGGCCGATCGCTCGCGGCGAAAGCAACGCAAACACTATCCTTTCGCGAATAATCGCGGCCTTGGGTGGAATTGACGCATCGCCCTGATGTCGTTGGGGTGCCAAATTACCTTGCAAATTTAGTGGCTACCGCGAACGTTACGTGCCAGATTCATAGCGATGTTCCGCCTGCGACAGTTCGTCCGATCGAGGAGTTCGGGCCGGCTACTTGCCCTCTGGATAGCCTATTCGGTTGCGATTCAAGCGCTGATGGCGAGCGTGGGGCTGGGCATGTCCGCGTTCGCAGCAGACGGGTCCGTCGGCTTTGCCATCTGCAGTCACGCAGCGGGACTGCCAACGCCAAGCGGCCATCAAAACCCCAAGCCTTCGCGGCATTGCCCTTTCTGCTTCGTCGCATCTCAAAGCGCCGGCTATATCCCGTTGGTGGCCGAGGCGCCGCCACTCCCGGTCTATGCGGGACGGCCGATAGCTCCGGTCATGGATCGCATCGGCGATAAGGGCCATGTCGCTCAATTCCGCCGCATGACGGGGGCGCCGCGCGCTCCACCGGTCTTCTCCGTCTGACGCAGTCTGATGTTGCACCCGCTCCGCAGCCGCGGAGCCGTCACACATTTCGGAGAACACAATGCGCTTCTTTTCCAAGCTCGCCATGATGGCGATTCTCGCCGCTGTCGCGCCTGCCGCTTTTGCTCAGGGCGGCGGCACGTCAACGATTGCCGTCGAACAACCGTGGGCCCGGGCTACGCCAACCGGCGCCACGACCGGTGCCGTCTACATGACGCTCGCCAACAAGACCAAGGACGCGGATCGCCTTACCGCGGCATCTTCGGATGTCGCCAGCAAGGTGCAAATCCATAAGATGTCGGTCGTCAACGGCATCATGAAGATGCGTCAACTGGTCAACGGTCTCGCGATTCCGGCCGGCGGATCGGTCACCCTCAAGCCAGGCGGCTACCACGTGATGCTGGTCGGTCTGAAGAAACAGCTGATCGCGGGACAGACGCTACCGCTTACGCTCATCTTCGCGAAAGCCGGGAAGATCTCCATCACCGTTCCGATCAAGGGCATCGGAGCGAGTCAGGGCGGCATGAGCGGGATGGGACGCATGAAGTCCGGTGGGAACATGGGCAAACCGGGCAAAATGGAGATGAAGTGATGCGTGCGCGCCACTGGCTTATCGCGGCCGCTGCCGGGGTGGTCGGCTTTGCAGCGATCATCCTGGTCCTCACACTGCTGATCGCGCCGCGGCAACTCACGGAAACGACAGGTGTCGCGTCCATCGGCGGTCCGTTTACGCTGATCGATGATACCGGCAAGACGGTGACCGACAAGACACTCTTCGGCAAGCCGTACGCGATGTACTTCGGCTACAGGTATTGCCCGGACGTATGTCCGACGACGCTGTTCGACCTGACGCGCTGGATCAAGGACCTTGGGCCGGACGCGGATAAGATGAACTACGTGTTTGTCACAGTCGACCCGGAGCGGGATACGCCGAAGCTGATCCACGAATATCTGGCATCCTTCGATCACCGTATCCGCGGCTTCACCGGCACGCCGGCGCAGATTGCGAAAATCGCCAAGGAGTATCGTGTCTATTACAAGAAAGTTCCGACCAGCGACGGCAGCTATCTCATGGATCACTCGGCCATGATTTATCTGATGACCGCCGAGGATAAATTCGACACGGTAATTCCATATCAGGAGAAAGATTCCGTAGCGCTAGCCAAGCTGAAAAACCTTATCGCGACGACGCCTTCGTCCTGACGTTCCTGGGTCATCATGCAGGTCTCGCCAGGATGGCCGGCTTTCCGACCGCTATCCGCCACTGGTGGCCACCACCCATGGCCTTGAGGAAAAGATGTGACGGTGCTTTGACAGATTGAGGTGCGGAAGAGGGCCTGTTAAAGCGGGCGCAGGATAGAGTACTGCCATGACCGCAAACGGTTCGGAGGGGGAAGAACAACGCGGAGCTCCGAAGGCGTTTCGACGGCGTCTGATATTCGTCTCCCTGCTGGCGCCGCTTGTGGGTGCCGGGGCCGGATTTATTGATGCAATTTTCCGACTGACCCTGGAGCAGGCTGATCGCGTGCGGAGCATGTTGATCGCGCGCGGGCACGACGCACACTTTCTCGGCTTTCTGCTCGTCCTCGCCGGCTGTTCGGCGACGGCAGCGTTCGGCGCCTGGCTGGTGCGGCGGTTCTCGTCGCGCGCCTCGGGAAGCGGCATTCCTCAGGTCGAGGCTGTGCTGCATGCCCATCTGGAGCCCTCGGCGACAAAACCTTCTGCCGGTCAAATTTTTTGGAGGCCTTTCGGCGATCGGTGGTGGCATGGCTCTCGGGCGCGAAGGGCCCAGCGTTCAGATGGGGGCCGTCGTCGCCCACCTCGCCGGGCGGATATTCCGCCAATCGGACGAGGAAATGCGGATGCTGCTCGCGGCAGGTGCCGGCGCTGGCTTGGCGGTCGCCTTCAATGCGCCGATCGCCGGCGCGGTTTTCGTGTTGGAGGAACTGGTGCGGCGCTTCGAGCCACGCATGGCAATCGTGGCGCTGGGCGCGTCCTCGACCGCGATTTTGATTTCGCGCCTTTTCCTCGGAGACGCACCCGACTTTCAGGTCGCGGTCCTGGTGTCAAAGACGGCCGCAACCGGGCCGCTGCCTTACGCCGACGCGGCAACGTGGGGGTTTTATCTCGTCCTGGGCCTGATCACTGGGATTGCGGCAAGCCTGTACAATCGCAGCATCATCGGTGCGCTCGTCCTAACCGAACGGCTTGACCGCGTGCCGGTCGAAGCAAAAGCGGCTGCGATCGGCGCGATCGTCGGGATGGTAGGCTGGTTTGTGCCCGATCTCATTGGCGGCGGAGACAACATCACGCAAAATCTGCTGGCGGGCGGCGTGGCGATCAGCGCCATCCCGCTCGGCTTCGCCATCCGCTTCTGTCTAGGCCCGCTCTGCTACGCAGCGGGCACGCCGGGCGGCCTGTTCGCGCCGCTCCTCGTTCTGGGCGCCCAGCTGCGCCTGCTCTGCGGCGCGCTGTGCGCCTGGCTGTTTCCCCATCTCGGCATCGCACCCGAAGCATTTGCCGTCGTCGGCATGGCGGCGCTCTTCTCCGGCATCGTCCAGGCTCCGGTGACCGGAATCGTACTGGTTACCGAAATGACTGCCGCGTTCACTACACTGCTGCCGATGCTGGCGGCCTGCTTTGCATCGATGCTCGTCGCCCACCTGCTGCGCACGAGGCCGATCTATGATTCGCTGCTTGAGCGTTTGATCGCGGAGGCGCGATCAGTCGTGTCAAACACCCCGCCCCGCAAGACATGAACATCCGGCGCTGAGTCGGTATTTCGTCGTCGTCGGCAAAGCGCTGATTTGCGCCGCCGGGGCCGGCGAGCCTGCCATCGGGCCGGCCACTTCGGGCCGGACCGTTGGCGGCCATCTCAGTGTGACGGATAAGCGCGACATTACAGCGCCGCATAATCGATCGGCTTATGCCGATCGAGCGTGCGGCGGATCGGCGGCAGCGGATATTTCAGTCCAGTGGCGCAATTGAACAGGACGGCGCGTTCGTTGCGCGAGACCCGGCCGTCGGCGAGGCTTTGTTTGTAGGCCGCGTAGGTGGCGGCACCCTCCGGACACATCAAAAAACCCTCCTCGCGCGCCACTTCGTCGAGCCCCGCCGCGATCGCCTCATCCGGCACCGCGATGGCGAAGCCGCCGCTCTCGCGCACGGCGCGCAGGATCAGAAAGTCGCCGACCGCCTGCGGCACCCGGATGCCGGCCGCGATGGTGTGCGCATCTTCCCAGCGCGCGGCGTGTTCGACGCCTAGCTCGTAGGCGCGCACCATCGGCGCGCAGCCCGACGCCTGCACCGCGACCATGCGGGGACGTTTGCTGTCGATGAACCCGATCGCCTCCAGTTCGGC
This sequence comes from Xanthobacteraceae bacterium, assembly GCA_050725855.1. GTDB lineage: Bacteria > Pseudomonadota > Alphaproteobacteria > Rhizobiales > Xanthobacteraceae > BOG-931. The sequence continues at coordinate 13,936 of JBOHIU010000012.1, read as the reverse complement.
GAACGCCTTCCACATGCCGATCAGGCCGGTGCCGCCGCCGGTCGGATAAAAGATCAGGTCGGGTACGGTCCAGCCGAGCTGTTCGGCAAGCTCTAATCCCATCGTCTTCTTGCCTTCGATCCGGTACGGCTCCTTGAGTGTCGAGGTGTCGAACCAACCGACCTTGGCCTTGCCCTCGGCGACGATCTTGCCGCAATCGTCGATCAAGCCGTTGACGCGATAGACGCTGGCGCCCTGCAGGCCGATCTCGCTGACGTTCACCTCGGGCGTGTCTTCGGGGCAGAAGATCGTGGTCTTGATCCCGGCGCGGCTCGCATAGGCCGCAAGCGCGGCGCCGGCATTGCCGTTGGTCGGCATCGCCATGTGACCGATGCCGAACGCCTTCGCCATCGATACCGCCATCACCAGGCCGCGCGCCTTGAAGGACCCGGTCGGCAGGCGGCCCTCATCCTTGACCAGAATTTCACCGCCGCTCAGCTTCCTGGAAATCTTCGGCAGCGGCAATAGGGGAGTCATGGCCTCGCCAAGGCTGACAATGTCGGCAATCCGCCGCACCGGAAGGAGCTCGCGATATCGCCACAGGTCCGACGGGCGGGTTGCGAGTTCGTCCCGGCTGAGCGCCTTCTTCACGCCAGCGAGATCGTAGCGGACCAGAAGCGGCTTGCCCGCGCGCGACAGGTTGTGGACCTGGTCGGCCGCGTAGTGCTCGCCGGTTTCCGAGCATTCGAGATGGGTGACGAAGGTCGGCCGTTCGGTGGTCAGATTTTCGTCATAGCGCACACGCGTTCTCCGGGGGTCAGATGAAATCGCTGTCCAGCTTGAGAGGGCTTCCAAGCCTGCTCCGGCTCAATGGGAACTCCGCATCATTTCAGAAGTTGTTCCGATACGGGAGTTTAAGGCGAATGCCATGCAAACGATTTACAAACTGATGTTCATTTTCGTTGTATTAGGGTCGCGAAAGCGGGCCTGAAGCCCGAACGCTCATACCGGAGACAGAGCGCGACTTTTCACAGACCCAAATACGCCTTGCGAATTTCGGGCATGGCGGAAAGTTTCGCCGACGTTCCCTCCGTGAACATTTTGCCTTCGGCGATCACGTAGGCGTAGTCGCTGACGGCGAGCGCAAGGTGCACGTTCTGCTCAACCAGTAAAATGGTCAGTCCGGCGTCCTTCAGCTTCTTGAGCGTTTGAAACAGCTGATAGACCAGAACCGGGGCCAGGCCCAGCGACATCTCGTCGATAATCAGGATGTCGGGCGCCGACATGAGTCCGCGGGCGATCGCCACCATCTGCTGCTCGCCCCCGGACAACGTGCCTGCCAACTGCCGCTGGCGTTCGGCGAGGCGCGGAAACAACGCAAAAACCTGATCGAGGCGATCGGCATATCCGCGTGCGGCACGCTTCGGAAAGGCGCCGAGCTGCAAATTCTCGGCAACCGTCATGGTGGTGAACAATTGCCGGCCCTCGGGCACGAGTGCGAAACCTCGCGCGGTTTTTTCGTGGGTCGACAGTCGCGTCACATCTTCGCCTTCGAACAAGACCCGGCCCTTCCACGGCGCGATGGTCCCGGCAATTGCGCGCAACGTCGTCGTTTTTCCGGCGCCATTGCCGCCGACGATGGCGGTGAGATGACCGCGTTCAGCGGCGAGCGAGATTCCCCAGAGCACCTGCACCTCGCCGTAGCCGGCCTCCAGCGTTTCGACCTTGAGGATAGTCTCAGACATGCTCGGCGTTCCCCTGTAGTTCGGCGGCGAGCTTGGGGTCGCCCAAATAGGCCTCGATCACCTGCGGATGCTGCGCGACTTCCGCCGGCAGGCCCTCGGCGAGCTTCTGGCCAAAATTCAAAACCACGATGCGATCCGACAGACTCATGATCGCCTGCATCAGATGCTCGATCATCAGAATGGTGATGCCGCGGTCGCGGATGCGGCGGATCACGCCGATCATATATTCGACCTCGGTCGGATTAAGACCGGCCAAGACCTCGTCGAGCATCAAGAGCTTCGGCTGAGCGGCGAGAGCGCGCGCGAGTTCGAGGCGTTTCTTGCCTGCGATGGTCAGATACATCGCCAGCATTTCCGCGCGATCCTCCAGGCCGGCGACGACGACGGCGTCGCGCGCCGCCGCGCGGGCGCGATGAAGCGGGAGGTTCTCGCGGCCGAAACAGGCGCCCACCGTGCAGTTGTCGAGCACCGTCATGTTGGTGAGTGGCTGCACAATCTGATGGGTGCGGGCGAGGCCGTGGCGAGCGACCTGATACGGCGACTGGCCGGTGATATCGATGCCGTTGAAGACGATGCGCCCGGTGTTGGGCGGAAAGACACCGTTGATAAGATTGAACAGCGTCGACTTGCCGGCGCCGTTCGGCCCGATCAAACCGAGAATCTCGCCCTCGTGCAGTTCGAAGGTCAGGTCCTGCACCGCCTGCAGTCCGCCGAAGCGCTTGCTGACGCGATCGAGGCGCAGCAGAGGCGTTCCGCCCGCGATCATTCCAGCACCTTCTGGGTGCGCGGGAAGCGGCTATAGATCCAGCCCATCAGGCCGGACGGAAAGAACAGCACGATGACGAGCAGCAGCGCGCCCGAAATCACCAGCTGAAAATTGGAAAAAGTCGCGGTCGTGAGCAGATAACTGCGCAGTTCCTCGTACAGGTAAGCGCCGAGCGCCACGCCGGTCACCGTGCCTTGCCCACCGAGCATGGCGACGACGATGGCTTCCGTCGACAGCGTCAGGTCGAAAGCGTCGCTCGGCTGGATGAATGCGCTCTTGAAGAAAAAAAGCCCGCCGGCAACGGCCGGCAGGAAGGCGGAGATGCAGTAGGCGAACGCCTTGTAGAGCGGCGTCGGCACGCCGAGAACGGCGGCGGCGTCCTCGTTCTGGCCGATCGCGAGCAACCCGAGGCCGAATTTGGAATTCTTGATCGCGTAGCTCAGATAGAGCGACAGGCCCATCACGGCGACCATGATGAAATAGATGACCCACAGCGCCCGCGCCGGGCCTCCGAGCGGCTTAAAGATTTCGCTCGACAGATAGATGCCCGACGACCCGCCCCACGGACCGAAATTTTCGGTGAAGGCCTGCACCCCCTCGATGATGCCAATCGTCGCGAGGGCGAAGAAGTGACCGCGGAGCCGCAGAATTCCCAGCCCGAAAACCAGCGCCAACAGGCTCACGCCGACGCCCGCGGCGAGCAGACTCAAGCCGAGCGGCCAAGCGTACGAGTTGACCAGCCAAACGCAGATATAGCCGCCGAGGCCGTAGAAAACGATGCTGCCGAAATTGATGTAGCCCGCATAGCCGAGCATGATGTTGAGATTGCTCGCCAGCGTGATGTAGAGGGCGTCGAGAACCAGACGTTCGCGCAGATCGACATTGTCGCCGATCAGCGGTGCAATCGCGAAAACCGCGATAACGAGCGCGATGATCCAGAAAAACGGCCGACGGGACAGGCGCAACAGCTGCATCAGAGCGCTCCACGTCGAAATGCAAAAAGCCCGCCGGGAAACGCGATCAAAGCCAACACGAACAGTCCAAACTCGATCACCAACGTCCAGCTCACCGGGACGAACGGAGCGACAGCCCCTTCCAGCACACCGAGTGCGACGCCGGCGAACAGCGCGCCGAGCGGATTGCCGAAGCCGCCGAGAACGGTCACCACGAAGCTTTTGAGGAGATAACTGTCGCCCGACAGGACGGTGAAAGGAAACAGCGTGCCGATCAGCATGCCCGACACGCAGGCAATGGCAAGACTGCAGCCGACCGTGAGCGCGAGCATGCGCGTCGTCGGAATGCCGACCAGTTCGGCGGCTTCGCGATTATTGGCAACCGCGCGCACTGCTTTGCCGGTCCGGCTGTGATGCAGAAAAAAATAGAGCGCGTAGGCGATTATTGCCGCCATTATGGAGGCGACGATGTGGGGACCCGGAAAGGTATAACGTCCGAGGCTGACGCCGGGGACGGATACCTCGACGTTGAACAGCGCGGTGCCCCAAACCGCCGTACCCAGGCCCACAAGCACCAAATTCACCGCGAAGGTCGACAACAGACTCATCAGCGGCGGTTTTCCGACCATGCGATGAACGGCGACCCAATACAGCAGAACGCCGGCGAAAAAACCGCCGATCAGCACCGGCGGCAAGGCGAGGTACGGCGAGATGCCGAGTGCGCTGGTAAGCAGATAGAGGCCCAACATGCCGGCCACGATGATGGGTCCATGGCTCAGGTTGACCACGTCCATGACGCCCCAGATCAGCGTCAGCCCCATGGCAGCGAGCCCGTAGACGAGCCCGACCAGCACGCCGTCGATGATCGATGCGAGGATGCCCAGCATGTGTGATTACGGGTTCAGGACCGGCGGCGTCGGCGCCGCCGGTCGTTCGCTAGCGATCGTTTTGAGCATGATCCAGTCCGAAAACCGGGTCCCCTCTCGGGATCATGCTTACTTGGTGGCGCCCATCGGATAGAGCAGATTGGCGGATTGCGCCTCGGTCGGCCAGACCACTTGGCGACCGAGCTTGCCGTTCACCATCTGCCATTGCGCCAGCACCATCTGGTGCGCGGTCTGCAAGCCGTGATGGCCGGGGTCGGTCGCGAATTTGATGCGGCCAAAGAAGGTCGTGATGTCCATGGCGTTGAGTGCCGCCGCCACCTTGTCGGTATCAAGTGAGCCGGCCTGCTCGATGGCATGCTGCAGCACCACGCCGCTCGTGTAGCCGGAAGCGGTATGGTAATCGGCCTTGGCGTGGAATTTCTCCTGGAAGGTCTTGGCGAACTGCGCCGTGGTCGGGCCGAACTGCGGTTTGTAGTTGACCTGCAGCTCCCATTGCGACGGCACGGTCACGCCCAGGGCGGCGGCGCCAAGCTCGGCGAATTTGTCGTCGGCCGGTGCCACCAGGATCGACATCCACTTCATATTGGCTTTTTGCTCGTGCATCTGGCGCGCCAGCGTCGCGCCGTCGGAGTAATGGCCGCCGCCCAGGAAGGCGTCGGCATTCGATGCGATGATCTTGTTGACGAGCGGCCCGAAATCGGTGGTTGACGGCGAATAGGACTCATCCAACACGACATCGAGGCCGGCTGCTTTCGCTTGCTGCGCCGCCGCCGCGAGCACCGCCTTGGAGAACGGATCGTCGGAATAGACCAGCGCGACCTTGGCGTGCGGGTCCTTTGCTTTCAACGCGTCGACCGCGCCCGACAGGTAATGGCTGGCTGAGGTAATGACCATGAACAAATATTTGTTGCCGGTCTCGAACGGCTTCTCCTCGGCGCCGCCGGAGTCGATCATGATCTTGCCGTACTGCTCGGAAATCACAGTCGCCGGCGCGGTGAGGCCCGAGGAATACGGGCTGAACAGGAATTGCGCCTTGTCGTGGGTGACCAGGCGCGTGTAGAGCTGCTGGACGCGGCCGCCCACCGACTGATCGTCGTAGCTGGCGAATTTCACTTTATAGTGCTTGTTGCCGACCTTGATGCCGCCGGAGGCGTTCACCTCGTCGCGCCAGAACTCGTAGCCGCGAGTCTGCCCGGTCGAATCGACGTTGAGCGGACCGGTCTGCGAATCAGTAAATCCTACGGTGATTGTGTCTTGAGCAAAGGCCGGTGTCGCAACGAGAGCCGCGACGGCGGCAAGCAGGCAGAGCCGTTTCATGTTTCCTCCCCTTGCACCCCGGCCTTTTCTCTTGGACCAAGGGTGCCGAACTACTAGGCACTTGGCGCGGCGATTGTCCGGCGCGGCCGGATACGCTTTTGCCATGCCCGCTCCGGCGGCAGCAAGTGTAGCGGAGCCGTTGTTAACCGTGCGGAACAAAAGAATAATCTGCAGTTCCGCAGCGGAAGCTATCTGATCTCAATGGCCAATGCGAGCAAATATTCCGCGCCAAACGCGCCTTCTTGGTATTGACCGAATGGCCACAAGGCTCGCCGAATGCGTCAATCAGCCGCGACGGCGGCCTGTTCAGGCGGGGCGTGTTCGTCCTGGGCTCTCTGCTGCACGGGTTTGCGCGCCCGCGTCAGGTTATAGGCGCTGTTGACCAGTGCCAGATGAGAAAAGGCTTGCGGGAAATTGCCGACCAGCCGCTTGGTGCGCGGATCGTATTCTTCGCTCAGCAGACCGACGTCATTGCGGAGCCCGACCAGCCGCTGAAACATTTGTTCGGCCTCGTCGTAGCGCCCTTGCAACGTGTAGACGTCGACGAGCCAGAAGCTGCAGGCCAGGAACGCGCCTTCGCCCGGCGGCAGCGAGTCCGCCACTTTCTCCGTGCTGTAGCGCATGACGAAGCCGTCGTTAATGAGCTCGCGCTCGACCGCCGCGATGGTGTTTTCGATGCGCGGATCGGAAACCGGCAGGAAGCCGATGCACGGCAGCAGCAACAAGTTGGCGTCGAGCTCTTTGGATCCGTAGGCCTGAGTGAACGTGCCGAGCTCCCTATCGAACGCGCGCTCGCACACGTCCTGGGAAATCTGATCGCGCAGCTTTCGCCAACCATCGATGGGGCCTTCGAGCCCGAATGTTTCGGCACTTTTGATGGCGCGATCGTAGGCGACCCACGCCATCGCCTTTGAATAGGTGAAATGCTGGGGTGGCCCGCGCATCTCCCAAATGCCGGAATCGGGCTCCTTCCAGGCATTTGCCAGATGATCAAGGAATTCGAGCTGCATCGACCATCCGGACTCGTTGCCGCTCAATCCGCCCCGCCGCGCCTGGTAGTGCACGTCCATGAGTTCGCCAAACACATCAAGCTGAAGCTGAGTATGGGCGGCATTGCCGATGCGCACCGGTGTCGACTTTTCGTATCCGGGGAGCCATGGCACTTCCCATTCGGTCAGACGCCGTTCGCCGCCGATGCCGTACATGATCTGCAGTTGATCCGGGGTGCCGGCAACCGCGCGGAGCAGCCACTCGCGCCAAGCCTGAGCTTCTTCGAAATAGCCGGCGTGCATGGCGCCGAGAAGCGTCAGGGTGGCGTCGCGCAGCCAGCAGAAGCGGTAATCCCAATTACGCTTGCCGCCGATTTGCTCCGGCAACGACGTTGTCGGGGCGGCAACGATCCCGCCGGTCGCGCCGTAGGTGAGCGCCTTGAGCGTGATCATCGATCGCCGCACCGCGCTCGACCAGTGTCCGGCCGATCGGCACTTTGACGACCAATCGCGCCAGAAGCGTTCGGTCTCCTCCAGCACGCTCGTGGCGTCGACCGGTTTTGGAAGTGGCAAGTGCGACGGTGAGTAGGTGAGGACGAATGGGATGGTTTCGCCGCGGCCGACGGTGAATTCGCCGACCGTCGTCAGGTCCTTGCCCTTGAGGTGCACCGGCGTGTTGAGCGAGACCATGTCGGGGCCGGCGATCGCGCGCAGCGCGCCGCTTTCGACCCGGCTCACCCAAGGCACCACGGCGCCGTAGCCAAAGCGCAAGATCAGCTCGGTGTGCATTCGCATCTGACCGCGCATGCCGATGACGAAGCGCACGATGGTTGAGTGGTCGCAACGGTGCGGCATGAAATCGACCAGCGTTGCCGCACTGTCCGACGTCTCGAAATGGGTTTCCAAAATCAGCGTGTCCGGTCGGTAGCGGCGGCTAACCTGGACGCTTCCCCGCGGGGCGATCAGCCAGCGGCCGTGCTCGGCCGAGCCGAGCAGCGCGGCGAAGCACGCCTCGGAGTCGAAACGCGGCCAGCATAGCCAATCGATCGAACCATCGCGGGAAACCAGCGCGGCGCTGGCGCAATCGCCGATCAGCGCATAATCTTCAATTCGTGCCGACATCGTGACTTATCCGAATGCGGTGAGCTCGACGGCGGCACGCTGCGACGCCGCTTGGCATCGGTCAGGAAAAATCGACGACGACCTTGATGTCGTCAGGCTCTTGGACAAGCGCTTGCGTCCATTGTTCGGCCGGCACGCGGCGGGTGATCAACCGTCCGAGCCAGCTCTTGTTGGCGCGCTGCAGGGCGTCGACGGCGTCTTGATAGTGTTGTCGGTTGGCGTTGACGGTGCCGAACACGGTGTCGTTGTCGAGGACCATGGTGCGATTGACGGTGCCGATATCGACGTCGAAGGCGTGACCGGGTGCGCTCACGCCGACCAGGCAGACGATGCCGCCCGATGCAGTGCGGCCGAGCAGGTCGCGCACCACGATGGGCGCGCCGGTGCATTCCATGGCGACGTCGGGCTTGAAGTGGTCGAGTTCGGCAACGGTGCCGAGATGGAAAGTGCCGCCAAGCTCACGCACGATCCTTCTTTTTTCCAAACTGTCGCGGTTGTCGAGGACGTGCACGTCGAGGCCGCGTTGCGCGCCCATCAGGGCCGCCAGCAAGCCAATGGGGCCGGCGCCGGTGACGAGCAGCGTCTTCGGCTGCCATGCCCGCGAGCGGCGGCCGATGCGCTCGGTATGGTCCCAGGCCTTGGCAACGACACTGGTCGGTTCGACCAGCACGCCCTCGGCGCCGAGCGACGGATCGAGCTTGACCAGAAATTCCGGCTCGATGCGGAAATAATCGGCGCCGAACCCGTGGCGCTCCTTGATGCCGCGCTCGGTGTAGCGGCCGTTGCGGCACATATCCCATTCGCCGACGGCGCAAGCGGGGCAGGGCACGGGATCGGGCCGGCGAACGATGCCGACGACGAGATCGCCCGCGGCGAATCCGCTGCCGGGGGGCGCTTCCTGAACGTGCCCGAGCGATTCATGACCGATCACCAACCGCTTCTGGCCCGGCGGGGCCCAGCCATAGACGCCGGATACGATTTCGCGGTCGGTGCCGCAGACGCCAAGCGCCAGCGTTCGCACCAGCACGGCACCGTCGGATTGCGGCGGCTCCGGAATGCTTTCGACATTCGCCGAATTTGGGACGTTCGGCGCTACGGTGAGTGCGCGCATCTATGTGTATGGCGGGTATTCCCGCCCCTCCAGAAACCAGGCTTGCCCGCGCCCCTCGGGCAAAAGACGCTCCGATATACTCAGAATACAACCGTGAAGTCGCCGAGTAAGTTCCCAATATGGAACCTTGTTACGTCGTTGGCGTTAATTTATGGAGATTTTATGAAGCGGGCGGCGGAATTTTACCCTCGAGAAAGACAGTAGGATCAGGTGCATGGACGCCATTGGACGCAGGCGCTGGGCCATTGCGGAGGGGTATATTCCCTCCCAGAGTTCATTCGCAGACCGCGCTCTCATGTCTCACGAGACGGCATGCATTCTCAACGCCGGCGACACAGAGGCGAACGTTCGAATAACGGTTTTCTTCGCCGACCGCGAGCCGGCCGGTCCCTATCGCGTCACTGTGCCGCCGCGACGCACGTTGCATTTGCGTTTCAACGATCTCAAGGATCCGGCTCCCATTCCGCGCGATACCGACTACTCCTCGGTCTTTGAATCGGACGTTCCTATCGTGGTGCAACACACGCGCCTGGATTCGCGCCACGCCGAGGTCAGCCTGTTGTCGACCACGGCCTATGCCGAAGGCTGAGCGGCTGTCGTTCTGCTCCTTCCGCACGAAGGCGTGCAGCCGCGCTGATCTTGAAATGTGCAAGCGATTCGCTAGCTTGTAAAAGTTCCGTTTGCAATGCGGCGTTGTAGGAACCAACGGCGGTCGCGCGGGTTGTCGGAACACCAACCGGAGGACTCATTGTGAGCGTCATCGTCGTTTCCAACCGCGTCGCGCGGGCAAAAACGGACGAACCCATTGCTGGAGGACTTGCTTCCGCGCTGATTCCAATGGTCAAGGAATCCGGCGCGATCTGGGTTGGTTCCAGCGGTCACGCCGGCGATGCCTCGCAACCACGGGATTCTTTCGCCAAAATCGAAGCACTCGGACGCGGCGCGCTGGCGACGGTCGACATGCCGGCGAGACACTATCGCGGCTATTACGAAGGCTTCGCCAATTCGGCTTTGTGGCCGGCGCTGCACTCTCGACCGGACCTGATTCAGGTCACCGGCGAGGAATACGCATCGTATCGCGAAGTCAACGCGTTCATGGCGCGCGCGCTGTTGCGCTTCACCGGACCCGACGCGGTCCTGTGGGTTCAGGATTATCACTTTTTGACCTTGGGCGCGGAGTTGCGTCGCTTGAATGTCGCGCGTCCGATCGGCTTCTTTCTGCACACGCCTTGGGCGGAACGCAGCGCGATTGCCGCCGTGCCACACCACGCCGACCTGGTTTCGGCGATGCTCGCTTACGACCTGATCGGCTTCCAGACCGACGACGACCGGCGCAATTTCGAAGATTACCTTGCATTCGAGCTCGGCCTCTCCACCATCGATGGGCTGGTAACGTCGCAGAGTGGAACGACCAGGCTCGCGACTTTCCCCATCGGAATTGATGTTGAGGAATTCACCTCGCGCGCCACCAAGGCGATCGGGCGTCCGGAGATTTCACGCCTGCGCGCAAGCCTCCAGGGCACCAAACTTGCGCTCGGCGTTGATCGGCTGGATTATTCGAAAGGCTTGGCCAACCGGCTGCGCGCGTTCGATCGGATGTTCGAACTTGAGCCTTCGCTCAAGCGCGCCGTGTCGCTGCTGCAGGTCGCGGTGCCGACGCGCGGCAACATTCGCGCATACCGTGAGCTGAAAAGCGATCTGGCCGCGCTGGTGGGTGAAATCAACGGCCGGCATGGCGAAGTCGACTGGATGCCGATTCGCTATCTGAACAGGGCCTTCGCCCAATCAACGCTTGCCGGCTTCTACCGCGTGGCGCATGTCGGTCTGGTCACGCCGCTGCACGACGGAATGAATCTCGTCGCCAAGGAATATGTCGCGGCGCAGAATCCGTTCGATCCAGGTGTGCTGGTATTGTCCTCGTTCGCCGGCGCCGCGAAGGAGCTCGATGAGGCGCTGTTGGTCAATCCGCACGACATCGACGGCATGGCCCGCCAGATCGCCAAGGCGCTGGCGATGAGCCTTGAGGAAAGGCGCGAGCGCTGGCAGAGCATGATGTGCAAGCTGCGACAGAGCTCGGTACAGACTTGGTTCTCGGATTTTGTGCAGGCGCTTGCCGGCGTTGGCGACGCGCCGGCACGGGTCGCCGCCTCTCGCCCGTCGGCCCCGATGATGCTCGATGTCGCGGGCTCCGGCAGGACGGTGCACGGCTACTGAGGCTTGGATTGCGTCACCTGCTTTGATCCTCTCGCTTTGCCATCGGCGAGGTCTTGCGCTTCACGGCGTTGATGCTTGCCACTCCCGCCGCCCTTGCGGCGTCTTGCAGTGTGCGGCGAATCTCATCGCGCTTTTCATGGATCGAGGCGATCACCGGGCCGGTCGCGCGCCCCAATCCGATCAGCGCCGCTTCCGATAATTGCAGGCTCGCTTCGATGGTCTCCGGGACTGCATCGCTGGCGCCCAGTCCGTAGAGACGGCGTGCATGCGCGGCATCGCGCGCCCGCGAGACAATGAGGATATCGGGGCGCAGCGAGCGCACATGAGCGACGATGTCGTCGATCGCGGTCTGGGTGTGGATGGTGATAATCACCCCAGCGGCGGTTGAAAGCCCGCAGGCCTGGAGAAACGTGGGATCGGTGGCGTCCCCGTAGTAGACCTCATGGCCCTCGCGGCGATCACGGGTCACCGCAGGCGCATCCGAATCGGCCGCGACATAGGCGATGCCATGCTCTTTCAAGAGCGCACAGACCAGCTTGCCGACGCGCCCATAGCCGACCACGATCGCATGGTTATGTTCATCGCTTGGCCGTAACGCGAGTTCGGCCGCAAGGGGGCCGGCGGGTTTGAGCCGGGCGGCAAACCGGCGGCCAGCGAGCGCGAGAAACGGCGTCAGCAACATCGTGACCGACGTGATGGCGAGCGAAATGCTCGCAACCCGCGCGTCAAGCAAGCCGGCGGCCCTGGCCGCTCCGATGCCGACGAAGGCGAATTCCCCGCCCGGACCAAGCAACAGACCGGTTTCGGCCGCGACCGGCCACGACAGACTGAAGACTTTCGCAAGCCCGATCACGATCAGCGATTTTGCCGCGATCAGTCCGGCAATAAGCGCGATCAGCAATAATGGCTCGCGCAAGATCTCACGGAAATCGATCTCCATGCCGACGGTGAAGAAAAAGATGCCGAGCAGCAGCGACTTGACCGGCGCGATGGCGGCCTCGACGGCCTTGCGATACTCGGTTTCGGCGAGCAGCAGGCCGGCAATGAAGGCGCCGAGCGCCATCGACATGCCCTCCTGATTGGCCAGGACGCCGGCGCCGACGACCACAAACAGCACCGCGGCGATGAAAAGGTCGCGCGATCGCGTGGTCGCCACCAGCCGAAACAGCGGCCGCATCAGCCAGCGGCCGAAGACGACGATGATGCAAACCGCGATGGCGGCCGAAATAATCGCTCCAGTAAGACTGGCGAGGACCGATTTGCTGTGACCGGAACCCAGGATGGAGACGAACATCAGGATCGGAATGACCGCGAGATCCTGCGCCAGCAGCACCGAAAAGCTCACGCGGCCGACGCTCGTGGTCAGACGCTCCTGCTTCGACAACAGTTCGAGCACGATTGCGGTCGAGGACAGCGACAGGCTCGAACCGAGAATGAGCGCGTCGGCCGGCTTCTGCCCCGCCGCCATGACGGCGCCGGCGATCAGTCCGGCGGTGAGCAGCACCTGCAGCCCGCCGAGGCCGAACACGTAGCGCCGCATCGCGAGCAGGCGATGAAAAGACAGTTCCAGCCCGATCAGGAACAACAGAAAGACGACGCCGAGTTCTGCAATGCCTTCGACGTTCCGGGCGTCGCCAACGGTGAACCAATAAAGAATCGGAACCGAGTGGATGAATGAACCGAGCCCGAGCGGGCCCAAAATGGCGCCGGCGACGAGATAACCCAATGTGGGGCTGAACCCCAACCGGCTGAGGATCGGCACCAGGATTCCCGCCGTGCCGAGCACGACGAGCGCATCGCTGTAGGCGGCGATATTGATCGTCGGCGACACGATGCCCTCCGGCGCGCTACTCGCCGATCGCCGCGATCGCGTTGATCTCGATCAGATAGTCCGGCGATGTCATTTTGCGGACCTCGACCATGGTCGAAGCCGCCGGCGACGTATTGACGCCGCACGACAGCTTGCGCAGCATTCCGTGACACGAGCGGTAACATTAGCACGATCCAGCCGGAGGAACGCGTGGCCATGTCCGACCTGACCATCACATCTATCCGCACCACGATGCTGCGCGTGCCATGGCCGCAGAACCCGTGGCTCAAGGGTCATACATTCGGCGATGCGCGTGAAATCCTGGTGTTGGACGTCGAGACAGCCGGTGGCATCGTCGGCATGGGATATTTGCTTGTGTTCCGCCCCGGCATGCGCACCATCGCAGCCTGTCTCGACGAGTGCATCATTCCGCGCGTCATCGGCAAGGACGCGAGCGCGGTCGAAGCGATCTGGCAGGATTTGTGGCGCGCGACCATGACGTATGGCCGCGGCGGCATCGCCGTGATGGCGATGTCGGCGCTCGACATCGCGCTATGGGACGCGCTCGGCAAGCGCGCCGGGTTGCCGCTGCACCGGCTGTGGGGCCATTGCCGCGGCGAATTGCCGGCCTATGGCTCCGGCTGCTTCCGCGGCTCCGGCGGCGACGGCATGATTGCCAAGGCGCTGCACTATAAAGAGCGCGGCTATCGCGCGATCAAGATGCAGGTCGCCCATGTCGGCGATTTGCGCACCGACCTCGACAACGTCAAGCGCATGCGCGAGGCGCTCGGGCCGGACATCGCGATCATGATCGACGTCAACATGGGCTGGACCGCCGATGTCGCGATCCAGATGGGCCGCAAGTTTCAGGATGACGACGTGTATTGGCTGGAGGAGCCGGTGTCGGCTGACGATTTCGCCGGCTACTTCCGTATCGCCGAAGCGCTCGATTTGCGCATCGTCGGCGGCGAGACGCATTTCACGCGCTTCGATCTCAAACCCTTTTTCGAGAATCCGCGGCTGCCGATCCTGCAGCCGGACCC
>JBOHIU010000011.1:0-40824 GCA_050725855.1 Xanthobacteraceae bacterium | reverse complement strand
CCCCCATTGCCCATTTTACGGCGCAAATTGCAGTGGTTCTGCGCGGCGCCCCCGTGTAAGGCACGCCTGCTCTGCGGAGCCGGCGCTTGCATTGCCACAACAGGCAGCCATTTGCTGCCGGGTGCCGACAAAACCGCCCGCTTGCGCCGCGTTACCGACGGATTGTTTCCAGATATGACAGATCAAGCGGCGCCAGAAGACGCCTCTCGCATCGCTACCGGATTAGCGGGCGATGGTCTCGCGATGATGCGCTCCGAAGCGGTTTCCCGCCGTCAGAACGCTGACGACGAGAACGGCATGACGGCCGACGTGCATGCGCAGCCACCGTCGGCTGCAGCTCCGCTCGATCATGCGACGGTCCGCGCCATTGTGGCCGGCATTATGCTGGCCATGTTTCTGTCGGCGCTGGAACAGACGATTGTCGCGCCGGCGCTGCCGGCTATCGGCCGAAATCTCCACAACGTCGATGATCTGTCGTGGGTCATTACCGCCTATCTTCTCGCGCTGACTGCCGCGACGCCGATGTTCGGCAAGCTTTCCGACATCTACGGACGGCGTACCGTTTTACTGCTGGCCATAACGATCTTCATTCTCGGCTCGATTGCTTGCGCGCTGGCGCCCACCCTTTGGATGCTAGTTCTATCGCGCGGGCTGCAGGGAATCGGTGGTGGTGGGCTTTTGCCGATTGCCCAGACCATCATCGCCGATCTCTTGTCTCCGCGCGAGCGACCGGTGGTCCAGGGGCGAACGTCGATCATGTTCATGAGTGCCAGCATTCTGGGCCCGGTGCTTGGCGGGTTCCTTACCGACCAGCTGCATTGGTCGTTCATTTTCTGGATCAATGTGCCCCTCGGCGGTGTCGCCCTTGTTATGACGGAGCGCGCGCTACGGCACCTGCCTCGCAATGACAGGCCGCATCGGCTCGACATGATCGGCGCCGCTCTCATGGTCGGCGCTGCTCTAGCGCTGATGCTGGCTCTGAGTTTGGGAGGCACGCATGATTCCTGGACCTCCTTGCGCGTGATGACGCTATTGGCGACGTCCGCCGCTTTATGGGTGCTGTTTGCGCTACGGCTCCTGACCGCGCGCGAGCCCTTCATTCCGCTGGCAATCCTGCACGGGCGAGTGACCAGCGCGATCACCGTCGCCGCGTTCTTCTCAATCGGCACGGTTATTGGCGTGACGATCTACATGCCGTTGTACTGCCAGACAGTCCTCGGGGTTTCCGCCAGCCTCTCCGGCCTTGCCCTCATTGCGTATATGGGCGGCGCGACGCTGGGCTCGTTGATCTCGACGCGATACATTGTCCGCATCAAACATTACATGCGCGTCCCGATCGGCGGCTTGCTGGTCGCCGTGGCGATCCTTTGGGTTCTCGCCGCCAACCCGGCACGATATACGCTTTCGGAGGTCGTGGGGCTTTTGTTCTTGCTCGGTTGCGGCCTCGGCCCCATGTACCCGGTCAGCACCATCGTCATGCAAAACACCGTCAAGCCGCATCAGCTCGGTACGGCTACCGGCACATTGAACTTCTTTCGCTCGCTGGGTGGCGCCATCGTGGTCGCTGTATTTGGCGCAATCGTGCTTGGCGGAGTCGCTGACTCCTCGCCGGGTATGACCATCGATAAGCTCGTCACGGGGCACGGCGATCTGGGGCCCGCGTTTCGCTGGGTTTTTATTGCCGCCGCAGTCTGCCTGTGTATTTCGCTCACCTGTGTCCTCGCTGTTGAAGAGCGCCCACTCCATGGACCGTTGCGCGCGGCTGCCGAAGGGGCCATCGATTAAACGTTCGCCGCCGTAGTTTTGTCTCGTAATGCGTCGGACGGTGACAGCGGTCGTTGCGCCGTGCCGCGTCGGTCCAGCGGACACGGCGATGAATAAGGCTCCGCGCGGTAGCGTTGTTGTAGGCAAATGAGTAGGCTCTCGCGCAGAATGCTGGGAGGATCACATGCCGCGAATTCTGGCGACTGCAGTGGCCGCTTTGCTCGTCTCGTTGTCGCTCCTCGCCGCAAGCGGAGCGCGTGCGCAAACTATTATTGACGAGTGGTATCAAGCCAAGCTGCCACCGCCGCCGCAACTGAAACCGGTCACCATCGATCCGAAAACGACGGCGCTCCTGGTCATGGACTTCACCGAACAGACCTGCACACTGGCACGACGGCCGCGTTGCGCGGCATCAGTGCCGAAGGTGAAGAAATTCGTCGAGGAGGCGCGCGCCAGGGGCGCGTTGATCATTTACAGTATCGCCGTTCCAAACTCAGTCCCGAGCGACATTCTCAAAGAGCTCACGCCGGCGCCGGGCGAGGAGGTGCTGCCGCCACTCGGTCCCGACAAATTCATTCGTAGTAGTCTGGAGAAAACCCTGCGCGACAAGGGGATCAAGACGGTGGTGGCAATGGGCACGCAGGCGCAAACCTCGGTGCTGCATACCGGCGGGGAGGCGGCGTTGCGCGGCTTTAAGGTGATCGTTCCGGTCGATGCCATGTCGGCCGACGATCTTTTCCCCGAACTCTACACCGCGTGGCATTTCGCCAACGCCGCGCGTATCAGTAAACAAGTGACGCTGACGAAGCTCGACATGATCGGGTTTTGACATCGTCTTTCGCGGCCGCCGGCAAAGCGCCGCAACGGCAATGCAAGCGGTCTTTGTAAGTGCGCTTTGATCGTATCGATGTCTGCTTGGCTGCGCCGGCTAATCATCGCCCGTGCACGGGAGGAAAGGCGAACGCCTGTTCGCGCCCAAAATGCCGTGGGGAACGCCGTGGCGACTCCACGCGTTTTCCTGCTGGCGGCGGTTTTGCTTCGCGAAGCCGCTGTGCAAAAGCCCCCGGCGGACTATCCTCCCCAGTCTCGCCGGGGCGCCTTTTATTCAGGGCGCAAGCGGCGAGCCTAGCGTCCGCGCGGTCTTATCGATCCAGCCAAGGTAGCGGACAATCGGCGTCACGCCGGTGAGGCCCCCGCAGCCCGCCGAAAGCCTTGGTCCAGTGGCCCAGCTGACCACGCCGGCGATCGTGAGTTTGCCGCTATCGTTGCGGAAAGCCGGAGCGCCGGAATCGCCGGTGCAGGCGCCAAGTCCCGGGCTGTTTCCTTTCGTCCGCGGATCCACGAGTCGGATTTGCAGCGTCCCCGGCTGTCCGGTGGCGACAAGCGTTGCGGACCGCACGACGCCAGTCGTGGGACCATCATCGCGCACAGTGACTCCATAGCCCGCGATCACCAAGGTATCGCCCGCGATGACCGGTCGCGAACCGTCCTCAAGTGCGGCCGGTGGAATTCGCGCTGGCAGCGGCGCGGCGAGTTTGGCAAGCGCCACATCCGCGGTAGCCAGATGCCCGAAGAGTCTTTTGAGTTCGAATTTCGGATTTCGCTCGATGCGGAGGATGGACTTGAGTACCGGCTCGTGCCCTGGAGCTGGAAGCCTGTCGAGAAGCTTGTAGGTTGCTCCCGGCAGCACGCAATGCGCGGCGGTAAGCAGCAGATCCCGCCCAATTGCCGTTGCTGTGCACATGGTGCCGGACGAGCCGAGTATCATCACTGCCGAACGCCCGACCCCGTCCGCCGCCGGTTGTGCGCCGCCGACCATCGCCGGCGCGGGAATTGCCATGACCGCCGCCGATAGCGTTGCGAACAGATAGAACGCGGCGGTATGGAGGGACTTGGCGGCACGCGCCAGTTTGCTGCTGTTCATCCAATTTCCGTCGGCGAACGCACCGGCCGCCTCTCTGTTTTCGCATCAGGTGGGTGCACCTTAACTTGCCCTAAAACGGTCGTTCAGGCACAGTTCATTGGCGCGGTATTTAGGTGGAATCATGTATTGCATCGAGCGAGTAAGCACACTTGCGCTGATAGTGCTTACAATTGCATCCGCGCGGGCGGAAGGGCCGGTTCGCACGTCGCACGCCGGCGTTCAACCGGCGCTTGCCTGCCTCAATCACCGAGAACGGCAGGCGGCGACGCAGAGTGGTAAAGTCGTCCACTTGGCCACCGCCATGCGGGCCGCGAAGAAGAGGATGCCGGGCGCTGTGGTACGCGCGCGGCTCTGCCGCGGTAAGGAGGGGCTCGTCTATGTGCTCACCATTCTCGCACGCGACGGCAAAGTAGCACGGTTGACCGTCGATGCCGCAAAAGGCACGGTGGTTGGCCGTCGCTGAGCGGAGATTCCATCTTTGCGCCTTCTCGTCGTCGAGGACGATCCCGACCTTAACCGGCAGCTCTCGACCGCGCTGATCGATGCCGGATACGTCGTTGACCGTGCGTTCGACGGCGAGGAGGGTCATTATCTCGGCGACAGCGAACCCTACGATGCCATTATCCTGGACATCGGGCTGCCCAAGATGGATGGCATTTCGGTGCTGGAGGGCTGGCGACGGGCCGGCCGGGCTATGCCGGTGCTCATTCTCACCGCGCGCGACCGCTGGAGCGACAAGGTGCAGGGCTTCGACGCTGGCGCGGATGATTACGTCGCCAAACCGTTTCATTTGGAAGAGGTTTTGGCCCGCGTGCGAGCGCTGCTGCGTCGCTCGACCGGACATGCCAAAAGCGAGTTCAGCTGCGGATCGGTTCGCCTCGATACTAGAACGGGGCGCGTCGCGGTCGACGGCAACCCCGTGAAGCTGACGTCGCACGAATACCGGCTTCTATCCTATCTGATGCATCACGCCGGCCGTGTGGTTTCGCGTACCGAATTGGTGGAGCATCTGTACGATCAGGATTTTGACCGCGACTCGAACACGATCGAGGTATTCGTCGGTCGCATCCGAAGAAAACTCGGGGTCGACGTGATCCAGACGGTCCGCGGGCTCGGTTATCTGCTCGCGCCGCCCGATGCGCACTAATTCCCTAGCATTCCGCCTGTTCCTATGGGCGGCCGGATGGACGCTGATAATCCTTATCGTCACTGGCGTTGCACTCTCGACGCTGTATCGGCACGCTGTCGAGCGCGCATTCGACCGCCGCCTCGACGTCTATCTGCGCACGCTGGTCGCGGACGTTGCCTCGCCCGACGAGGGCGGTGAAAAGTTTTCTCAGTCGATCGGCGAGCCGCTCTTCGATTTGCCGCTGTCGGGCTGGTACTGGCAGGTCACGCGGCTCGACGCCAAAACGCCGCGGGTGCGCTCGTCGCGCTCGTTATGGGACCAGCTCTTGCCGCAGTTGAGCGCCTATCAGGCCGTCCCCGGCGCGGAATACCGGCAAGGCTACGCACAAGGCCCGGAAAACCAGGAGCTGCGGATTGTCGAGCGCAATATCGATTTGGGCGACGACGGCAAGTATTTGATCGAGGTGGCGGGCGACGCCTCCGAAATCGACGATGAGACGCGTAGCTTCGACGGGGTTATCGGTGCCACCTTCGCGGCCCTGATTCTGGCGCTGATGTTGACGACAGCGCTGCAGGTGCGCTTCGGACTGGCGCCGCTCGCGCGCATCTCGCAGCGACTTGCGGCGATCAGGTCCGGCCGCGCCGAGCGCCTCGAAGGTCAATTTCCGGTCGAGATAGCGCCGCTCGCGCGCGAGACCAACGCCCTGCTTGAAGCCAATCGCGAGATCGTGGAACGGGCCCGCACCCATGTCGGCAATCTGGCGCACGCGCTGAAGACGCCGCTTTCCGTCATCGTCAACGAGGCGGCAGCGCGCGATGGCGATCCGCTGGCGCAAAAAGTCCGCGAGCAGGCCGACATCATGCGCGATCAGGTGGCGCGGCAGCTCGAGCGGGCGCGGCTCGCCGCACGTTCGACCGTTGTCGGCACACTCACGGACGTCCCGCCCGTCGTCACCGCGCTTGCCCGCACCATGGAGAAGCTTTATCGCGAGCGCGATATCGCCATCGCGATCGATCTTCCCGAGCACGCCTTTTTCCGCGGTGAGCAGCAGGACCTCGAAGAGATGCTCGGCAATCTGGTCGATAATGGCTGCAAATGGGCCCAGTCGCGGGTCGCCATCGAAGTCGTCGCCCAACACGCCCGTGTCGTCGCCGACAAGGGGCAAAAAGCACTGAAAAGCGAGTCGGAGGAGAATGGCGAAAAGCCGCGCATTCGGATCATCGTTGACGACGATGGTCCGGGCCTGTCGCCCGCCGAGCGCGAGCAGGCGGCGCTACGCGGTCGCCGCCTCGACGAGACCAAACCTGGCTCGGGTCTGGGCTTGTCCATCGTAGTCGAGCTTGCCAGCCTCTATAGCGGCGTGCTGACGCTAGGTACCGCGCCGATCGGCGGGCTGCGCGCCGAACTGGCGCTGCCGGGCGGGTGATCATCATCGCGGCGCGTGTCGGGACGCCCGCGCGCTGGTTGGGTTCAGCCGGAGACGCCCGGCAAGTCAGCCCCATAATTCCTTTGAGGCTATGCGCGCGCCGTCGGCGAGCGCCTTAAACTTGGCCCAAACGATTGAAGGATGAATCTCCTTCGAGCCGGCAAATGTGGCGAAGCCGCAATCGGAGCCTGCGATCACGTTCTCACGGCCGACTACATTGGCGAAGCGCACGATGCGCTCGGCGACGAGTTCGGGATGTTCGACCAGAACCGTGGAGTGTGAAATTACGCCGGGAATCAAAATCTTCCCTTCCGGCAGCCTTGCCGATTTCCACACCTTCCATTCATGTTCGTGACGTGGGTTCGCGGCCTCGAGCGAGTAGGCGCCGGCGCGGATTTTCAGAATGATGTCGACAATGTCCTTCAACTCCATGTCATGGACTCGCGGGCCCATGTTGATGCCGTAGCAGGTGTGGAAGCGGACCTTCTCCGCGGGAATGCTACGCAACGCGTGATTGAGCGCCTCGACGCGGATTTCGGCCCACTTGCGGCTGTCGGCGATGCTTGCTTCAGGGTGAATGATGTAATAGGTCACCAGCCGCGGATCATCGATCTGCAGAAGAAGGCCGGCATCCACGATCGCCTTGTACTCGACGCTCATCGCCTCGGCAATGGCGAAAACGTACTCCTCCTGGGTCTTGTAATACCCGTTGCGCTGCCAATCCTCGATATTCGACGGCGAGATTGCCGGCATGAACGCTTCTTCGAAACTCGCACCGGCGAGTGCTGTCTTGAAGTTGTCAATGTCGCGTTTGAGCGGACCATGCCCTTTATAGGTGATAGGTCCGGTGCACACCATGTGGGCATGACGCGAGGCGGCGTGGGTCTGGGCATAAAACTCGGGGAATGATTGCCCCTCGCGTGAGGTAGCCCATTGGTTTCGCGGACCGGCAGCCTTATCCAGCTCATAGCCGCCGAGACGCTCGTTGACGTAGCTCACAAAACTCGGCTTGCCGTATTCGCCGTCGTCGATGATGTCGATGCCAAGGTCCATCTGCTTGCGCACGATCTCGGCAACGGCGGCGGTGAGCCGGCCAGCGGCCTCTTGTGTATCGAATGCTTTGGGCCCGTCGCGCTCCACGAGCGCGAGCAGGTTCGACGGGCGCGGCAGGCTGCCGGCATGGGTGGTGAGAATTCGACCGATGCTGAGTTTCATGGATTACTGAACCTGCATATGGAATTCGCCGATTGTTGGTGCCGCCGTATTGATGGTTTTGGCAAAGCGCTTCACCACCGTTGAATCGTGCAAGGCGTTGTTCACTGCGGCATTGATTTTCTCCACGATTGCCGTCGGCGTTTTCGGCGGTGCCGCCAGCGCATGCCAGGTGACCATTTGCTCGGAGCAGCGTGGGGTTTGAAACTCGCGGGTGAGATCGCGGCAGCTTAACCATCGGGCCGTACGACGGCAAATGCACGCGATCTGCGGGGTTCCCGGCTGGGTGTCGGGCGCTTTCTGTGGCGTCGGAGCAGATCCCGGTGGGCGGTCGGCTGCGAGCGTGGCACCAGGCAGCTCCATCTCCTTCCATTTCCGGCAGTTTTCGGCTTGCCCAGTGGCGCACCCCGTCGTCACCCCTATCGCTTTGAATTATCGATGTTTTACGTAACACCTTCTTAAGCGGTGGGGGGGTAAGTAAGACGCTGGTGCCGTCCAGGGCTAGCGCGGTGTGCCGATGACGAGCGATAGGTCGTCCGTCGAACGGCTGCGACAATACCTGCAATCCCTTTCGCTGGAGGCTCGGGCGACGCTGATCGCAGAGCTCGAACGCGCAATGCTGCGCGAAGAGGATGTTGTCGGCAGCGAATTGGTGCTGGCGGAATTGCGGCGCACGATCCGCTCATCCGCGCAGCCCATTCCGCGCATCGGCGATGCAGGGCGCAGGTTTTTCATGCCGCTGGAGCCGTTTCTCGTCGATGGACCGGCCGATCATAAGCGCATTGGACGCTTGGCCAGGCTGTCTCTGGAGCCGATCTGGGAGTGGATCGGCCGCGACCTGATGCCGGCGGAAGCAAGGGCGCTGAGCGAGGACGTGAATCGCGCCTTGTTGTCGGAAGATCGCATCAAGGTCGACCAATTGGTCCGCGCGCTGCACGATCGGGCCATCCAGCGCATGAAGGATGTTCTTGCCGGCCTCGAAACAAACGAAAAAGCGCATAGGCGGCTTTCCGTCGAAGTCGGCACGCCGCGAGCGGTTGATGATGTGAAAACTGTTCTGGGGATTCTGGCTGTACGCGATCAACTCTCCGAGATGGCTTGCCGCCTGCCCGAACATATTCGCGTATTCGAGCGCGAGCACGTCGATCAAGCCAAGGCAATTATCGACGCGGTGACGGGGCAAAAGCCGCTACAGAGCAATGCCGCGGTGAGAAAAGATCTGATGCTTTATGGGCTGATCATGGTGACCACCCGGCTGGCGGCGCCCTGGCAACTCATTCGCATCGCGACCCTGGCGGCGGAAAGCGACGATACGGCCCGCATTGCCGACAGCCCTTACGCCGTTGCGGTAACGCTCGTGCTCGGCGAAATCGAATACATGGTCGGCGAGCTACGCTCGGAGATCAAGGCTGGCCGACCAGTCGCGTCGTTACTTAAGGGTCTGCACGACGCCGCGCGGGGTATGCGCACCGAGTTGGATTTGTCGGTCGATTCAGCCTGCAGCCGTCGATTGGCCGCGATCCGCGGCGCCGTATCGAACATATTGACCGCCGAAATCGAAACGACGCCGGGCCGCGTCCGCCGTCTGCTGCGGCCGCGCCCCGCCAAAGAAATCGTATCCGGGTCGTCACTCGATGCTATTGACGTGCAAGACGCCGAAACGCGGGTAGAGCTGGTGGGCGCATGCCGCCACTACTCTAGCGAGCTTGCAGTCAGCGAGGTGACGCAGCGCACCTATTCGGAGCTGGCGCAGTATCTCGAGACCGGAGCCAAAATCCTGGTCGATGCCTTGCGTCACGCCGACAATGCCGAGCGGCCTTTTCGTCGATCTCAGGTCGATGCCGCGGTGCGCTTTTGCGGAACCGTATTCGGCCTCGATTATGCGGGCCTGTTGACCAAGGCTGCCGAGGTTGCGGTCCAGGCGGCACCCCCTGAGCGCAGGCCTCTGCACGCCTGAGTCCTGAGACCCGCCGCCGTCGGGAATCCGCCCTCCGTGCAAGCGCGAAATTGCCGCGCGGGCCTTTCCCATTGCGGCCGCATTCGCGCCGTGATGTAAGGGCGTAACGCTGCCTCAGACGGTGTTCAGGTCCGTGCGGCAGGTCCATTGAGCCGCGCAGGACCATGGAACGCGTTGCGGGTCTGGAATGCGCCAAAGCGATTCTGGAATGCGCCAAAGCGATAAAGTGATAATGAAGCTCAAGATCTTGGAACTCGGCAGAAAGATTACGAAATAACGGCCCATGCTTTGGATTTTATTCGGCTTGATGAGCGCCGCGGCAATCCTGGCCGTCTTGTGGCCCCTTACACGCAAGCCACGCGCTGATGCCGCCGGCAGCGACCTTGTCGTTTATCGCGATCAGTTGGAGGAAATCGGACGGGATCACAGCTCCGGCCTGATCGGCAACGTGGAGGCCGAAGCAGCGCGCGTCGAGGTCTCGCGTCGGTTGCTTGCAGCCGCGGACGCACAGGTGCCGCCGCCCAAGCTGCAGCCGTTATGGCATCGCCGCACCGCAGCCGTGGTGACGTTGGCGGTGCTCGCCCTGGTTCCGGTTGGCCTTTATGCCGCACTTGGGTCGCCGGATATTCCGGATCAGCCCAGCTATGCCCGCACCGAATTGCCGCCCAATCATGAAACGATCGCCGCGCTCATCAGTCGAGTCGAAGAACATCTTGCGCAGGATCCGAATGACGGCGCCGGTTGGCAAGTGATTGCTCCGGTTTATATGCGGCTCGGGCGGTACGATGAATCGGTCATGGCCTTTCGCAAATCGCTGGCTCTCAATGGCGAAACCGCCGAGCGCGATTCCGATCTCGGTGAGGCGCTGGTGGCGGCCGCTAATGGCGTGGTGACGGTCGAGGCAAAGGGACTGTTTCAGCGCGCCGTCGCGCATGACCCGCACGATCCGAAAGCGGGCTACTTTCTCGGCCTGGCGGATGAGCAGGATGGCAATCACGATGCCGCGGCGGTGCAGTGGCGGACGTTACTGAAGGATGCGCCGGCAAATGCTCCGTGGACCGGCTTCGTGCGTGCGGCGCTGGCCCGGGTCACAAGCCCGCCGGCTACCAACGCCGGCCCCACAGCGCAGCAAATGGCGTCCGCAGCCAACATGCCCGAGGCGCAGCGCACCGCCATGATCCGCGGCATGGTGCAAAAGCTTGCCGACAAGCTGCACGCCGATGGAAGCGACGTGAATGGCTGGGTGCGCCTGGTGCGCGCCTATGTGGTCCTCGGCGATCAGGAAAAGGCGAAGGGCGCCGTCGCCGATGCCAAGCGTGCGCTCGCCGGTCATCCCGAGGCCGTCAAGCGCATTGACCATCTGGTAAAAAGCCTTGGTATCGAAGGCTGATGGGCGGCAAAATGCGGCGGAGACAATACCAATGACACGCAAGCAGCGACGGCTGGTTCTGATCGGCGGCTCGCTTGGCGTGCTCGCCCTTGCGGTCGGGCTCATGCTGAACGCCTTCCGCGGCTCCATCGTATTTTTCAACTCGCCGAGCGACGTCTTGGCGAACCACGTCGGGCCAGGCACGCTAATCCGGCTTGGCGGTCTGGTGAAAGACGGCAGCCTCGTGCGCAGTGACGGACTGCACATCCGCTTCGAGGTCACCGACGGCAAGAATGAAATTCCGGTCAGCTATAAGGGCGTTGTGCCGGACCTGTTCCGCGAGGGGCAGGGGGTCGTGGCCGAAGGCGAGCTCAACCGCTCTGGTGTGTTTGTGGCCGATACGATTCTGGCCAAGCACGACGCGACCTACATGCCGAAAGCGGTCGTCGATGCCTTGAAAAAATCCGGGCATTGGAAGGATGAATATGCGCAGCGGGCGGCGCTGCCGGTCAATGGAGCGGCAAAGTGATTCCTGAAATTGGTCACTACGCTTTGATGTTGGCGCTCGGCATTGCCCTCATTCAGGGCACGATGCCGATCCTTGGCACCCGCACCAATGATCCAGTGTTGATGAGCATGGCGACGCCCGCTGCGCTCGCGCAGTTTGCTTTCGTAGCAATCGCTTTCCTGGCGCTCGCCGAGTGCTACGTCGTCTCGGATTTCTCGGTCCTTAACGTCTACGAGAATTCAAACACGACGATGCCGCTGATATACCGGCTCACCAGCGTGTGGGGGAACCACGAGGGTTCCATGATGCTGTGGGTCTCGATTCTCGCTTTTTTTGGTGCTCTGGTTGCATTGTTTGGCGGGAATCTGCCGGCGGCGCTCAAGGCCAATGCGCTCGCAGTACAAGGCTGGATCGCGGCGGCGTTCGAGCTCTTCATTCTCGCGACGTCGAATCCGTTTCTGCGCATCGCCAACGCGCCGTTCGAAGGGCGCGATCTTAATCCGATCCTTCAGGATCCCGGTCTCGCTTTCCATCCGCCGATGCTCTACCTCGGCTATGTCGGCTTTTCGGTCACCTTCTCGTTCGCAGTCGCCGCTCTGTTGGAGGGCCGCATCGATGCCGCGTGGGCCCGCTGGGTGCGGCCTTGGGTGCTGGTCGCCTGGATGTGCCTGACGTTGGGCATCGCCGGGGGCTCCTACTGGTCCTATTACGAGCTTGGCTGGGGCGGCTTCTGGTTCTGGGACCCGGTTGAGAACGCTTCGCTGATGCCATGGCTCGCCGGTACCGCACTGCTGCATTCCGCCCTCGTCATGGAAAAGCGCGAGGCGCTGAAAGTCTGGACGATTCTGCTCGCGATCCTCACGTTCTCGCTGTCGCTCGTGGGCACGTTCTTGGTGCGGTCCGGCGTGCTCACTTCGGTTCATGCTTTCGCGGTCGATCCAAGGCGCGGAGTCTTTATCCTCGTCATTTTGATTGCATTCATCGGCGGTGCGCTCTCGATTTATGCTTGGCGCGCGCCGCTGCTCAAGCAGGGCGGCTTGTTCGCGCCAATTTCGCGCGAAGGCGCGCTTGTGTTCAACAATCTGTTCCTTGTCACTGCCTGCGCAACGGTTTTGATCGGTACCCTCTATCCGCTGGCACTGGAAGCGCTGACGGGCGAAAAGATCTCGGTCGGTCCGCCATTCTTCGACGACACGTTCGGGCCGCTGTTCGTCCCACTGATGATCGCGATGTCGTTCGGTCCGTTGCTGGCATGGAAGAGGGGTGATCTCCTCGGCGCGGCTCAGCGCCTGATCGTGGCGGCGTTGCTGGCGGCGGTCGCGATGGTCGCCGCTTTCGCGATCACCCGAGGCGGCCCGGTCCTGGCGCTGTTCGGTGTCGGCGTCGCCGTATTCGTGATGGCTGGTGCAGTGACGGACATCGTCGAACGGACGATGATTTTGCGCGTGCCACTGCGCACTGCGTTGATGCGGGCCGTCGGACTTCCGCGGTCGGCCTGGGGTACGGCATTCGCGCATTTCGGCATCGGCGTCACGCTCCTGGGCATCGTCAGCGTCACTGCTTGGGGCAGCGAGCGCCTCGCCGAAGTCAAGCCCGGCGGCAGCCTCGATATTGCCCATTATCGGCTGACCTACGACGGCGTATTTCATCGCGACGGCTCCAATTATGAGGATGTCGTCGGCCATTTCACCGCGCACCGGGGCGATGAACTGATCGGCGTGATGGAACCAAGCCGGCGCACGTTTCCTGATCGCGGCATGGCGACCACCGAGGCGGCGTTGATGAGCCGGGGCGTGAGCCAGCTCTATATCTCCATCGGCGATCCGAACAAGGACGGCAGCATTCCGGTTCGGCTCTATTTCAAACCGCAGGTTTTGCTGATCTGGCTCGGCGCCTTGTTCATGTTCTTTGGCGGGGCCTTATCGTTGTCCGATCGACGCCTGCGCATCGGCGCGCCGCGGCCTGCTAAATCGAGGCGGCCGAAGTCCAAGACCGTAATGCAGGCGGCTGAGTAGGCGGCATGAAATATCTTTACGCTCTTGCACTGCTGATCGCGCTGTTCGCAACGGCTCCCGCCTGGGCGGTCGAGCCGGACGAGATGCTTGCAAATCCGGTCCTGGAAGCGCGCGCCCGCGTCATTTCCAAAGAACTGCGTTGCATGGTGTGCCAAAACGAATCCATTGATGTGTCGCAGGCACCGCTCGCCCACGATCTGCGCATGCTGGTGCGCCGGCGGATCATGGCGGGGGACAGCAATCGGCAAATCATCAATTTTCTGGTCTCGCGCTACGGCGAATTCGTTTTGCTCAAGCCGCCGCTGTCCTGGAATACGATCGCGTTGTGGGGCGCGCCGCCGGCACTCCTGCTGCTCGGTGGCGCCATGGTCGTGCTGGCTGAACGACGGCGCAAGGCGCGAACACTGGCGGCGCAAACGCCCGCCCTCAGCGCGGCTGAAGAAGTGCGGCTTGCCGAAATCCTCAATGGAGAGGCGGCGCAATAGCGCTTCGGCCGCGCTAGCGTGGAGAGCGGCCCAACCGGACCGGAACGTGCCGTGCTGCCGCAAAGCTGTCTGTAAGCGGGACATTACCAAGTTTTAATTCAGCCGACAGAAACCGGTAATGCGGCCTGTCTCATGGTGCGGATCAAAGCTCACCAGCCGTGGCGATTCCCGGGCAAAGCCCTCGCCGATTCGAGATCAAGGAAAGCAGTTTATGGACGGTAAAGGTTCATCTTTGCGTCGGGCCCTTTCGAGGCGGCGTGCGGCGCTGCTGGCGACGACAATTGCCGGCCTCGGAGCTGCGGCGCTGCTGCTGGCGCCGATCACGGCGCCCAAGTTCGATGTGTTCGGCGCCACCGCGCAGGCCCAGAATTTGAGCGAAAAGGCTAGACAAATCGAGCAAAAGCCCGTGGGCTTTGCCGATATTGTCGAGAAGGTGAAGCCGGCGGTGATCTCGGTCCGGGTGAAGATTGACCGCCCGGCCAGTTCTCATCCGGATGGTGACCAGGAGATTCCATTTCCGCCAAATTCGCCGTTCCAACGCTTCTTCAAGCGCTTCGGCATGCCCAACGTGCCGGATATGAATAGCGGTCCGGAAGTGATCACCGGTCAAGGCTCGGGATTTTTCATCTCCAGCGATGGCTATGCCGTAACTAACAATCACGTCGTCGAAAACGCCGAAAGCGTGAAAGTCACGACCGACGACGGCAAGAAGTACAATGCCAAGGTCATCGGAACGGATCCGCGGACCGACTTGGCGCTGATCAAGGTTGACGGGAGTAATTTCCCTTATGTGAAGCTCGCTGACACCACACCGCGCGTCGGCGATTGGGTGCTCGCGGTTGGAAATCCGTTTGGCCTAGGGGGAACCGTGACTGCCGGCATCGTCTCGGCCCGCGGCCGTGATATCGGCGCCGGTCCCTATGACGATTTCATTCAGATCGACGCGCCGGTCAATAAGGGCAATTCCGGCGGACCTACCTTCGACGTCAACGGCAATGTCATCGGCGTCAACACTGCGATTTATTCGCCGTCGGGCGGCTCTGTCGGCATCGCCTTCGCTATCCCCGCCGATACGGTCAAAAGCGTCATCACCCAGCTGCGCGATAAGGGCCACGTCACCCGTGGTTGGATCGGCGTGGAGATCCAACCGGTCACTCCGGATATTGCTGACAGCATGGGCTTGAAGAAGGCGAGCGGCGCGCTCGTCGCCGAGCCGCAGCCCAATAGCCCCGCGGTCAAAGCAGGGATTAAGAGCGGCGATGTGATCACGGGGGTCAATGGCAAACAGGTTCGTGACGCCCGGCAATTGGCGCGGGTGATTGGCACGATGGCGCCCGGCACCTCGGTTGCCTTGGATCTGATCCATGATGGGCAACAGAGGACCGTGACGCTCACTCTCGGCACCCTGCCGAACGTGAAAGAGGCGGCGAACGAACCGAGCCATCAAAAGAATGGAGGTTCGGAGGTCGATGTGCCGAAGCTCGGCTTCTCGCTGGCGCAGGCAGATAAGGTTGCGGGGGCGGGCGGCAACGGTGTCGTGGTCACTGCCATCGCCGATGGTGGCGTCGCTGCCGATCACGGTCTGCAGGTCGGTGATGTCATTCTCGACATGGCCGGCAAACCGGTGCTGACGCCGGACGACATCAATAAGGGACTAGCCGACGCGCGCAAGGAGGGAAAGCACACCGTCTTATTCCGGGTGAAGTCGGGTGGGGACACAAAATTCGTTGCCCTGCCAATTGGCAACGCCTGAGCAATGGGGCGATCCGCCGGCATTTGTCGCCCCCGCTGGCGGGCGTACCCTGGGGACGGGCCGCGAGGTCCGTCCCCGCCCCGATGCCAACTCTGCCTCCCGGTAACCGTCGCCCCCGCCGGGGTAGAGTAGGTAGAGGGGGGTGGCGGGCGGTCGCTCGCCACCCCCTTTCGTCTGCGGGCCATCGACTTAGGGACAAAGCGGATCGTTCTGCGCCGCCTAGGCGGGATGCGCGAACAATGCACCGGCTCGGAGTAGGGCGAGCAGGTGATGACGATGGTATTGCCTGCATAACGCCCCAGAACGATATGATAAGGCGAGCGAGCTGCGGTAAAACTTTCGCAGTGCGGGCTAACCGTCCGGCTTATTGAACGCGAAATCGCCATGCGCCTTCTGATTATCGAAGATGACCGCGACGCGACGGACTATCTCGTCAAGGCATTTCGCGAAGTCGGCCACATCGCGGACCAGGCGACCGATGGCGAGGAAGGCCAGGCCATGGCGACCGACGGTCAATATGACGTGCTGATCGTCGACCGTATGCTGCCCAAGCGCGACGGCCTCTTGGTCATCGCTGCCTTACGGGCAAATTCCGTGGAAACGCCCGTGCTAATCCTTTCGGCGCTTGGCCAGGTCGATGATCGGGTCAAAGGCTTACGCAGCGGCGGCGATGATTATTTGGCGAAACCTTACGCGTTCTCCGAGTTGCTGGCTCGAGTCGAGGCGCTGGCGCGCAGGCGCGGCGGCCGCGGTGAGGAAACCGTCTACCGCGTTGCCGATCTCGAGCTCAACCGCCTGTCTCATGAAGTGAGCCGTGCCGGCCAGGAGCTGCAGCTGCAGCCGCGCGAGTTTCGATTGCTGGAATATCTGATGCGGCATGCGGGTCAGGTCGTCACGCGCACAATGCTGCTGGAGAACGTCTGGGATTACCATTTCGATCCGCAGACCAACGTGATCGACGTGCATATTTCGCGCCTGCGTTCCAAGATCGATAAGGGCTTTACGCTGCCGCTTCTGCACACCGTTCGTGGCGCCGGCTACATGATCCGTGACGGCGCGCGTTGAGTTGGCGGCCTCTTTAGAGCTTTCACGTTTAGGGATAAAACGTCTCCTGGCCCCGCCGAGAGGGCAAAATGGGAGGGCGTCATGACGGCAAGCAACGCGGCGCCGTTTGTCGCGGCTCGTGATTTTCTGTTGCGCCATCGCGACGATTACGAGACCGCCTATCGAGAGTTTCAGTGGCCCAAGCTCGACCGGTTCAATTGGGCGCTCGATTATTTCGACGTCATGGCGCGCGAAAATGCCAACCCTGCGCTGTGGCTCGTTGATGAAGGCGTGGGAGAAACCAAGCTTTCTTTCGCGGAAATCAGCGAGCGATCGAGCCGCATCGCCAATGCGCTTCGCCGGATCGGCGTCCGCCGTGGCGACCGCGTGCTGCTCATGCTCGGCAATAGCGCACCGCTCTGGGAAGCCATGCTGGGGGCGATGAAGCTTGGTGCGGTGATCATACCGGCAACGACGCTGCTCACGCGCAATGATCTTGCCGACCGTTTCGCCCGCGGCGGCATTAAACATGTCATCGCCGACGCCGACGCCGCGGCGAAGTTCGCGGACCTGCCCGGCGACTGCACGCGGATCGTGGTCGGCGAGGCGAGGCCGGGGTGGATTTCCTACCACGACTGTTACGGCGCATCGCCGGATTTTTCACCTGACGGTGAAACCCGCGCCGATGATCCGCTGCTGCTGTACTTCACCTCCGGAACCACGGCGACACCGAAGCTCGTCTTGCACACCCATCAAAGCTACCCGGTCGGTCATCTCTCCACGGTCTATTGGCTTGGTTTGCGCGCCGGCGACCTGCATCTGAATATTTCATCGCCGGGCTGGGCCAAGCATGCCTGGAGCTGCTTTTTTTCACCGTGGACCGCGCAAGCGGCGATCTTCATAGCCAATCAGCGACGCTTTAACGCACGCGGTCTTCTCGACACCATCGCCCGTTGCGGCGTCACTACGTTTTGCGCTCCGCCGACCGTATGGCGGCTGTTAATCCAGGAGGATCTGTCGGCCTGGAAGGTCGGGCTGAGGGAGCTGGTCAGCGCCGGCGAACCGCTCAATCCGGAGGTAATCGAGCGCGTGAAAGGGGCTTGGGGCGTCAGCATTCGTGACGGCTACGGCCAGACCGAGACGACCGCGATCGTCGGCAATTCCCCCGGCCAGAGACTCAAGCCCGGATCGATGGGCCGCCCGCTGCCAGGGTATCGCGTAGCGCTTCAGGATGCCGAGGGGGCCGAGCGCCCAGAGGGCGAGATTTGCTTGACGCTGGCGCCGCGGCCGGTCGGACTGATGCAGGGCTATCAGGCCGGCGACGGCGGCCAGCTTTCGGCCGGCACTTCGGAATACCGCACCGGCGACGTTGCCACGATCGACAGCGATGGTTACCTAACCTATGTCGGTCGCGCCGACGACGTGTTCAAATCCTCAGATTATCGCATCAGCCCGTTCGAGCTTGAGAGCGTACTTATCGAGCATCCCGCGGTGACGGAGGCCGCGGTCGTTCCGTCGCCCGATCCGATCCGGCTGGCGGTACCGAAAGCCTTTGTCGTGCTTGCGGCCGGACACTCGGCCGATCGCCATACGGCGCTATCGATCTTTCGGCATTGCCGCGCCGTGCTCGCGCCGTACAAACGGGTGCGCCGACTCGAATTCGCTGGTTTGCCGAAGACGATCTCGGGCAAAATCCGCCGTGTCGAGCTCCGGCGCGCGGAAGCGGCCAAGCAGCGGCCGGGAGAGCGGGCAGCTCTGGAATTCTGGGAAGATGACTTCTCGGAAACTGAATGGGGCGTGCGAACTTGAGAGATTTGCGATCGTGACCGCGCTCGGCAAGCTTCTTCGCACCACAGCGTTCCAGTTGACGCTCGTCTATCTGTTGATCTTCATTTTATTTGCCGCATCCCTTCTCGGCTATCTCGCACTTAATACCCGTCGTCTGATCACCGAGCAGATTACCGCCACGGTTCAAGGCGAAATCAGGGGCCTGACCGAGCGATACAACGAAACCGGGTTGAGGGGATTGGTCACTGCCGTCGAGCTACGCTCGCGGCGTCCAGGTTCGAGCCTTTACCTCGTAACGACGCCGAATGGGGAGGGACTGGCCGGCAACGTAGGTGCGCTGCAACCGGGCGTCCTCAACCATCCTGGCTGGCTGGAAACCTCGTATCGCCGGATCGACTCGTCAGAGGGTGCCGATCGCAGTGCATTGGTGGAAGTCGTTCGGCTCGGCGGATTTCGTCTTCTGGTCGGACGCGATCTCGAGGAGCGCGAGCGGCTTTATGGCATCATCACCAACGCGGGACGCTGGTCCTTTGCCTTGGTTGTCGTACTCGGGCTCGCCGGCGGTTTTTTCGTCAGTAGACGTGTGCTCGGCCGCATCGATGCCATGAGCGGAACGGCACAGACCATTATGGCCGGCGATCTCTCCGGCAGGCTGCCGGTCGCCGGCACGGGCGACGAACTCGATCGGCTCGCCGATAAGGTCAATGCCATGCTCGATCGCATCGAGGCGCTGATGCGGGGATTGACGGAAGTCTCCGACAATATCGCGCACGATTTGAAGACGCCGTTGACTCGCTTGCGCAATCGTTGCGAGCAGGCGTTGCGCGGCCCCGCGAGCGACGCCAATTACCGGGCGGCATTGGAGTCCACGATCGAGGAATCCGACGAACTCATTCGTACCTTCGACGCGTTGCTGATGATTGCGCGCGCCGAGTCGGGTCACGCGCGCGACAACATGACGGAATTCGATGCCGCCGAAGTTGCCCGCGGCGTCAGCGAACTTTACGAGCCCTTGGCCGAAGAGAAGGGGCTAGCGCTCAAGGTCGATGCGTCCGCGGCGGCAATGGTCCGTGGCAATCGCGAATTGGTAAGTCAGGCGCTGGCCAATCTTGTCGACAACGCCATCAAATATGCCAAGCCGGAATCAAAGCTCAACGGCAAGCCTGCCGAGATCCTGGTCAAGTTGGGCAGCGAGGGCGAGCGCATCATGCTGAGCGTCGAGGATCGCGGGCCCGGAATCCCCGAAGCCGATCGCGGCCGCGTGATCGAGCGTTTCGTGCGGCTTGAAGAGAGCCGGTCTGAACCGGGTTCGGGGCTGGGCTTGAGTCTGGCCTCTGCCGTGGCCCGCCTGCACGGCGGGGAATTGAAGCTCGAGGACAATCAACCGGGCTTGCGCGGCACCATCGCGCTGCCGCGCGCCGGGCCGGTGGTATCTGGATGAAGCGTGCGGGCATTGCGAAGCGGTCCGGTCGACCATCGGAGTCGAAATTCGCCCAGACAGCGCTGATCCGTCGGCTAGAGGACGTTCAGTCCCCACGACACAGCGGAATCCATTTCCGCCAGGCGTCGACCGGGCTGTCCGCACGTGTGTCCGGCTGGCTTGCGAGCGTGGCGGCAATCTCGTCCGGCAGGAGTCTCAACACGGTCGTCTCTGCCAATCCGACAGTTGCCGCGCTCGTCGGCGTGATCGCGGAGTCTTCGCCCTATCTTTGGGACCTTGTCATCGCCGATGCCGGCCGTTTCCTTCGACTGCTCAGTCGAGATCCGGACGAACAGTTGGCATCCGTGCTTGCCACGGCGCGACGCAATGCGGGTTCGGCACGAGCTCCGGAAGCGGTGATGCGTGTTCTGCGCCGCATGAAGGCTGAGGCGGCGCTGTTGATCGCGCTGGCCGATCTCGGCGGGGTCTGGCCCGTGGAACGGGTCACGCGCGGTCTGACCGATCTCGCCGATACGGCCCTCGGCATTGCGGTTCGTTATCTTCTACGCGATGCCGTGCGGCGCGGAAGACTGACGTCAGCCGATTCCCGCCATCCGGAGATGGGATCGGGTTATATCGTGTGCGCAATGGGCAAGATGGGTGCCCATGAACTTAATTTCTCCAGCGACATAGATCTCATCATATTTTTCGATCCCGCTGCCGCTGGGCTCCCACCGGATGCGGAGCCGATGCCATTTTATGTTCGCTTGTCGCGCAAACTGGTCGAGCTCCTGCAGGAACGGACTGCCGATGGTTATGTGTTTCGCATCGACCTGCGTCTGCGCCCGGATCCATCTTCGACACAGATCGCCATCTCCACCGAGACGGCGCTCGACTATTACGAAAGCCGCGGACAGAACTGGGAGCGGGCGGCGCTGATCAAGGCGCGGACCTGCGCCGGTGATCTGGCCGCCGGCGAGAAGCTTCTGCGCGATCTATCGCCGTTCGTTTGGCGGAAATATCTCGACTTTGCCATGATCGCTGACGTGCACGAAATGAAGCGGCAGATTCATGCTTATCGCGGGCATGGAGAGATCGCGGTCGAGGGACACAACATCAAGCTCGGCCGCGGTGGCATTCGCGAGATCGAGTTCTTCGCCCAGACCCAGCAGCTCATCGCCGGCGGCCGGCACGACGAACTGCGCGGCCGCGCGACCGTTCCGACGCTAGCAGCCCTCGCGGCCGGTGGCTGGATCGATGCTGAGGCACGCGACGAATTGACGGCGGCCTACGAATTTTTGCGGCGCGTCGAGCACCGCTTGCAGATGGTCGGCGACGAACAGACCCACACGCTGCCTTCCGATCCCGACGCACTCGACAAGTTCTCGCGATTCGTCGGTTATGCGGGGCGGGATAACTTCGCCAAGGACCTTCTATGGCACTTGCGCAATGTCGAGCGGCACTATGTCAGGCTGTTTGAACGCGAGCCCGCCTTTCTCGCCCGCCAGCAAAACCTTTCGCTTGCAGCGCCCGAGCATGAGGGGGAGACGCTGGATCGGCTGGCGCAACTCGGTTTCCGGCAGCCGCCGGCGATTCTGGAAACGGTGCGGCGCTGGCGGGAGCCGCACTATCGCGCCTTGCAGGCAGAGCAGGCCCGTTCGAATTTGGCCGAGCTCCTGCCGCTGATTATCGATCAGGTTTCCCGGGCGGAAAATCCCGATTACGCTTTCGCGGCGTTCGACCGCTTTTTGGCAGGCTTGCGCGCCGGCGGCCGTTTCTTGTCGCTGTTGCGGCAGAATCCGGATATCGTCGAATTCGTGGCGCTCATACTCGGCATAGCGCCGCGGCTTGCCGACATCCTGGCGCAAGCTCCAAATCTGATCGATTTGCTGATCGACCCCGCTTTCTTCGGCGCACTTCCTGATCAGATGCGGCTGGCCGAAGAACTTAAGCGCGCTCTCGACGAGACGCGACGCTACGAAGATTTTCTTGATGCCATCCGGCAGTTCGGCCAGGAGCATATGTTCCTAATCGGCGCGCGGATCCTGTCTGGATCGGTGTCCGCCCGGCAGGCCGGCGAGGTTTACGCCCGCCTCGCGGAAGTTCTGGTGCGTGCCCTGCATATAAAGGTGCAGGAGGACCTCGGCGAAGCGCACGGCCGTATCGCCGGCGAGCAGACCGCGATCGTGGCGCTCGGCCGGCTCGGCGCGCGCGAAATGACCGCCAATTCCGACCTCGACCTTCTCGTGATCTACGATTTTGACCACCAGCATCCAGATTCAGATGGCAGGCGGTCGCTCTATGGTGCGCAGTATTTTGCACGCTTCACGCAGCGCCTGATCAGTGCGCTTACTGCGCAGACAAATTACGGCGTGTTGTATCCGGTCGACATGCGGCTACGGCCCTCCGGTCGTTCCGGCCCGCTGGCGACGCAAATCGACGGCTTTTTGAACTATCAGGAACGCGAGGCATGGACCTGGGAGCACATGGCGCTCACCCGCGCCCGCGTTATTTCCGGGCCGCCGGAGTTTGCTGCGCGTGTCCAGAGCATCATTCGATCGGTGCTCTGCCGCAGCCGCGTCGCCGCCACCGTAGCCGCCGATGTTATCGATATGCGCGCGGCGATAGCCAAGGAGAAAGGCGATGCCGATCGCTGGGATCTCAAATATGCGGCCGGCGGGCTGGTCGACATCGAGTTCGTTGCGCAATATCTGCAGCTGGTGCACGCCCACGCGATCACGGACATTCTCGACACATCGACGGCCCGGACCTTGGAGAACGCCGAACGTTTCGGTGTGCTCAAGCCGGAGGATGCCGCCATTCTGCGACCCGCGGTGACGCTTTTTCATCATCTCGCGCAGATATTGCGCCTGTGCCTGCCGAAAAAATTCGATCCAGCCTCTGCCAGCACCGGCATCCTCGGTCTCCTCACTCGTGCCGCCGACTTGCCGGATTTCGCAGCGCTGCAGGCGCATGTCGCGGAAACCCAGCGTCAGGTGCGCGAATGTTTTGTGCGGATTTTGGGGGCGGCACCTTAGCCTTACGTTACTCGCTGTGGTTATACGTTATATAAAGCGCAAGCTTTGCCAGCGGTCCGCACCTGCCGACGCGGATCGTCGAGCGGGCCAGCTTTATGGGGGATCAAATGGCTGGATGGCTTCCGGTTATATTTGCTGGTTGAGCTCGGAAGTGGACAAATCCCTTCTCAGAGGGGCGGCTGCCGCCGCCGCCGGCAAACAAGCCGATCAACAGCTCGTGGCGAGATTGGGTACTCTGGCGCCAGCGGCAGCTTTACAAGCAGCCGTAGAGCTCCGCTGAGCTGCGCGCGCGGAACCTACGATTATCGTCCAGCTGTTGAGAGGCCGGTATGCGTCCGTCAAGCGGCCGCCCGCACCGCCTGCTTTGCTTCGAGCGGCAGCCGCACCACCACCATCGTGCCCTTTCCGAGCGTCGAGCGGATGCGCATGCCGCCACCGTGCAGATCGACGAGTGATTTGGCGATGGCAAGGCCCAGGCCGGAACCTTGATACCGTTTGGTCAATTGGCTTTCCACCTGTTCGAACGGGCGACCGAGCTTGGGCAGCGCCTTCTTCGGGATGCCGATGCCGTTGTCGATGATCGCGATCGTGACCATTCCACCGCGAACGCGACCTTCCAGTTTTACGGTGCCGCCGTCTGGCGTGAACTTTACGGCATTGGAAAGCAGATTGAGCGCGATTTGCTTGAGGGCACGGCGGTCGGCCCGGAGATGAATCGCGGGTAAGATATCGGACTTGAGGACAAGGCGCTTCTCCTGCGCGCGGCCCCAGATCACGCGGATGCACTCGGCGAGAATCGGATCGAGATCGACATCTTCAGGCGCCAGCCGGATGCCTCCGGCCTCGATCTTCGACATATCGAGAATATCATTGATGACGTCGAGCAGATATTGACCGCTTTCGCGGATGTCGCGGGAATACTCGTGGTATTTGTCGGCACCGAGCGGTCCGAACATGGCCGTTTCCATGATTTCGGAAAAGCCGATGATGGCATTGAGCGGAGTGCGCAGTTCATGACTCATATTGGCCAGGAATTTCGATTTGGTCTGGTTGGCCTCCTCGGCGCGATTCTTCTCCTCCGCATATTTTTCGGCAAGATCGGCAAGCTGCTCGGCCTGGAGTTCCAGTGCCTGTTGCGACTTGCGCAGGTCGTCGATCGTTGCAATGCGGCGCTTTTCGCCCTCGATCAGGCGCTGCTCGTGCAGCTTGATTTTGGTGATGTCGGTACCCACCGAGACGTAGCCGCCGTCCTTGGTGCGGCGTTCGCTGATATGCATCCAGCGCCCGTCGTCAAGTTGGGCTTCGAAGGTGCGGGCGCCCGGCGGCTGGCCCTCCTCGTTGATGGCAGTGGTGCGGATGATCGGCTTTTTCCCTGCTGCGACGATGGTTTCGTACGCCGTGCCGGCAACCACGGTTTGGTCGGTCAGGTGATGCAGGGCCTGAAAATTCGAATTGCACAAGACCAGGTGGTTATCGGCGTCCCACAGGACGAAAGCCTCCGGAATGGTCTCGATGGCGTCGCGTAATCGCAGATCTGCGGCCGCCGTCTTCTCGACCAAACTCTTTTGCTCGGTCATATCGACCGCAATGCCGATCAGGTGCAGACCCGCTTCGCCGTCCTGGCGGGCCACTTCGCAACGCGCTCGCAGCCACAGCCAGCGGCCGTCGGAGTGGCGCATGCGAAAGGCGTGATCGAACGACTGCCCCCTGGTGTCGGCAAGCCGGGTGGCCAACTCGAAAAGATCGATGTCGTCGCCGTGAACGAGCGCATTGACCTCGCCGAAGGTGAGCAGATCATCCTTCTGCGGCAGGCCTAAAATGTCGAACATCGAATGCGACCAGAATACGCGGCCGCGCGCGAGATCCCAGTCCCACAGTCCGCAGCGGCCGCGATTGAGCGCCGTATCGATGCGGCTCCTGACCGTGTCGTGGATCAGATCG
This sequence comes from Xanthobacteraceae bacterium, assembly GCA_050725855.1. Taxonomy (GTDB): domain Bacteria; phylum Pseudomonadota; class Alphaproteobacteria; order Rhizobiales; family Xanthobacteraceae; genus BOG-931. Next base: position 16,051 of record JBOHIU010000011.1, on the reverse strand, counting down.
GCCTCGCGCGCGCGTGTCGCCTGCCAATGGAAGGCGAATCCAAGAATGAGCACAACGAAGCCCGTGGTGGCGGCCAACGTGACGGTGAGCGCCGTGCTTGATCGCCAGCCGGCGAGCGCGTCATCGAGTGGCTGCAGCACCGTCAAGGTGCCGATCGGATTTTGCAAGGCGCGCACAGAGGCCAGCGCTTTTCTGCCGTCGGGCAGCAGGATGGGAAGCGTGTGCGCGTCGGCGCCGAGCGCGGTGACCGGCTGCAAGGGACCGAGTACGTCAAGAATGGAGCGGCCCTGTACTGATCGATCGTAGGGGATACTGGCGATGACCACGCCCTCACCATTGGCGACGACAACTTGGCGGCCCGCGCCTCTCGCCCAATCGGGCAGCATGCGGGGGAGTGCGGCCGGCGTGCGGGCGACCGCGGGGTCGCCGTCCTGCGCGCGGTCATCGAGTTGGCCGGCCATTTGATCGGCGAGCGCTTCGATGCTTTGAGTCGCATCGGCAACGACCTGTTGGCGATGATCGAGCACCTGTACGGCGGCGCCGATGCAGATCGTTAGCATGAACGCGACAATGAGGACCGGCACTACGCGGCGAAGGAACGGCTCGGCGCTCAATAGCCGCCGGTAGGCAGGGTTGGCGATTGATTGCGCCAACCCCTTGATCGAATCGGAACGTAAAGACGCACTCGCCGTTTCGGCGCGCGCCATCGCCTGCCTCCGCGCTCGGACGTCCCCTTACCCGTGACCGGAAGGATGTGCCGCATCTCCTCCGAATCGTGCTGATAAGAATCGATGCGCGGTGATTTGTCGAGAGTTATCGTTCAAGATATTTTAGGAATGTCCAAAATATCGGCCGCAGATCATGGCGGCCAGCTCAGCGGTCCGCAAGCGTGCGCGCGACGATGTCGGCGACGTCACGCGACAAGCCGCTTTGCGCGGCGACACGACGCAAGACCGCTTCGGCCCGATCGCGCCGCTCGGCTTCGAGCGCGCGCCAGGAGCGGAACGCGCCCATCAAACGCGCTGCTACTTGCGGATTCTTTGAGTCAAGCCCAGTTACGATATTGGACACGAAATCGTAGCCGGCGCCATCGCGGCGGTTGAATTGCGTGTGGTTGGCTTGGGCGAATGCGCCGATAAGCGCCCGCACGCGATTGGGATTGGCCATCGAGAAGGCGCGATGCCTGGTCAGTTCACGCACGCGGTCCAGCGTGCCATGTTCGGGTATGACCGCCTGCAGCGCCAGCCACTTGTCGATGATCAACGGGTCGGCGGCGTAGCGTCGGTAGAAATTATCGAGCGCCGTGGTTCGCTCGGGCCAGTCGTGCAGCGATAGGGTCTCCAGCGCCGCCATGCGATCAGTCATATTATCCGCGTTCCGGTATTGGCTAAATGCCCGCGCGATGGCGTCGCTCGATCCGCTGATCGCCAGAAAATCGAGGCAGACGTTCTTGAGCGTGCGGCGCCCGGCGCTTGCCGCGTCCGGTCGGAACGGGCCGGGCGTGATCATCCGCTCGTACGTTTGCGTCAGCATCTGGCGGTGACGCTCGCCGATCGCCGCACGGAGCTTGCGCCTCGCGCCAAAGATCGCATCCGGATCGACATCACGGCCGATCTCGCGGGCGATATCGGCTTCGCTTGGCGGTGTCAGCGTCAAGGCAATGAAGGCGGGTTCAAGTCGCTCGTCGGCCAAGATCGTGCCGAGCGCCGCCATCAAATCTTGATCCGCGCTTGCGCGTCCGCCGGTGCGCAACGCCGCGACATTCTCCTTCAGCAGCGACATCGCCAGCGTCTGAACCGACTGCCATCGGTTGAAGGGATCGGGATCGTGTGCGGCGAGATAGCAAAGATCGTCGCGATCGATCGGCAACGTGAGTTTGATCGGCGCTGAAAAACCTCGATTGAGCGATGGGATCGGCCGCTCCTGGATCCCGGTAAACACGAAGCTCTGGCTAGGGCGCGTCAGTTCGACGACGGCGCGGTCGAGGCGTCGTCCCGCGATCGTCAAAGGCAGATCGATGCCGCTTTCGCCGACCAGTCCCAGCGTTAGCGGAATAACCATCGGGTCTTTGCGGGATTGACCGGGCGTCGGCGGGATGGTCTGCGCAATATCGAGCCGGTAGGTCTTTGCTCGCGCATCGTAGTGCGGTGTGACCACGACCTCCGGCGTGCCGGCTTGCGAATACCAGCGCTTGAATTGCGAAAAGTCACGCCCGCTTACGTCGGCGAAGCACTGCACGAATAGCTCGACGGTCGCGGCCTCGCCGTCGTGGCGGATGAAATAAAGGTCCATGCCCTTGCGGAACAGTTCCGCTCCGAGCAGCATCTTGATCATGCGCACCACTTCGGCGCCTTTATCGTAGACGGTCGAAGTGTAGAAGTTGTTGATCTCGTGATAGAGTTCGGGACGCACCGGATGGGCGAGCGGGCCGGCATCCTCGACGAATTGGTGCGAGCGCAGCGCGCGCACGTCGCCGATGCGCTCCACCGGACGCGACCTCTGGTCGGCGGTGAATTCCTGGTCGCGGAAGACGGTCAGACCCTCCTTCAGGCAAAGCTGAAACCAATCGCGGCAGGTGATGCGGTCCCCGGTCCAATTGTGAAAATACTCGTGGGCGATGACAGCTTCGATGCCGGCATAATCGGAATCGGTCGCAGTCTCCGGCTTGGCGAGAACGTATTTGTCATTGAACACGTTCAGCCCCTTGTTCTCCATGGCGCCCATGTTGAAGGCGGAGACGGCGACGATCATGAAAATGTCGAGGTCGTACTCGCGGCCGAAAACCTGTTCGTCCCAGCGCATGGCACGCTTAAGACTGTCCATGGCGTAAGCGCAACGATCCTCCTTGCCCGGCTCGACATAGATGTGCAGCGTGACCTTGCGGCCTGACATCGTCGTGAACGTGTCCTGGACGCGCGCGAGCTTGCCACCTACCATCGCGAACAAATAACAGGGCTTTTTGTACGGATCGTGCCACACGGCGAAATGGCGGCTGGTGCCGGGTATGTCGCCACGCGCGACGAGATTGCCGTTAGCCAGCAAGACCGGCGCAGTGTCTTTATCGGCTTCGATGCGCGTGGTGTAGACAGCCATGACGTCCGGCCGGTCGAGGAAATAGGTGATCCGGCGAAATCCTTCCGCTTCGCATTGCGTGCAGTAGGTGTCGCCGGCACGGTAAAGCCCCATCAGCTGGGTGTTACCGACCGGGTCGAGCAGGGTTTCGATTTCCAGTTCGAACGCTTGGTTCGGCGGTTGTGCAATGGCGAGCCGGTCCGGCGAGGCAACGAAGTTTTCCGCCGGCTGTGGCTTGCCGTCGAGTTTCAGTGAGGTGAGCTTTAAGTCTTCGCCGTCCAGCACGAGCGGGGCCGGAGCGCCGGCAGCGTTGGGTTTGAGTTTGAGCTTGGCGCGCACCCGGGTCGCGCTCGGGTCGAGCAGAATGTCGAGATCGACCGTCTCGATCAGCCAGTCGGGTGGGCGATAATCCTGCAAGCGGATAGGACGGGGTTCTTCGGTTCGCATGATCAGCTTGATGTAAATGCTTTGCGCGCCAATTGAAAGCGCGGGGCGGGCTATGCCGCGTCACTGATTTTCCCGATGTCCTTCAAGCGCCCCGTGGTTCCTGATCGCCGGGAACTCCGCTCGTGATGCGCGAGTGGTCGATTTCGCAACTTGGGTCGCGAGCAAAGGCAGCTTGTCCGGGTCACCAATCTCACCCGCAACGATGCGCGCGTTCTTGGCCATAGCGCTGGGGATCGGCACAAGATGCAGGTGACGTGCTATTCGTTGGCACAAGCGAACGCTGCGCTCGGCGATTTGCGTGCTGGCTGCTTCGCGCGCCGCGGTGCTCATCCTCTAACCCGCTGGTTTCGGCTCGGCGTGACCGATGACGCGCTGGATGGTAGGAAAGCGCTGCCGCAGCCCGTTCTCGACCGCATCGACCAGATCGTGCACCGCCCGCACGGAGAGGCCCGGATCGACCCGGCAATGAAAATTGACGATCTCGCCTTCCGCTGTTTCGCGTACACGCACGTCGTGAACCTCATAGAGTCCATGCATCTCGGCCGCACGCCCTTCCAGCGTGGCGCGGATTTCGGCGATACGTGCGCTTGAGGCGTCGGAACCTGCGAGCAGATCGGCCGGCAGCGGCTCGATATGGGTCTCGACCTCGACATTGGGGCCGAGTTCGTCGCGCACCGCCTCTTCGAGCCCGCTTGCAATCTCATGCGCCACGCCGAGCGGCAGGGTGCCTTCGACTTCCAGATCCGCCGAAACCGACAGCCGGCCGGCGATCGTCTGCACGGCAACGTGATGAACAGCGAGCCCTCGGTTGCGTGCAATCAGCATCACCCGCTCGCGCACGGTTTCGTCGTCGAGAGCGCGCGGATCGGTCGTGATCGTCACCTCGGCCTGCGGGATTTCGGTGTGGATAGCGCCGATCAGCCGCTCCTTGATGATGGCAACACGGTCGAGCGCCAGCGCGCGGCTGACGCCGACGTTGAGATCGACAAACAGAGCCGCCCCTGCGGGCCGTGCGCGCACCGCCTCGACACCGACTACTCCCGGGATTCGCAGGGCGATCGAGGCGATGCGTTCGCTGACGCCGACCGGCGCCGTATCGGTCAACGTATCGAGAGTGCGCCGTCCCAGCCGCCAAGCCGCAATAGAAATAAAGATGGCAACAACCAGGGCAGCGCCAGCGTCGGCCCACGAATAGCCCAGCGCGACGCCACCGAGCCCGAGCAGCACCGCCACCGACGACCACATATCCGAGGAAAAGTGCAGCGCGTCGGCATGCAGCGCCTCGCTCGACGTTTGGGTCGCAACATGCTTCAGCGTGCGGGCACGAAAAAAATCGACGACAATCGAACCGGCTATGATCACGAACGCCGCGGGGGTGGCCTCGACTGGATGCGGCTGCGCGCCAACGAGCCGCTGCAGCGCCTTCCAGATGACGATTCCGGTCAGCAGAAACAACAGCGCGGTCTCGATAAGAGCTGTGACGCTCTCGACCTTGCCGTGGCCATACTGGTGTTCCGCGTCGGCCGGCTTGCCGGAAATGCGCACCGCGAAATAGGTCAGTATGGTCGCAGCCAAATCCAGCAAGGAATGACCCGCCTCGGACAGGATCGCAAGCGAACCTGTGAGCGCGCCGATGACGGCCTTTGCCAGCGTCAGCCCCGCCGACGCGGCAATCGATCCAAGCGCGGCCTTTTCCTTATCGTTCATGACGCTGTTGCGGCAGAGGATTGGATCGACGCCGTGAATCCACACCGGATGCTGCGCCGATTTCTCGCCGCTGACCGGTCAGGACATTCTCGCGGGCGTTTGCTCCGCGGGCAAGGCTTTAACGTCGCTCGATTTCCCTCCCTTTGCCGGTGTCATACTCTACTACACCGCTGATTCCCGATGATTACAAACTGCGCCCGGCAACCACCAAGGCAGTGATGGAAGCCTTGTCCCACCATGTTGCCACGTTTGGCGACATCCGCCCGAAAGCCGGAAGAACCGTGCTTACGTTGCCTGACACGTTCTTCGGTCCTACATCGCTCCGGGGAGGTCTGCAGTATAAGGTGTAACCGAGGGGCTGAACTGCGGCGAAGACAGGCGGAAGCGAGCAGAAGTGAGATGGATTTAACGGGCCACAGAAACCGATGGAATCGCAGGTATCCATGAAAGCCAGCCGTTGGCGCTTCTGCATTGCGCCGATGATGGAATGGACTGATCGGCATTGCCGGTTCTTCCATCGGCTGCTGACGCGCCGGGCATTGCTTTATACTGAAATGCTCACGACCGGCGCGGTACTGCACGGCGACCGGAAGCGCCTTCTGCGCTACGACGCGGCCGAGCACCCGCTGGCGCTGCAGCTCGGAGGCTCCGACCCACGGGAACTGGCCGCTTGCGCGCGCATTGGCGCGGATCACGGGTTCGATGAGATCAACCTCAATGTGGGCTGCCCTTCCGACCGGGTGCAGGATGGCCGCTTCGGCGCTTGCCTGATGGCGGAGCCGGCCTTGGTGGGTGAGTGCGTCGCGGCTATGAAGGCTGCGGTGTCTGTCCCCATCACCGTCAAATGCCGCATCGGCATCGACGACCATGACCCCGAAGAGGCGCTGGAGATTTTCGCTCGGGCGATGGAACGGTCGGACGCCGACGCGCTCATTGTGCATGCCCGCAAGGCTTGGCTGAAGGGGCTTTCACCGAAGCAGAACCGCGAAATCCCGCCACTCGATTATTCGCGCGTCTATCGCCTCAAAGCGGCACATCCGCATCTTCCCATCGTGCTCAACGGCGGCATCGCCACTGTCGAAGGCGCGCTTTCGCATCTCGTTCACGTTGATGGCGTGATGATGGGCCGCGCAGCTTATCAGGAGCCGTGGCGGCTTCTCGCCGTTGACCCGCTTGTGTTTGGCGAAAAGGCGAGTTTCACCTCGTCTAAGGCGGCCCTGGGGTCGCTCATTCCGTATGTCGAACGCGAACGGGCCGAGGGGACGCGACTGCATGCGATTACCCGTCACCTGCACGGGGCGTTCCATGCGGTTCGAGGCGCGCGCGCGTTCCGCCGCCAGCTTGCCGAGGCCGCGGCAAAAAAGGGCGCAGGGGCGGAAACGCTTCTCGATGCACTGGCGCTGGTCGAGGAGGCGGCGCTGGACAGCCAGCGCGAATTGGCGCACATCGCAGCCTAGTGTCCCGATTCCGACGTTCGCATCATTATGCGGCCCTCTCGTTTGCGAACTTCGGAATCGAAAGGACACTAGCAAGTTATTGATCTAGTTTGGCTGTGGTTCGGAAGTCCGCATAAGAGGCTCGCCGTAAGAATGATGCTGACTTCTGAACCGCCACACTAGCGCCTTCGCAAAACAAAAAAGAAGATGTTTTTCGGCGTCGGACTGAACGAGCTGCTTTGGCTTGCGTCTGCGATCGTCGTCGCCGGCGTCCTCACCGGCCTTCTCGCGGGGCTTTTCGGCATTGGCGGCGGCGCCGTGATCGTGCCGGTGCTCTATGAGGTATTTGGCGCGCTTGGGGTGCCGGAGGCGGTGCACATGCAGCTCTGCGTCGGCACCTCGATCGCCATCATCGTGCCTACCAGCATCCGCTCCTTTCTGGCCCATCGTTCCAAAGGGTTCGTCATCCCTGGTGTGATCAAGCTGTGGGCATTGCCCGCCGTGCTTGGCGTTGCCTGCGGCGCGACCATTGCAGCGTTTGCACCGTCAGCGGTGTTTAAGATCGCGTTCGTTGTGATCGCGGCCTTTATCGCAGTGAAATTTTTGTTCGCCGGCGACCGCTGGAATCTCAGCACCGATCTGCCCGGCACATTGCCGATGACCGCCTATGGCTTCGGGATCGGGTTTGCCGGGTCGCTGATGGGTATCAGCGGGGGCTCGCTGTCGACCACCGTGCTGACGCTCCACGGCAAGTCCATCCACCAGGCTGTTGCAACCTCGGCTGGGCTCGGTGTGCCGATCACTATTGCCGGTACGGTCGGCTATATCGCCGCCGGACTGCCCCATCAGGCGTTACTGCCGCCGTTTTCACTCGGTTTCGTTTCGCTGATGGGGCTTGTGGTCATGGCGCCGGTCTCGAGCTTCGTCGCTCCCTACGGAGCGATGTACGCCCACAGGTTATCGCGGCGGACGCTGGAGGTCGTGTTTGCGGGTTTTCTGTTGCTGGTATCGGTGCGATTCCTGGTCAGCCTGATTTGACGAGACTCTGCCGCCCGGCGCCGCTTACGGATAGCCGCGCAGGAACAGGTGATCGCCACTGACCTCCCAGCTCTGCAGCCGGTTGAGGAAGCTCATCCCGAGCAGGCTTGTTTTCAATTGGCCGGGCTGCGCCACCAGCGCGTCGACCGAGTGTTCGACAAGGCTGCCGACCGCGACTCGATCGAGTGTCACCGGCGCGGCGCGGGTGCGCCCGTTGGCGGTGTCGATATTGACCGTATAATTTAGCACCTCGATCGGCAGACCGGCCGCCTTGGCATCGTCGCGGGTAAGAACGACCGAGCTGGCGCCGGTGTCGAGGACCATGGCTACATGAACGCCGTTGATCTCGGCATTGATAGCGAAATCTCCGCCATTGGTGCGAGCCACCGCGACAGTGCGGCCTTGCGAGATCACGTGGCCGGGAACGAGTTCGGCGAACACCCGGTCGGCGACCTGGTGCAGCTCGAATCGATACGAGTAGCCGACCAGCAGGATGAGGCCGACCGTGACCCAGAGGATTGCCGCGGTAATCGCCTGCGTGAAGCGCTCGCGAAACAGCGTCAGCGCTGTCCCAACGACGAATACGACGATTCCGACCTTGTATGCGAGCGAGGAGAAATCGCGGGTCGTCAGCGGTCCGACCGGGCCGCTCCCCTGATTTGCCAAGACGATAAGAATGGCAATCACCAGGCCAAGAATCAGAAGCAACAACAGGCGCTGACGCACGTCCATCTGCCCCTTTGCCGCTGCCTTGGGCAGCGGATCTAGATCGGTTCCAGCGAGGTTCGCGGCACCATCGTTGCCGCGTGCGCCGAGGAATAGCCGCCAAATTTGGCGGATGCTAGTGTCCCGATTCCGAAGTTCGCATCATTGTGCGGCCCCCTCGTTTGCGAACTTCGGAATCGAAAGGACACTAGCAACTTATTGATCTAGTGTGGCTTTGGTTCAGAAGTCCGCATAACGAGCCCTGCCTTAAGGATGATGCGGACTTCTGAACCGCCACACTAGGCTAGTCCACGTCGCGGACCCTGGCTAGTATCGGGCGGGCAAAGGAGAGGCCATGCCGGACGCTTTCATCTATGATCACGTGCGCACGCCACGCGGCCGGGGCAAGGCGGATGGCGCGTTGCACGAAGTGACCGCGCTCAATCTGGCAAGTCAGGCACTCGGCGAGATCAAGCGCCGCAACGATCTTGATACTGGCTTGGTCGACGACGTCGTGATGGGGGTGGTCGATCCGGTGGGCGAGGCCGCCGCCGATATCGCCCGCACCGCAGCGCTCGTGGCCGGCTATGGCGATAGCGTCGCCGGCGTCCAGATCAATCGGTTCTGCGCCTCGGGTCTTGACGCGGTCAATTTCGCCGCGGCGCAGATCATGGCTGGACAGCAGGAGATGGCGGTCGGCGGCGGCGTCGAATCGATGAGTCGCGTCGGCATCGGCGCGGCCGGAGGAGCGTGGTCGGTCGATCCCTCCATCGCGGTCGCGCACTATTTTCTGCCGCAAGGCATTTCCGCCGACCTGATCGCGACCAAATACGGCTTCTCGCGGGACGATGTCGACGCCTATGCGGTCGAGAGCCAAAAGCGCGCCGCCCAGGCGTGGGGCGAGGGCCGTTTTTCGCGCTCGGTGATGACCGTCAAGGACGTCAATGGCCTCGCTATTCTCGACAAAGACGAGCACATGCGTCCCGGCACCACCATGCAATCGCTCGCCGCATTGCAGCCTTCGTTCGTGCAGATGGGCGAAAAGGGCGGCTTTGACGCCGTTGCCATCCAGGCGCATCCGGAGATCGAATCCGTCAATCACGTGCATCACGCCGGCAATTCGTCCGGCATCGTCGATGGCGCGGCAGCGGTGCTGGTCGGCAACGCGCGCACCGGTAAGCGAGCGGGCCTCACGCCGAGAGCCAGGATCAGGGCGTTTGCCAATATCGGTTCGGAGCCGGCGCTGATGCTCACCGGCCCGGTCGACGTGACCAAGAAGGTGCTGAAAAAGGCACGGATGAGCCTCTCCGACATCGATCTCATTGAAATCAACGAGGCCTTTGCGTCGGTGGTTTTGCGTTTCCTCCAGGCATTCGACCTGGATACCGGCAAGGTCAACGTCAACGGCGGTGCCATCGCCATGGGCCATCCGCTCGGCGCTACGGGAGCGATGATTCTCGGCACCGCGCTTGACGAACTGGAACGGCGCAACGCGGCGACGGCCTTGGTGACGCTCTGCATCGGCGCCGGCATGGGTACCGCCACGATCATCGAACGGGTATAAGTCATGCCGAAGATCGACATCGGTCGGCTCGCCGTGGATACCCGCACGAACTATCCGCCGCCGTATGACCGCGTGGTCGTGGGCCGCGAGCGCAAGCGGCTCGGCAATGCGGCCGGTCTTGATCAGTTTGGCGTTAACCTGACGACGCTGAAGCCCGGCGCCGCTTCGGCGCTCCGGCACTGGCACGCACAGGAGGACGAACTGATCTATGTTATCGAGGGCGAGGTCATGCTCGTCGATAACGATGGCGAGACAGTGCTCAAGCCGGGCGACGCGGCGGGGTTCAAGGCGAATGATCGCAACGGCCATCAGCTCGTCAACAAATCAAATCTCGACGTGGTTTATCTTGAAATCGGCGCCCGCTCGAAACACGAGCGCGTCGACTATCCCGATGTTGATCTCCTAGTCGTGCGCGACGAAAACGGAATGCGTTACACCCATCGAAACGGCGACCCTTATTGATGAGCTACACGAACTTTACTTTGGATGTGGGTTCCGACGGCATCGCTGTCGTCGTCTGGAACGCGCCAGGACGCTCGATGAACGTCATCGATGCGGTCGTGACCGAGGAATTGACCGCAATCGTCGAGGCGACCGCCGCTGACGGCGGCATCAACGCCGTCGTCATAACCTCGGGCAAGGATACATTCTGCGCTGGCGCAGATCTCGCGATTCTGCAGACGATGCGCCGCGCGTTTGCCGAGCTTGCGGCGTCACAGGGCGAAGAGGCGGCGAACGCTCGTTTGTTCGAGGACAGCCGCAAATGGTCGTTGCTGTGCCGCCGGATCGAAACATGCGGCAAGCCCTGGGTTGCCGCCATCAACGGGACGGCCGTTGGCGGCGGCCTTGAACTGGCGCTCGCATGCCATCGCCGCGTCGCCGCCGACAATCCCAAGACCCGGCTGGCGCTGCCGGAGATCAAGGTGGGCTTATTTCCCGGCGCCGGCGGCACCCAACGGATCGCGCGCATGCTGCCGCCGGCTGATGCGCTGCACTTTCTGCTCAAAGGCGATCAGATCGGGGTCGAGCGCGCCAAGGCGATGAAGCTCATCGATGCCGTGGTCCCTGCCGGCGACCTCATCGCGGCCGCCAAGGAGTGGATTGCCGCGGGCGGTAGCGCGAAGGCGCCGTGGGATGTCGAAGGCTTCAAATTGCCCGGCGGCCCGGTGTATTCGAAAGCGGGCTTGATGGTTTTCGCGCCGGCAAACGCACTCTATCGCCGCGAAACCTACGACAATTACCCGGCGGCCCGCGCCGTCATGCAGGTAGTCTATGAGGGCCTGCAATTGCCGATGGATCAGGCATTGCGCGTGGAATCGCGGTATTTCGCCAAAATCCTGCGGTCGCCGGAAGCGGCAGCAATGATGCGGTCGCTGTTCGTCTCTTTGCAGGAGATCAACAAAGGCGCGCGCCGCCCCGCTGCGGTGCCGCGCAAGGCCATCAAGAAAGTCGGCGTTCTCGGCGCCGGCTTCATGGGGGCCGGCATCGCCTATGTGAGCGCGCTCGCCGGGATCGATGTCGTGCTCGTCGACCGCGATCCGGAAACGGCAGAGCAGGGCAAGGAGCACTCACGCAAATTGATGTCCGCGCAGGTCGAGCGCGGTCGCGCCAGCACCGCCGACCGCGAGGCGTTGCTTGGCCGCATCAAATCGACTGCCGACTACGTCGCATTGAGCGATTGCGATCTGCTGATCGAGGCAGTGTTCGAAGACCGCAAGGTAAAGGAAGAGGTGATCGGCCGGGCGCAGAACGTGGCCGGTGACGAAACGATCTTTGGCTCCAACACGTCGACGCTGCCGATCACATCGCTCGCGGCTGCGTGCAAAGACCGAACGCGGTTTATCGGCATTCATTTCTTTTCGCCGGTCGAACGCATGAATCTCGTGGAAATCATTCTGGGCAAGGAGACCGGCGACGCCGCCCTTGCCGGCGCTCTCGATTTCGTCCGCGCGATCCGCAAGACGCCGATCGTCGTCAACGATTCACGAGGCTTCTATACCTCACGGGTGGTCGGCACTTATCTGCGCGAAGGCCATCTGATGCTCGGCGAGGGAGTGCCGGCGGCAATGATCGAGAATATCGGCCGCATGGCCGGTATGCCGGTTGGTCCGTTGGCCCTGAGCGACGAAGTCGCGCTTGATCTCGTTTGGAGGATTCTCAAGGCCGCTGAGTCTGACCTTGGCGCCGAGGCGGTCGACGCAGGGCAAAAGGCGCTCCTGGAAGCAATGGTGGAAAAGCGCGGGCGTTTGGGCCGCAAGAGCGGCAAGGGCTTTTATGACTACCCGCAGAATGGCCCAAAACGGCTCTGGCCCGGCTTGGCCGATCTGCAACCGAACAGGTTCGATCCCGATGCCATCGACGTCGCCGAACTCAAACATCGGCTGCTTGCCATCCAGGCCCTAGAAACCGCGCGCTGCATCGAGGAGGGTGTCATAACCGACGTACGCGAGGCTGACCTCGGCTCGATCCTCGGTTTCGGTTTTGCGCCGTTCACCGGCGGCACCATCTCCTATATCGATGGAATGGGCAGCAAAGCCTTTGTTGCGCTCGTTACCGGTCTCGCCAAGCGTCACGGTGCACGCTTCAAACCATGCCGGTTGTTGGTCGACATGGCAAAAAAGGGCGAGGCGTTTTACGGCCGGCCCGATCAGCGCCGGGCCGTGGCGTGAGGCCGATCATGGCCTCATTGCCCTTTGTGGCGGGCCGCGTGTAAGGTCGCGACCCATTTCTCCCCGGGATTTTGCATGGCGCGTGATCAAGTCGACCTGACGCCCATCGAGCGGCGGGACGAGCTTGTCGGCTGGCTTGCCCAAGGCGTCCGGCCGAAGTCCCAATTCCGCATTGGTACCGAGCACGAGAAGTTCGCCTTCACCCTCGAAGGCCACCATCCGGTGCCTTACGAAGGGCCACGAGGCATTCGTGCACTGCTCGAAGGAATGCGGCATCTCCTCGGTTGGCAGCCGATCGCTGAAGAGTCCAATATTATCGGCCTTTATGACATTACCGGCGGCGGCGCGATTTCACTGGAGCCTGGCGGCCAGTTCGAACTGTCCGGCGCCCAGGTCGAGACCGTTCATCAAACGTCGCGCGAGCTCATGGCGCATCTGGCGCAGCTGCATGAGGTGGCGCGGCCGCTACGCATCGGCTTTCTTGGCATCGGCATGACGCCGTCGTGGACGCGCGCGGAAATGCCGACGATGCCCAAGGGCCGCTACAAGATCATGACCGCCTATATGCCCAAGGTGGGCAAGCTCGGACTCGACATGATGTATCGCACCTGCACGGTGCAGACCAATCTCGACTTCTCGTCGGAAGCCGACATGGTCAAGAAGCTTCGCGTCTCGATCGCGTTGCAGCCCATGGCGACGGCCTTGTTCGCCAACTCGCCGTTTATGGACGGAAAGCCCAACGGCTATCTTTCCTTCCGCTCGGAAATCTGGCGCGACACCGACAACGACCGCGCCGGCATGCTGCCATGGGTTTTCGAACCGGGCATGGGCTTCGAGCGCTGGGTCGATTATGCGCTGGATGTGCCGATGTATTTCGTCAAGCATGGCGACGAATATGTCGATGTCGCCGGTCAATCGTTCCGCGATCTGCTGGTCGGCAAGCTGCCGGCAATGCCAGGCGCGCAGGCCACCATCTCGGACTGGGCCAATCACCTGAGTTCGATATTTCCCGAGGTTCGGCTCAAACGCTATCTGGAAATGCGCGGCGCGGATTCGGGGCCGCTGGCGAACTTATTGGCTCTGCCGGCGCTCTGGGTCGGCATTCTTTATGACGATGTATCGCTCGATGCCGCCTGGGATTTGGTCAAAACGTGGACCGCCGAGGAGCGGCAAAGGCTGCGCGATGATGTGCCACGACTTGGCCTCGCTGCGAAGGTGCGGGGCATGACGATGTTTGAGCTTGCGACCGAGATTCTCAAGCTCGCGCGCGCCGGACTCGCGCGGCGAAAGCGTCTCGACGTGTCCGGCCAGGACGAGACGCGTTATCTGCAAGTGCTGGAGGATAATCTCGCACGCGGCTCAACGCCTGCCCAGGAATTGTTGGACAAATACAATGGGCCTTGGAAGGGCTCGGTCGATCCGATCTACACCGAAGGCGCATATTGAGCCTGCGAGTTCGTGGCGGCAACATCCGTCCTGTTTGGAAGCGCTGCAATCTGCGGCGTGAGGGCCATGATGGCCATGACAGGTCCGGCTCATTGCCTGTATGGTGGCACGGAATTCGCCGCAAACTGTGTGAGGTAGGCCATGGCCGGTCATCCTGCTGATCGTGCGTTAACCCGCCGACGGCTGTTCAAGAAGTCTGCCCTCGTCGCGACCGCCTTGGCGCTGCCGTCCATGCCGTACCGCGTGCGCGCGGCTACGCCGCTCAAGCCAGTGACGATGACGCTCGATTGGATTTTCCAAGGCCCGAACGTTGGCTTCATGCTGGCGAAGGACAAAGGGTTTTATCGCGAAGCGGGTCTCGACGTCTCAATCACCTCCGGCAAGGGCTCCGGCAGCACCGCCCAACTTGTCGCGAGCAAGGCGTCGCAGTTCGGCTTCGCCGACGGTTACGTCGTCGGCAACGCTGTCGCCAAGGGCATGACGATCAAGACGGTGGGCAGCGTCTTTCGCAAGAATCCGGCGGCCATGATCGTGCTCGCCGATTCCGGCATGACCTCGCCAAAGGACCTCGACGGCAAAAGCATTGCGATCACGGCCGGCAGCGGACAATTTCAGCAATGGCCCGCCTTCGCCAAGGGCTCCGGTATCGACCTCACGAAAATTCGCTTGATCAATATCGGTCCGGCCGGCGTCGGTCCCGCCCTCGTCAACAACAAGGTCGACGCCATCGCCGGCTACGCCCAGGGTTACGTGCCGGCGATCGAAATCCGCGCGAAAAAGCAGGTCCGCATATTCTGGTTCGCCGACTATGGCGTTACCGTGGTGTCGAACGGCATCATCGTGCACGACGACCTGCTCAAGAGCGACCCGGAACTGGTCCGTGCGTTTGTCGCTCCGAGCATCAAGGGTTTCCTGTACGGCCGCCAGCATCCGGACGAGGCCGTCGCGTCCGTCAAACGCTACCTGCCCACGATCGATCCGGCCATCACGCGGCGCGAATTGGAGCTGTCGTGGAAAACCTGGGTGACGCCGGATACCAAGGGCAAGCCGCTCGGCTGGGAAGCCGCCGCCGATTGGAAATCGACTGTTGCGGTGCTCCAGCAATATGGCGGCGTGGCGACGCCGCCGGCGCTCGACGCGCTCTTCACCAACGCCTTCGTACCGACCGGCGCCGAATACGTGCCGCCGCAAAACGCGTGAGCGGCGGATCAAGGCGGGCTGTTGGCGTCAACGTCCAGCCGTCGATCATGGCATAACGCTTGCTTTTCAGCGGTCACACGACCGGCTATCAAGGCGCGAGAAGGCATTCGTCGCGCCTTGGTGCCGAAAGGGCGGCATTCGGAGGTCAAGCCATGCGCTCCTGGGATTTTCACACCGCGCCGGTCTCCCGACGCCGCTTTCTCATGCGTTCCGCATTGGCCGCCGGCGCAATCGGCACGCCGGCCGGGCCGTTCGTCGCGCGCGGCGCAACCGCGCTCAAGCCGGTGACGTTGACGCTTGACTGGCTCTATCAAGGCGCCAGCGCCGGATTTTTGGTGGCGCACGAGAAAGGTTTTTATCGCGACGCCGGCCTCGATGTGAGCATCCTTGCCGGCAAGGGCTCCGGCACGACGGCGCAACTTGTCGCCAGCAAGGCGACGCCGATCGGTTTCTCCGACGGCTTCGTTGTCGCCAACAGCGTCGCCAAGGGCATGGCGATCAAGACCGTCGGCACCATTTACCGGCGCGATCCGGCCGCCATCATGGTGCTCGATAATTCGCCGATCAAATCGCCGAAGGACCTCGAAGGAAAAACGCTGGCGATGACTGCGGGCAGCGCGCAATTCCAGCAATGGCCTGCTTTCCTCAAGGGCGCCGGCATCGACGGCGCCAAAATCCAAATCATCAACGTCGATCCGGCTGGCGTGGGGCCGGCTTTGGTGAGCGGCAAGGTCGATGCCATCGGCGGTTACGTGTTCAGCTACGCG
>JBOHIU010000010.1:0-16679 GCA_050725855.1 Xanthobacteraceae bacterium | reverse complement strand
ATCGCTTCGGCAACCTGGCGATCGGCTGCGGTCGCCAGCACGAGCCGACGGCCTTGGGCGCGCTGCTGGCGCAGATAATCGACCACCGCCGGGTCGTAAGGCAGCGTCGCAACGTCGAGCGGTATCGCAGCCGCGAGTTCTTGTTTCAGTCGGGCGATGCCCTGCCGTTTCCATCCCGGCAGACGTCGCAACAGGCGCCAGTGCGTGGCAGCGAACAGCAGATGCTCGTGGAGAACGTCCGTCCGGAGCAACGTGCCGTCGAGGTCAACGCAAAGCGGTAGGCTCCGCCACGGATCGCCATCTTGTGGCTGTGCCGGCGTGGCTTCGCGGTGTGAATCCTTGCTGGCAACAGCGGCATCGCGGAAGTCGAGCGACGAGGCACGCATGGTTTCGTACCAAAAGGTGACAAACCTCGCGGCGATCGGGCCGGTCGCCGACTACGCTCGCCGCTTCGCCGTGCCGCGAAAAGTGACAAAACTGTTTCGGTCGTGATTCGGCGGTGACAAATGCGTTAGCGCCACGTCGGTGTGGCGAGCGCGTGGCAAAAACAAGGCGCGCCGCTCCGGCTCGGCGCAATCATTGCCGTTTCGACATGCGCGACGATGCAGGTCACAGCAGCCCGAGGCTTTTGAAGCTTGCATGCCGGCCGCGGTCGATCACCACGTGATCGTGCAGCGCGACGCCGACCGCGCCGACCGCCTTGGCGACGGCGCGCGTCATCTCGATGTCGCCGGCCGACGGCGTCGGATCGCCCGACGGATGGTTATGCACCATGATGATCGCCGACGCGCCAAGTTCGAGCGCGCGCTTGACGACTTCGCGCGGATAGACTTCGCCTTCGAACGAATGCGAAACACAGTGCGACACGCTGAAACGATCAACGCGAATATTTTCCTCCTTTTCTGCGATTTTTTTGTCGCGCCACATTTCAGATCGTCCCACACTGTTACGACCGCCTTGGTCCAAATCTGGTCCAAATTCGATTTGGTCCACGTTCTGTTCTGTACCGGCGGAACAGTTTGAACACGCTGGTCCAAAAATTTTGTGAGGGGGGGGAGCGGAAGATGCCAGTCCAGAACCTTATGGCCCGCACAATCGGTATGCTCGCCGTACCGCCATCCGGCAACATCGAATATTTCGACGAAAAGATTCCAGGCTTTGGGCTGCGTGTCTCCGGCAAAGGTCGGCGCACCTGGTTCGTGCGTTATCGTATTAAGGGTTACCAGAGCAAAGGCTGCTTAACGCTCGGAACCTATCCCATTCTCGAGCTGGCCGATGCTCGAGGGCGGGCGCGCGCGGCGCTACGCCTCGCTGAGGATGGCCAGAATCCGGCGAAGCCCGTCCAGCAAATCCGCAAGGCCGAACTCTTCTGCGATGTAGCGGCCGCGTTCATGGAGACGTTCAGGCGTCACCATCGTTCCGGCCGCGAAAAACAGCGGATCCTCGACCATGACATCCTGCCGGCCATTGGCGCGACAAAAACTGCCGGGATCACCCGCAGCGACGTCCGCGACATGCTCGCCAAGGTGACGGAGCGGGGTTCACCGATCATGGCGAATGCCGTGCTGTCACTGACGCGGCGGATTTTCAACTGGGCGATTAGCGAGGAAATGGGCGGCGTCAACAGCAACCCCTGCGCGCATCTGGCGCAACCGGGCAAGAATGTCTCGCGCGATCGGGTTCTATCCCCCAACGAGACCAAAACGCTATGGCACGCCCTCGATCAGACGAACGCTAACGTGCCGCGAAAGCTGGCGCTCGCCCTCAAATTTCAGCTCGTGACAGCCCAGCGCAAAGGCGAGGTTATTACGGCTGAATGGGCTGAAATGGAGCTCGACAAGGATCCCGTGTGGAACATCCCCGCCGCGAAGGCCAAAAATGGACTCGCGCACCGCGTGCCGCTCTCGCCACTCGCGCTAGGACTTCTTCAAGAGGCCAAGAAGTTCAGTCGTAATTCGCCCTGGGTGTTCCCATCGGCGCGGAAACTGGGTTACGCGGTCACACCGCGCGCCATTAATAAGGCCTTCAACGCCGCGACGGCCGCGATCACTCTTGCGGACGTTCGCCCCCATGACCTTCGGCGAACGGCAGCATCGCAAATAGCTAGCCTGGGCATTCCACGGTTTGTCGTTGCGCGGATCCTCAATCACGTTGAGCCCGGCGTCACGTCGATCTACGACCGCTACGGGTACGATCGCGAAAAGCGTGAAGCTCTAAACCTCTGGGCACAGCGACTGAATGAGACACTCAACGGTCAGACGGAACCTGCAAACGTGACGGCGCTTCGCCACGCATCAAACGGCGATCTAGGCCTACGGACTGAAGGCGTTTAGCGAAGCCGCATGTTCCCGATTTCTGGCGAAGCGCTGTCAATCCTTTGTATCGCCCGATATTGGTCGCGAGAGATTCACCCAACCGTATCGGCGGAAGAGCTCCGACTTCGGTTGGAGCAAGCTTGGTGGCGTGGCGAATTGGTCGGAGACGGCGACCCAGACCGATCCGGCGCACTCCACCTGCTCTACAGCACCTGCCAGGACTGCATCGCTTTTGCTCTGCCTGGCGAGGAGGAGCCTGTCCGGACGATGGAAGACGACGGTAGCCTGGTGGTCATTCGCCCGGTTCGGGTACCGCTGCCCGGCCCTGACCCGCGAGCTTGGACAGAATCGGAGTGTTCAAGGGCGTTCGAGGCCATTGCCGATGGATGGGACCTGATGCCTGAGCAAGCAAAACATGCGGTTGGACCGATCATTGCCGGAATCGAAATTAGTCGCGATGAATTTCGCAGATGGATTGCGAGCCACAGCTTTAGGCGTCCAAAGTTTTGGGGAGATCTTCGGCGCCAGCGATCTGCACGTCGCACGTCGATTGTTCGTCGAGTATCGCAGACAAAGGTCGACGCCGTGATCAAGGCGGCCATCGGGCGCATAACGGCTCGGACTCCTGGCGCATACATTAGCCTTAGGCGCGTTACGCAAGATCCCGAAGTTCAGAAACTTGATATTTCGCGGCCGACCCTGACCAAGGCTTTGGACAAATATCGGCGTCCAGAAGTCGGGCGTCCAAAAAAGAAATCGCCGTAAAAATTCGCAGCAATCTCGTAGCTGCAAATTTGCGAATTTAGGTTTCTCCCTAGTGGAAGAGCATACTCGCGGAGCGCTAGGAACAGCGCTGCAACGGCAGGACCGATGTGCGCGACTTTCTCCGAACCGACCGAAAATGCCAGATCCTGGCGCCGGGTGCTGCGGGACAAGGAAGTTGCTGAACGGACGCGCCTCAGCCGCGTGCAGCGTTGGCGCCGCGTACGCAACGGCACATTTCCCGCCCCAATCCAACTCGGCGCGAACTCGATCGGCTGGTTTGAGGATGAAATTGATGCCTGGCTGGCTTCTCGAGTTCGCGTTGCATATGCGCCCGAGCGATACGTCGGTCAGATTGAAAGCGGGTCAGCCGCCTCCGGTACGAATCGACTGCTAGGCACGACCGATTCCAACGGGAAACCGCAGCGAGCACAGTCGAACGCGCGCGTGGTGGCTGGCGCACCATCTCAACCGGGACGACGATGCCCGCGATCTGCGTCGACGGCAGCGAGCCGTCCGCGATACGGCGTCGAATAGCCGCACTGCTGCGAAGTTTATGAGCGACTTTGGCAAGCCAGACGCTACGGGTAGGTCATCCGGCAAACTGATGCGACCTGAGCGCAAGCTTCTCGGGCCGCCGCCGGGTGGATTTATTTGGCTTTCCCCACCACTTGTGCAGTCCGACGCGTGGCGCAGCATGTCCGGATACTGCCACCGCTTCATCTCTTTCCTGATGGCCGAGCACATGAGTCACGCTGGTCGGGAGAACGGCCGCCTGCATGCGACGTTTGCGCAGCTGGTCGCCTTCGGCATGTCGCGCCGGAAGATCGAAGCCACGATCAACGAGGCGGTGGAGCGCGGGCTCGTCGCGATCGAGCGACGCGGTGGCCTCTACGGCGTCGAGGGTCAACGGACGTCGTCGCTCTTTCGCCTCACGTGGATCGGTTGCGTCAATCCTCCGCGAATAGCCACGAACGAGTGGAAGCGGTACAAGCGAAAAATCCTTTCTCCAGTTCCACACGGAGGGACCGTATCAGTGCCACCCGTGTGGAACCGAAAGGCGCAAAGGAAGGCCGCAAATGGCTGATGGTTTCGGTGCCACCCGTGTGGAACTGCTTTCTATATCTTCCTTCCTAATGCAACCACGCGGCGGCCTCTCCCCGTTCTTGGCGATGAAGCGCCTTCAATGTGAAATCCACCGGGCGGTGCGCGCGGCGGGCTCGCCTAACGTGGTTGCCTTTCCGATAGAGTGCACACGTTTGCCGGGGTCGCGTTCTTATGCATGACGGTTAGCTGGCCTTCACAAAACGGTTTAAATCGGGCCCAGCGCGATGGCTGAAAATCGACCGAGTTCGCTCCTCGTCAGAAACGATGCTCCAGTTGCTCTGCAACGGGATGAAAGAGACGGAAACAGCGTTGCACCTGCTCGGGCGCGCCATCTGAGCACCAACCGTGTCCGGCTCTATCGCGAGCGCCAACGGCAGGGGCTTACGGTCGTCAGGCTGGAGCTGTTCAGCGATGAGATAGATGATCTAGCGGCGAATGGCTTTCTTGCTCCGGACAAGAGGCACGACAAGGGGTTTATCGCGGAAGCCATAGGCCAATTGCTCGACGAGGTTTGTCCGGCGCTGCATACGGGCCGCTTGCGGTTTCATGCGCGGACATAGTCGTGGGGGGCTGGATGCGGTTGCGGTCGCAATCAGAAACAGTGTTTCGCTAACCCAAGCATGACAACGTTGCGTCCTAAACACCGACGGTTCATCGATCAATATCTAGTAGATCTAAACGCCACGCAGGCTGCAGTCCGCGCGGGATACGCCAAGGGGAAAACAGCCAGAACGCAGGGTGCCCGATTGATGGCCAATGTTGGCATCAAAGCGGAAATCGCTCGGCGGCAGCAGTGCGCGGCCGAGAGACTCGAAATCACTCATGACGCGGTCCTCGGCGAATTGGCCAAGATCGGCTTCGCCAATGTCGCCGATTTCATGCGGCCCGACAGCCGCGGTCGCATGCAGATTGACCTTAGAGGCGTGGAGCGGGCGAAATTGGCTGGCTTGACCGGCGTGAGCATCCGCGTCGGCAGCAGCCGCGGCCGGAACGCCAACCAGGTCAAGCTAACGCTGCAGAAACGCGAGGCACTGGTCGCGCTGGGGCAGCATCTGGGCTTGTTCACGGCCGCACCGGTAATCGCGCTGCCGGATCCGATGACCGACCAGAAGCGGAACGACACCGTCAAGATGATGCTCAACATCCTCGACGACATGGCGCACGGCCGGCTCGTGCGGGTGAACCCGCCAACGATCGACAACCCGCAGCAGTCGAAGCCCAACGGCTCGGGCAACAGCAGTAGGTAGTGGGTCAGTTTGAAATCCTGGCACCCTTGGCCTTGTCTAAGGCCCGTGCCATCTTGCACGCATGGCCACCAAGCGCCTTAAACGCCCCCGCTAAACTAACATTGCAACCGGACCACTCCGTGGGGGCTGGTCAGTGGACGATTGGGAACGCGGGCAACTTGCCAAGCCGGAACAAGAATTTGGCAGCGATACGAGTTATACTTCCCGTCGGAATGATCCGCGCCACCATGACCAGAAAAGGGCGGACGCGAAAATAAAAGCCCGCGCGCATGGAGGAGAAAAATGTCAAAGAAGCTCATGCATCACATAACCAAAGCGTTTGAGCAATCTGACCTGCGCCCGTTACTTGAGGCTTTGGATGAAAATATCATCTGGAACTCCGCCACGAACGTGAAGAGTGACGATCTCCGTTTTGGGGGCTCTCACGTCGGCATAGAGCAGGTCAAGGAAGTCTTGGCGACAATCGCCGCCGATTATCAATTTCGTCGGTTTCATCCCATTGAGATTGTCGAGAACGACAACATCGTATGGGGCGTGTTCGATACCACTATTCAGCACACAACGACAAAAAAGGTCGTGAATTTCCTCTGTGCGCTCCGGTGGCGCGTGAGGAACGGCAAATTAGTGGAACATCATGCGTTCTTTGATACCGCGCTGGTTTTGCGGGCCTCACGGCTTGCGCCAGATAGAAATTCAAACTGACCCACTACCCGGCGGTAGCTCGTGTTGACAGAATGCCGGCGGTCAACAATCCGGGGCTGGTCCTTGCTGACTTCTCGGTTGCTTTTGGCAACCTTCTTGACCATGCGCTTGAGCGCCTAGGCGTGCGCCATGTCTAACTTCCGCTTCGCGTACCGCCTCGATGAAGCGGTTAGAGTCCGTTCGATCGGTCGGCTTTGGGGTCCAGGGCGGTCAACATCGTGCTGGTCAAGCCGGGCGGCGGATAATCGAGAGGGCGTTGGGACAATATCGCTCCCGTCATACATCGGAGCGCTGGCAGGATCGGCTTCAGCCGCCTTTACGCTTGCTGGGCTTCAGTCCCCGTACAGCCGGGCGTGCTCCGGAAGCGTGAGGTGGCTGAAACGCTCCAGGACTTTCACCTTACCGAGCCGTCGCCGATCAACGATGTATTCGCACTCTTCCGGGCAGAGCATGTTTTCGTGCTCGGCGGGTGCGGCGATGATCGCATCGGGTTCGGCCATCGTTTCCAGCAGGACGCTACCGCCGTCCGCGATACGCCACCCGCGTGCAAAGCCGCGCGCCTGATCGACATCGGTCGTCCATGAGAGCCCATAGGTGCGATAGCGCCGATTTTGCGCGCCATCCCCGCGATAGAGCAGCCTCTTCGGTCCCGTATAGGGTGGCAGAACAGAACGATAGGCGTCGATCAGGACAAGGTCGCCAACCTCTTCGCGCAGCCGGTGGCCCTTGGTCGAATGGAGGTCGAGCATCTGTTGCCGGAAATCGGCTGGAACCTCGGTCAGACGCGCCAAGCTGCGAAACGCTTTACGTAGTCCTAAAATATCATCCCACAGGGCATGAAGCCCTCGAGAGAAGCGCTGAAAGTCACCATCGGCAGCACCCTGGATGATCTCCATGTTGCCGCGACGACTTGTGCTGTTTGACGACCCTGCGTGAGGCCGCATTCAAAGACCGACCATTTGTTGCAGTCGTTCCGGATAGCGCGCGCCCTGAATCGCGACGGCTGACAGCGCTTGCCCGATCTCGCGGCGATCGTCTGCGCTCAGCGTGAGGTTCGTAGCGCCGATATTCTCCTCGAGGCGGTTGAGCTTGGTCGTGCCTGGGATCGGCACGATCCACGGCTTCTGCGCCAGGAGCCATGCAAGCGCGATCTGCGCCGGCGTCGCATTCTTGCGCGCCGCGATTTGGCCCAGGCGATCGACCAGAGCTTGGTTCGCCTTCCGCGCCTCGGGCGTGAAGCGCGGCACGATGTTGCGAAAATCCGTGCTATCGAACTTCGTGTTCGCGTCGATGGTGCCAGTCAAGAAACCCTTGCCAAGCGGGCTGAACGGCACGAAGCCAATCCCGAGTTCTTCGCACAGTGGCAGGATCTCGGCTTCGGGCTCGCGCGTCCACAGTGAATATTCGCTCTGAAGCGCGGTCACCGGCTGCACCGCATGCGCGCGGCGGATGGTCTGCGCGCCGGCTTCGGACAGGCCGAAATGCCGGATCTTGCCTTGCGCAATGAGATCTTTGACTGCGCCGGCCACGTCCTCGATCGGCACCGCGGGATCGACGCGATGCTGATAGAAGAGATCGATGCGATCGGTCCGGAGCCGCTTCAGCGAAGCGTCGGCGACCTGGCGGATGCGCTCGGGCCGGCTGTCCAGGCCGGTATTCGGATCGCCGTTCTTGAAGCCGAATTTGGTGGCGATCGCCACCCGGTCGCGGACCGGCGCCAGCGCCTCACCCACCAGCTCCTCGTTGGCGAAGGGACCATAGACTTCGGCGGTATCGAAGAAGGTGACACCGCGCTCGACCGCCGCGCGGAGGAGCGAAATTCCCTGCGGCTTGTCGACCGCCGGGCCGTAGGCAAAGCTCAACCCCATGCAGCCGAGGCCGATGGCCGAGACTTCCAAATTGCTCTTGCCGAGCTTGCGCTTCTGCATATTCGACTCCTTCAGGATGCGATGCGGTAACGACGAGCGACCGCCGATGGTTGCTCCCTGGCCTTACGGCCGCAGCAGCGTCTTGATGGCGCGGCGCTCGTCCATGGCGCGGTAGCCTTCCGCCACCTGGTCGAGCGGCAACGTCAGGTCGAAGACTTTTCCGGGCTCGATTTTGCGATCCAAGACCAGATCGATCAGCGTCGGCAGATAGCGCCGCACCGGCGCCGGGCCGCCGTGGAGGTGCACGTGTTCAAAAAACAACTCCTCACCGTCGAGTTGGACACCGTGCGGCACACCAACATAACCGACCGATCCGCCGGGGCGGGCGGACCGGATCGCCTGCATCATTGATTCTTGCGTGCCGACGCACTCCAGCACGGAATCCGCGCCGACGCCGTTGGTGAGCTCGTTGATGCGAGCCGTGCCGACGTCGCCGCGCTCGGTGACGATGTGGGTCGCGCCGAACTCGCGGGCGAGCTTCTGCCGTGTCGCGTGCCGGCTCATCGCGATGATCCGGCCGGCGCCCATTTGCTTGGCCGAAAGGATGCCAAGGAGGCCAACCGCGCCATCGCCCACGACGACGACCGTTCCGCCCGGCTTCACGTTGGCGGCATCGGCGGCGAACCAGCCGGTGCCCATCACGTCGGACAGCGTCAGCAGGCTCGGCAGCAGGTCGTCGGTGGGAACCTCCGGCGTCGGCACCAGCGTCCCGTCGGCCAACGGCACGCGCAGCAGCGGTGCTTGCGCCCGGCTGATGAACTCGCGGTGCACGCACGACGACTGATAGCCGTACTGGCAGTTTGGACACGTGTTGTCGGAGGTGGCGAACGAGCCGATGACGAACTGGCCGGGCTTGACCGATTTCACCGCGCGGCCGACCTCCTCGACGATGCCGCAGTATTCGTGTCCCATCGGCGTCGGTCCGTCGATCGGCTGCACGCCGCGATACGGCCACAGGTCCGAGCCGCACACGCACGTGACGGCGATGCGGATGACCGCATCCGTCGGCTCGACGATCTTCGGCGTCTCGCGGTCCTCAAAGCGAATGTCGCGCGGCCCGTAAAGAACAGTTGCTCGCATGGTTTTTCTCTTCGCTTACATCGTGTATCCGGGTTTCTTGTAGAGCTTGTCCGGACTGCCCAGGATGTCCGGCTCGTAGACCTTCTCGCGCCACTCCTGCGGCCCGATCTCTTCGAAGGCGACCGAGACGGACTCGTCGCCATAGCGAAAAATGTCCGTCACATCTTTGACGATCGCGTCGGCGAGCCGCTGCTTCTGCCGCTCGGACTTGCCGGGCCAGAGCTTGACGATAACGTGTGGCATAGCGGGTTCCCTTCTGGTCGGTCAGCTGCGGTATTGCTCGTCGGTGACCTTCTCCAGCCATTCGACAGGCTGGCCGTTGAGCGACTCCTGAATTGCGATATGCGTCATCGCGGTTGTCGGCGTTGCACCGTGCCAGTGCTTCTTGCCAGGCGGGCACGTGACGACATCGCCGGGACGGATCTCCTGTTTGGGTTCGCCCCAGCACTGCGTCCAGCCCAGGCCGGCGGTCACGATGAGGGTCTGGCCGCAAGGATGCGTGTGCCAGGCGGTGTGCGCACCGGGCTCGAAGGTGACGCTGGCGCCGCCGAACCGCGCCGGTCCCGGCGACTGGAACAGCGGATCGATGCGGACGTTGCCGGTGAAGTTCTCGGGCGGGCCCTTGATCGAAGGCTGCGTGCCGTTGCGCTTGATTTCCATGGCGGGTTTCCTTCGCCGGCAATCCGGTCGGCGGCGTTCGACCGCGATGCCAACGCCGCGGAATCTAAAAGGTGCGGCGGCACGGGATTAGTCGGTATAATTCGCATGAACCGATGAATTGGATTCATGAATGCCGCGCGAGAACCTGAACGACCTGCTCGCCTTCATTGCGGTGGCGCGTGAGCGCAGCTTCACCCGCGCGGCGGCGAAGCTCGGCGTGTCGCAATCGGCGTTGAGCCACACCGTTCGCGGCGTCGAGGAGCGGCTGGGCGTGCGGCTCCTGAGCCGCACGACGCGCAGCGTCGTACCGACGGCGGCGGGCGAGCGTTTGTTGCACGCGGTGGCGCCGCGTTTCGATGAGATCGAGACTGAGCTTGCGGCCTTGAGCGAGCTGCGCGAAAAACCCGCCGGCACCATCCGCATCACGGCGACCGAATATGCGGCCGATGCGATCCTGCTGCCGAAGCTCGCGAAGCTTCTGCCGGCATACCCCGACATCAAAGTCGAAATCGTCATCGATTACGGGCTGACCGACATCGTCGCCCAACGCTATGACGCGGGTGTGCGAAGCGGCGAGCAAGTGGCCAAGGATATGATCGCGGTACGCATCGGCCCGGACATGCGCATTGCGATCGTGGGGGCGCCATCCTACTTCAAGACACGACCGGCGCCGAAGAAACCACAGGATCTGCTCGATCATAACTGCATCACGTTGCGCCTGCCCAGTGGCGGATTGTTTGCCTGGGAGCATCAAAAAGGCGGCCGGGACCTGCGCGTGCGCGTCGATGGCCAGCTCACCTACAATACGACCGCCCAGATGCTGAATGCCGCGTTGGCCGGATTGGGCCTGGCCTATGTGCCGGAAGGAGTGGCGCAACCCTATCTTGCCAAAGGCCGCCTCAAGCGCGTGCTCGAGGACTGGTGCCTGCCGTACTCGGGCTACCACCTCTACTATCCGAGCCGGCGCCAGCCGACGCCGGCGTTCAGTTTATTGGTCGATGCGCTGCGCTATCGGGATTGAACAGGAGCGATCGAGCCGGGGTCACGTCATGTGGGCGCAACACGAAGCGATCATCAGCCGCAAGGCTTTCGTCGACGCGATCGGCAAACGACATGTGCCGAAGCGAATACGGATCGCGGGTGTCCGTAGCGAGGTGCCTTCCGACGTTTTGATCTACGCGGCCGGCACTGACCTCGTGCTCGATACACCTTGCATAGCCGTGCCTGTGGCAATGGAAGGGCAGTGGGGCATCCGGATTTCGGTCCCACACGCCGCGCTAGTGCTCGCCGCTTCGAAACTAGGGAGAAAGCGCCACATCTCGCTGCGCTACGTTGCCAATTCGCTCATTATCAATGACGGTGCCTTCGTGGTGCCGGCGAAGGCCAAACGGCCATGAGCTTCCGTCGCCGCGTTGTGGTCAGCAACGAACGACCCAATGGCGCCGGCCTTTCCTAATCCCTCCAAAAATCCTTGAACCGGGTCGGCGATAGCTCGGTGTACCGGACGGTATGCTGAATGTTCTTGTGCCCGAGGTAGGCCTGGATCGCCCGGGTGTCGTGCCCGGCGTTTGCCAACGCATACCCGCAGGCGTGCCGCAGCATGTGCGCATGCGCCTTGAGGTCGAGACCGGATGAGACTGCAGCGCGCTCGATCATGCGGGCGAAGCCTGCGGTGGTGAAAGGGGTGCCGCGCTCCGAGACGAACACGAACCGCGACGCGCTGGCCTCTCGCTGCACCCGGCGCAGCGCCCGAAGCTCGTCACCGCGAACGGGATGGACCGCCGGCGACCCATTCTTGACGCGACGGACGTGAAGCGCCGCCCCAGCGAAGTCGACCTGGTCCCACCGCAGATCGACCAATTCCGCCGCCCGCAACCCATGCCGGAAGACCACCAGGATCATCGTGGCATCCCGGTGCCCGTGGCGGTTGCCGCGTGCCGCTTCGATCAGCCGGTTGACCTCGTGCGGCGTCAGGTACTCGCGCGTTCTGACCGCGCCGTTGGTTTGGCGCCTGGGAGTAACTGTTCGGTTTTAGGTGGTTGGCGTGACGAGCCGTAGGTGCCGCTTTGCCATGGGTTCCGCCCTTCATCAATGGCCGAGTGTTCGTACATGGCCCGAAGTGCGAACAGTCTAATACGCGAGGTCGAGTCGCGGGAGCAAGCGCAATCGAACGACGGTGAGGCGACCGGTGTGTCATGAAAGTGTGAACGAGGTTTAACAGTCGTGCGCCATGATCTACTCACAATCGGCTCGTAGCGTTCGCGCCCTTGTGGTCCTTGTGCAAATGGGTCAGGTCACGATGAATGCAATGCGGTGCTACTTTCTCAGGAACGGTGTGATCAGAGGTGTTGAGGTTGTGCGTGCGGTGTCCGAGGAAGCAGCCATCGAGCACGCTGTGCGGCTGTACGAGAAGCGCAAGGACGAGTTTGCGGGCATAGAGCTTTGGGATGGAAACCGCCTCGTACACCACCATCCGCCGGACGTGAGAAAGACAGCGTAGCGTCATTGCTGGCCGACTGAGGCTGCCCGCAAGGCAGATCGAGGCGTTGCCTCCGGTCTGCATCGACATAGGCCCCGCGCCACATGGGGGACTTTGCGCGAAACCATCCGCGCTAGACCACTCGCTACTTCGCGACCAGAATAACGGCTCGTCTTACGGGAGGCCCGACCGCCGTGTACTTCTGGTCTTACTCGTTCGCTTGGCCACCAGTCGGACTGTTGCTGCTTCACTGGCTGCTGGCGCTGCTCGTTTTGATGTTCTTCGCCTTCGTGCCGAGCGTCATCGCGTTCGTCCGGCATCATCACAATCGGTACGCCATCCTCGTCCTGAACGTTCTCCTTGGCTGGACCGTCATCGGCTGGGCTATGGCGCTGGTGTGGTCGCTCACAGCTACATGGCATAGGTCCAGTCCTGCCACCTACGAGACCTGAGCCGCCGCAATGTCGGTGGCGCCCCTGCGGCTAGCTGGCGCTTCGATCATACTCATTTACCTTGCCAGTGGGTCGCCCGCCTTCGCCCAAGCACCGACACGCCCCGATCCTTCGAGAACACCCGGAGCGATCAACCCGAACGTCACGCAGGCGAACATCTACGAGACGATTTGTGTGCGCGGCTGGACGCGAACGGTTCGCCCGCCCGAGGAATACACCTACCACTTGAAGCGGGAACAACTCCGCGACTGGAGTTATGCAGACCGACGGCGGCGCGACTAT
Source organism: Xanthobacteraceae bacterium (assembly GCA_050725855.1). Lineage (GTDB taxonomy): Bacteria > Pseudomonadota > Alphaproteobacteria > Rhizobiales > Xanthobacteraceae > BOG-931. The sequence goes on along the minus strand of JBOHIU010000010.1, from coordinate 3,665 downwards.
GAAGAGGATCATCTGATCCCGCTCGAACTTGGCGGAAGTCCGACCTCACCGCAGAACCTATGGCCTGAGCCGTGGCATGGACCCTGGAACGCATCCATGAAGGACCGGCTAGAGAACTACCTGCATGATGAAGTCTGTGCTGGTCGCATCCCGCTCGAAGAGGCGCAGCACGAGATTGCGCAAGATTGGATCGGGGCGTATCAGAAGTACTTGGGCGAGTCTCCGCGCGGGCGAGGTGAGGCTGTCGCCACATAGGGAGCGGCATTCGTGTATTTCTGGTCGTATTCATTCGCTTGGCCGCTATTCCACTGGCCCCTCGTGCTACTCAGCGTTCTATTGCTTGTGGGTTTTCTGCCGAGCGTAATCGCCTTTGTCCGGAGACATCACAACCGCTACGCCATACTCGTGCTCAACGTCCTCCTCGGCTGGACCGTGGTCGGCTGGGCAGTTGCTCTTGTTTGGTCGCTCACGGCTGTCTGGCGCAAGACCGGTCCTGCCACCTACGAGACGTAACACTTCGGGTACCGCCGTGATTTCGGATCTCGATCTCTGGCGAGCGGCCGACATTCTCATCAAGCGCTATGGAACCGACGCTCCCATCATCGCGGCACAGCGAGCAGATGAAATGCTCGCGGCCGGAGACACCGAGGGCCAGCTTGTCTGGAAGCGAATCCTCGCCGCGGTCAACGAGCTTCAACGAACGAAGCTCGCCGCGAATGAGCGGTGTCACTGATGTGCGGACGCTATAAGCTCACAGTTCCGTTTTCGGAGATCGTCCGCCTCTACAACCTGACGAACAACGTGAATCTCGCACTGCGCTACAACATCGCGCCGACCCAGGATATCGCTGTCGTCCGATACGATTTGGAGAAGGGGCGGACCCTCGCGATGCTCCACTGGGGGTTGATCCCACCGTGGTCGAACGACCTCAAAAGCGTCTATGGGATGATCAACGCCAAGGCCGAAACCGTGGCGGAAAAGCCTGCGTATCGAAGCGCCTTTAAATCACGGAGATGTTTGGTCCTCGCCGACGGTTTCTACGAATGGAAAGGCACTCGGGGGGAGAAGCAGCCCTACTTGATCCGCATGACGGATGGCGGTGTGTTCGCTTTCGCCGGTCTATGGGAGCGGTGGAGCGACAGGAAATCGGGGGCGACGATCGAATCGGCGTCGATCATCACGACGGAGCCGAACGCGGTGTGTGCGCCGATCCATATCCGGATGCCGGTCATTCTGAAGCCTGAAGATTATCCGCGATGGCTCGGTGAGAAAGCCGCCGATCCCGCCGATCTGCTCGCGCTGCTCAAACCGTATCCGCCCGAGCCGATGGAAGCGATCAAGATCGGAACACGCATCAATAATGTGAAGTACGACGAGCCGAGTTTGATTGAGCCGATCTAAGGCGCGCCATCGCGACGCGCTACGACAAGCTCGCCCGCAACTTCCTGGCAGGCGTCTGTCTTGCTTCAGCCGTCACGTTCTGAATGCAAGGGATCAGCAGATTAATCCGAATCTTGAATATCGAAGCGTGTGACCTTGCCATCCTGAAGGCGGAAGACATGTCCGACCGTCTTGTCCTTCAGTCCGTGCGTCTGCTCCTGTAGCGGCTTGCCTTCGAGGTCGCGGACGGACTGCCGCACCTCAACAACGATCACACCATCCGCAGTCCGTCGGAAGTTCACGGGCTCGACGTGCGGGTTGACGATGGCCCACTGGCGTGACCAGTACTCTCGCACGGCCTCACGGCCACGAACGTGGCCGCCGTCCATGCCATTGGCCCAGACGACATCATCGGCGAGTACGGCCAGCACACCGTCGATGTCCCGTACATTGAAGCGATCATAGATGCGCTTTAGAAGGTCAATTTCACCATCCATTGCTTCTCTCCTCGGCGAGAGTCTCACAGACTACTTTGAAGCGGTGCAGGGGTGAATGACTAACACCCTGTACCACAGGTTCCCTAGAAGCCAAATCCGGAGTTACCGACCCATCGGATCGCTATACACCGCCGCGCAGGGCTCGTTCGCGCGGAAGATGGCTTTGGTCGTGTCCGCACATCAGATGAGGTTAGCATTTTGGTGCTACACTATGCGCCCAACGGTCAGGGAAACTCGTGAGGGCTACTGAGGCGATTCGTCGGAAACTGCGAGGCCTCGTTGCCGTACTTCAGGACTCAGCGGCAACCAACCATGAGAGAGCGACCGCCCAAGCGCTCAAGCTGAGTCTCGAGAAGAAACTCAGAGAGGCGGGCGTCCCCAAAGGCGATTGGACCGACATCGCGTTTCGGCTGGGCCGGGGTGTTCAGGAACTGAAGCCAACTTCGGAGATGGCCTATCGCTTTGGCAGGGCCTTTCGCCGGGCCCTCAAGAAATAGGAGCCGATCCGCCGGCGGTGGCCGGACACTCAGCGACGCGCAAGGATCAGAAGGAGGACGCCCAAGACGGCGATTACCGCGCCGTAGTAGACCCACCTGATCTGGCCGATCATGAAGCTGGTGGAGGGCCACGGGATATAGCCGGTTCCTTGGCCGACGAAGAGCAGGCCGCTCGCAGCTGCGACGATACCAATCAACGTGAGTAGCGTTTTCATGGCCCCCTCCTGCGTCGCCGGCGTTAAAGATAAAGGAGATAAACGCGTGTCGGCTACCGTCTCTCATGCAAGGCTCGCTCACAGTTCCTCGCGCTGGCGCATCGGGAGATCACCGAGGAATGGATCGCCCCTTATCAAAAACACTTTAGGCCAGTCAGGGATGACCGCCGGATGCGCCCAACTCGACGACCTTGCCGCCCATACCTTCGTGCGCCAAGATTACCTGAAAGAGGGGAGGCCATGTTTGGCTTCAGGAAAAAAGTCGTAATACATCGTGATCGTGCTGCGGATATTTTTATCCAGCACTGCCACGCCGAGGCTATGAACCTGAAGGAATCCATGCTTCCGCTGTTGGGCTCGTATTGTGATGGACGCAACGGACGACCGACATTCGAAGCGGTCATTTCGCGTCCTTTAATCAAATGCCTTCGTCGATCACTACAACCACCGCCGCTACCACGAGAGCTTGAACAACCTCACCCCGGCCGATGTCTATACCGGTCGCGGCCAATCAATCCTGCAACGCAGGGAGGTCATCAAACGCAAAACCATCGAGCACCGACGCTTGCAGCATCAAAATGCAGCCGCATAGACTGACAACCCAGATGGACCAGAGCCTCCGTTCCAAAACCGCCTCGCCTGTCTCAAAAATCCTGACGACGGACAGTCTGGAAGCGAATCCTCGTCGCGGTCAACGAGCTTCAACGAACGAAGCTCGCCGCGAATGAGCGGTGTCACTGATGTGCGGACGGTTCAAGCTCACGGTTCCCTTCTCCGAGATCGTCCGGCTCTACAACTTGACGAACAGCGTCAACCCCCGGCCGCGCTACAACATCGCGCCGTCGCAGGACGTGCTCGCGGTGGTCTATAACGCCGAAGCAAAGGCTCGCCGTGGTGAGATGTTCCGTTGGGGCTTGGTGCCATTCTGGGCGAAAGATACGAAGATCGGCTCGGGCCTAAGCCGCCGAGGTCGATTTCCGTATAGTTGCTGCCAGGGATAGGTGTCCGCGCGTCACCCGTTTCGAAACGCGAGTGAACTCGATGGACATTCCAAGCGTGACACAAGGTACACGACG
>JBOHIU010000009.1:0-12247 GCA_050725855.1 Xanthobacteraceae bacterium | reverse complement strand
CGTCTGCCGGCGTTCTGCTTCCTTTTTATTGCCGGAAGCGAGTCCAAAGGATTTCGTCGCTTAGCTTCCGTGCCGTGCCCGATCTTGAGCTTCCGGTCCTTTCCACCGCCGGGGCGCTCTCACGAAGATCGACGCGCGGTCTTTTTGGGACTGGCTTGCAGCAAAACCTCGGGGCGCAAACAAAAAAGCGCAGCGCGAGAACGGGATTGATGCGCCGAGCACGACAATGAAGGATCGGCGCTGCGATATAACGTTCGCGCCCGATGTTTGCGCTCTCGGCGCCGGTGCCGCATAAGGCTGCATGCCCTCAACCCTGCGCAAAAGCCTAACCGGTCCGGTGCGGGCTCTAACTTGGATCGGGCGCCAGGGCACCCGCGCGGTTGCGGCTTTGGTGTTCCTCGGCATTGCCGTGCCGCCGCTCGGCGCGTTGCTCGCGCCTTACGTGACGGAAGCGATCTTTCTTCTGCTCACCGTGGCGTTCATGCGCGTCGACATGGCGGCCGTCGTCGGCCATATGCGGCGGCCCGGCCTCGTGCTTGCCGCGACCGCCTGGACCACGCTGGTGGTGCCGCTCCTGTTCGGGCTGTGCTGCGTTGGCACCGGTTTGGACCGGCAAGCGCCGGATCTGTTTCTCGGCGTCATGCTGCAGGGGATCGCGTCCCCGGTCATGGCAGGGCCGGCCTTCGCCGCGCTGATGGGCCTCGATGCGACGCTGGTGCTGATCACGCTGGTGACGTCGACCGCGCTGGTGCCGCTGACGGCGCCGCTGTTCGCCTACGTTTTTCTGGGTTCGGTGCTGACGCTGTCGCCGCTGGCGCTCGGCCTCAAGCTGTTCGCGATTCTGTGCGGCTCCTTGGTGGTCGCAGCGCTGATCCGCCGTATCGTCGGCGCCCCAGCCATCGAACGTCACAAGGTGCCGATCGACGGCTTGAATATTTTGCTGATGCTGGTCTTTGTCGACGCTGTCATGGGCGGCGTCGCCGGCAGCTTTCTGGCCGCGCCATGGCGGACCGCCGGCATATTGCTGTTGAGCTTCGTGATCTTTTTCGCCGTCTTCGCGCTGAGCGTGCTGGTGCTCCGCAAAATCGCCGGCCGGGACGCTCTGGCGCTCGGGCTTCTGGTCGCGCAGCGCAACATGGGACTGATGCTGGCGGCGACCGCGGGCGCCTTGCCGAGCGCGACGTGGCTTTATTTCGCGCTGGCCCAGTTTCCGCTGTACATATCGCCGCAACTGCTGCGGCCGATAGCGCGGCGTCAGGCCGCCCAGCTACCTACGCAACACTGACTGCGCCGAACCGGCAAGGAGCCGCTATGCCACGTATGAAGGGTGCCGAACTGATCACCGAATATCTGATCGCCAATAAGATTCCGTATGTGTTCGGCATCTGCGGTCATGGCAATGTCGGTATGCTCGATCCGCTCTACGCGGCGCGCGACCGCATCACGCTGGTCTCGCCGCGGCACGAGCAGGTCGCCGCCCACATGGCGGACGCCTATTTCCGCGTCAGCCATAAGCCGGCGGCGACGCTGACGTCGTGCGGTCCCGGCTCATGCAATATCGTCATGCCGCTCGCCTGCGCGCTCACCGATTCATCCGCGCTGCTGGCGATCACCGCCAACGTGCCGACGCAGCAGTTCAACCGGAGTCCGTTTCAGGAAATCAACCGGCACTTTCAGGCCGACTTCGTCAATATCATCCGTCCCGTGGTCAAGCGCAGCTTCCAGCCGACTCGTGTCGACATGCTGCCGCTGGCGTTGCGCCAGGCGATGACGGCGATGCTGTCGGGCCGTCCGGGGCCGGTCAATCTCGACGTGCCGTTCAACGTCTTTCAGGAGGAGGACGAGGTCGAATTGCCGCCGGCGGCGCCGCCGCTCAACGCCCAGCGGGGAGGGGCCTCGCCCGAGGAGGTCTCGCGGGCGGTCGATCTCGTTGTTGCCGCGCAGCGGCCGGTTGTTTTTATCGGCCACGGCGTGACGCTATCGGAAGCCAGCCGCGAACTCACCGCGTTTGCAAAGAAACTCGGCATCCCGGTGATCTCGTCGCCCAACGGCATGGGCTGTTTGGACATGACCGATCCGCTGTCGCTCGGCTTTATCGGCCGGAACGGCGCGTTTCCGGCCAACGAAGCCGGCCGCCGCGCCGATCTGGTCATTGCCATCGGTGCGCGGTTCGATGATCGCTCGGCGTCATCGTGGCTGCCGGGCTTTTCGTGGAATTTCCCACAGACCAAGCTCATTCATGTCGATGTCGATCCCGATGAGTTGGGCCGCAATTATCCGCCGGACCTCGGTATTCTCGCCGATGCGCGCACCTTCCTGCGCCAGCTTCTGGCCGAACTTGAACGGCGTGACGCAAACCCGGCGACCAAAGAATGGCTTGCCGATATCGCTACGTGGCGTGCCGAGTGGGAGAAATTCATTCGGCCGAATTTCGACATACACGCCTCTCCGCTTCGCCCGGAGCGGGTGGTAGCGGATTGCCAGGCGGTGCTGCCGGAAGACGCCATTATCTGCTGCGACGTCGGCGTGAGCCACAACTGGTACATGCAGTTCTGGAACGCGCGCAAACCGCAAACCATGCTCAACTCGTGGGGTTTTTCCGGCATGGGGTTTGGCGCCGCCGGCGCGCTCGGCGCCAAGCTCGCGGCGCCCGATCGGCCAGTGATCGCGGTCACCGGCGACGGCTGCTTCACCATGGTGCCGCATGTGCTGTGCACCGCGGTCGAATACAACATTCCCGTGGTCTGGGTGATCTGGAATAATTTCGGCTGGGTCTCGATCCGCGATATTCAGCTCGGCCTGTTCGGCGGCCGCGAACACGGCACCATGTTTCATCAGGGCGCCAACAAAAAGCCCTACAATCCGGATTTTGCCGCCTGGGCCAAAGCGGCGGGGGTCGACGCGCTCACCGTCACACGTTCGCAGGATTTCCGCGGCGCCCTCGAACACGCGGTCAAGGCCAACAAACCCTATCTGCTCGACGTTCACGTCGACGCCGAGATCAGGCCGCCGTCGACCGGGACTTGGCAATTGCCGCCGACGCCCTACAAGGAGCCAGCATTCGGCCAGCGCTTCATTCCCGACAGCGCGCCGATGAAATGACTCTTTGGCGCTCCTCGATGAGCCGCAATGAGCGTTTCATTTATGTCGCGCCGATGAATTGTTTTTCACCAGCGATCCCTGAGGAGGCAATCCGAATCAACATTTGGCAAACGAAACTCACGCCGCCGGGCGGATCAGCGGCAGGCCCGAGTCCTTATCTTTCACCTTGCGCAGGTGAACGGGATTTTCGGTGACGACGACTTCGAGCGTCGGCCGGACGTGGGCTTCCGCCAGATGGCCGGCCATGGCGGTGCCGTCGCGCTTGCCGACGACCAGATGGATGTGCAGGGACGGCTTGCCGTCCGGGCCTTCGGCCACATCGCCGATCAGGGAAGCGACTTCAACCTGCTCGTTCACCGGAATGCGCTGATAGCTTTTCTTCTCCCAGTCAAAGTACATTAATATAACGTCGCTCAGCGCTCCGATGGCCGTGAGCTGGGCGGTGCGGATGCGCTCGTGGGCGACAAAAAGCTGCAGGCATTTGATGATCTCGTCGCCCGTTTCCAGCACGACTGAATAGGTCCGCTGGCCCTGGCTCTCATGCAGAAGCTTGTTTTGCATGGCTAAACCGCCGCCTTTCGCAATTTCAAAAAAATAACGGTCTCGTGCCGGGCCGGGTTCCCTCAGTCATTCGCCGGCCTTTGCAAGGGCCGGTCGCCATGATTGCAAAGAATTAATCTGGCCTACACGCCTACGTAATTTGACTTTCCCATTTGTAGCGGAACGGCGGATGCGCCGCCGGTCAAATTTCATCCATGGAGACTGCTATGACCCGTATTGATCCAGAACATTCCGGCAAGCAACCCAAGGCGCTTCGCCCCCGGCGTATTGTGCTGCTGGCCTCGGTCGCCGGACTGGGCGCCTTTGTGCTGCTTGCCGGCCCAGGGTTCTACCGTTCGTCGCCCCTGACATTGGGCACGGCGTCCGCGCAAGCAGCCGATACCGCGGCGTTGCCGCATCCGGTCGGATTTGCCGACGTCGTCGCAAAGGTCAAACCGGCGGTGGTTTCCGTGCGCGTCACCATCCCCGGTTCCGCCGAGCCGGCGATGTTGCAGCAGGACGACGAGCAGGCGATCCCGTTTGCTCCGGGCTCGCCGATGCAGCGATTTTTTCAGGAGTTCGGCAACCAGTTCGGGCACCACAGGCAGTCGCAAGCCCATCAAACCATTATCGGCGAAGGCTCCGGTTTCTTCATCTCGCCGGATGGCTACATCGTGACCAATAATCACGTGGTCGCTCACGCCAAAACCGTGCAGGTGACCACGGCCGACGGGACGATCTACCAGGCCAAGGTCATCGGCACCGATCCGAAGACCGATCTCGCGCTCATCAAGGTCGACGGCAAGAACGACTTTCCCTACGTGAAATTCGCCAGCCACGAGCCGCAGGTCGGCGACTGGGTGATCGCCGTTGGCAATCCGTTTGGGCTCGGCGGCACCGTCACCGCCGGCATCGTTTCGGCCGAAAGCCGCAATATCGGCGCCGGGCCTTACGACAACTACATCCAGATCGACGCGCCGATCAACAAAGGCAACTCCGGCGGACCGGCGTTTGACGTCGATGGCAACGTGATCGGCATCAACACCGCGATCTACTCGCCGTCCGGCGGCTCGGTCGGCATCGGCTTCGACATTCCGGCGCAGACCGCCAAGGAAATCGTTGCTCAGCTCAAGCAGCACGGTGACGTGACCCGCGGTTGGCTCGGCGTGCAGATCCAGCCGGTGACGACCGACATCGCCGACAGCCTGGGCCTGAAGAAAGCCGAAGGCGCCATTGTCGACCAGGCGCAGCCGAATAGTCCCGCCGCCAGAGCCGGCCTCAAAGCGGGCGACGTCATCACCGCCGTCAACAATGCGCCGGTGAAGAACGCGCGCGATCTTGCGCGAACGATCGCGAGGATTGCTCCGGACAGCTCTGTCCACCTCGCCATCCTGCGCGATGGCCAAGCCAAGACTGTCTCGGTGACGCTCGCGAAAATGCCGAATGAGCAGGAGGCGAGCGCTACCCAGACGCAAACCCCGACCAACGACGCGCCGCATCTCGGCATCACCGTAGCACCGGCGGCCGACGTTGCGGGTGCCGGTGGCAGGGGCGTCGTCGTCACCGGCGTCGATCCCGACGGCCCCGCGGCGCAGGTTGGAGTCCAGACCGGCAACGTCATCCTGGACGTGGGCGGCAAGCCGGTGGCAAACGGCAACGACGTCGTCAAAGCGCTGAAGGAAGCGAAGGCGCAGGGCAAGCACGACGTCCTGATGCGGGTCAAGGTCGGCGACGCGACGCAGTTCGTGGCAGTGCCGCTGGGCAAAGCGTGACAGGCGACGCGTAGCGGAGTAGCGACGTCCGCCTGTCGTGTCGTGGTCTCCAGGCACCACGGTGCGGACGGCTCCGGGAGGACGGGCTGATCGAGCCCGTCCTCCTTTTTTTGATTGCACCGCCTCATCATCCGTGCCGATTCGAAACGCGGATCGAATTGCCGTCCGGGCGAAACGGCGATACGAGTACGGGACGCCGGACACGGCGTTCGACGCCCTCGCTCATTCATTTGGTGGCTGGGCCCGGAGTTCGCAGCGATGCATCGACACGCGCACCGGATGACGGACGAGACCAAAATTCTGGGTGCCGTCCTTCTGCTCGCGAGCTTTGCCATTCCGTCGCAGATGCTGGGTCAGGGCTCGGCCTTCAACGCGCCCGGGCGGGTCGAAGGCGTGGGGCCGCCGCTATCCATCGGCGTGGCGGCCACCGGCATCGTCAGCGCCGTTCTGGTGCATGAGGGCAGCCGCGTTCAAGCCGGACAGCTTCTGGTCAGCCTCGATTGCGCGACCCAGGAAGCCGATCTACGCGCCCGGCAGGCGCGCCTGGCCGCGGCGCAAGCGACTTACGACAAATTTCGCAACGGTCCTCGGCCGGGCGAGATCGCGGTGGGCGAGGCCGTGGTGAATTTCTCCGCGGCGCGCGCGGACGAGGCGGAGAAGACACTGCAACGCACGTTGGCTTTGCAGGAGGGCGTCACGGTCACCGCCGCGCACGTTCTGGAAGTCAAACGTGACGCCCGCATAGCGGAGGCCCAACTCGCGGAGGCGCGTGCGCAGCTTGACTTGTTGCGCGCCGGATCGCGCGAGGAGGACATTCGCCAAGCCAAGGCATTGCGCGATGCCGCCGCTGCCGAACGCGACGAGAGCCGCGCTCATCTCGATCAATGTCAGGTCAAAGCGCCGGTCGCCGGCGTCGTGCTCGACGTCGGGGTCAATCAGGGCCAGCTTTTGAGCTTGGCGGTGCCGCAGCCGCTCCTCCACATCGAACCTGATGGTCCCTCGCGCGTCCGCGCCAATGTTGCCGTGACCGATCTGGCGCGCGTTTGCCTGCAGCAGCGTGCGCAGATCGCAGCCGGTGCGCTGCCCAACACCGCGATCCAGGCGCAAGTGGCTTCGATCAGCCCGGTGATCCGCCGCTCTGGAATGGGCACTTCCACCGGCGCCTCTCAGTCCGATCATCCGCATGCCGATGCCGTGACGGTGACGGTGACGTTGAACGTCGATCGCGGCGCCGCGCCGCTGCCGATCGGTCTGCCCGTTACAGTCCGCTTTGATCCTTGTCCGACCAAGAGTTAGGCGCGAGGCAAACCCAATCGACCGCGAATCTGAAAATCGAAGGGCCGCCCGCGATCTCGCGCAGGCGGCCTTAAGTCTTCGCTGTCGGCCTGAAATTGCTCTTTTCGTTTACCGTGCCGCGCTCTTTCAGTTCTGCCGGGGACCCGATGGGGTCGCCTGGGGAGCCTGAACGGAGGCCTGCGGCTGCATCGTCTGCGGATTGGAGGCCAGATATTCTTGATAGGTGCGGCCGGCGTAGTTCGGCGTCGTCGGCACTTGCGAGATCGGAGTAGCTTTGGCCGGCACCGGGCTGGTCGGCGCTTGGCTGGCGTCGGATAAGTCGTCGGCGGCCGGAGCGCTTGCCGATTCTTTGGTGCAGACATCGGCAAACACGACAAGACCGGTCGCCGTGTAGGTCTTGGTCAGGCAGGTGCAGGGACCAGGCACCGAAACCGGCGCGGCCACAACCGGCGATTCTTCGATGACATCATCGATTTCGAGCCAATGCCCGCCGCGGAACACCCAATGCATGTGATGGTGGTGGTGATGGTGTTCGCCGACGATAATCGGGATGCCAGGTCGCCCCGGGCGACGCGGTGTGACCGGGAGGATCGGGTGGATTCGACCCGCACCGCCTCTGGCATTGCGGGCAAGTCTAAGGCCGCCGCCGCGGGCAAATGCTGCGCCGCCGCCGGCGCCATGCAAGCCGCCGAAACCGCGGGCGTAGGAAGTGGTGGATGCGAGGCTGGCTACCGCGACAGTCGCCGCGGCCGCGAGAGTGATGATGACTTTGCGTGACATGGTGTGTCTCCGAGAGAGAATGGCGATACCCGTTGGTCGGGTGTCCCGGAGAAAGGTTCACGCGTCCGCCGGGCTGGAATCGTGGTTTGCGGCGCATGGTCGTGTTTTCATGAATTCAAGTTTCGACGCGAGAACATCTCAACCATGACCTAATGGCCGAGCCTTATCAGCACCATCGAAATTTGCGGCACGTAGGTGATGATCAGGAGCGCGACGAAATTGATCGCCACGAACGGTAGGACGCCGCGATAGATTGTTGCCATCGGCACGTTGAAAATGGCGCGTGCCGCGAACAGGTTAAGGCCAAACGGCGGCAGGTACAGGCCGATGCTCAAATTAACCGCCAGGATGATGCCGAAGTGGATGGCGTTGATGCCCGCGGCTTCCACGACGGGAAGAAGCAGTGGCGTCAGAATGAGGATGGCGGCGGGCGGCTCGAGAAAACTTCCGGCGGCCAGGAGGCCGACATTGACAAACAGCAACGTCTCCCATGCCGGCAGGTGCATGGCGTCGATGTTGCCGATCAGGTGTTGCGGGATGCCGCTCGTGGTTATCAGCCAGGAGTAGACGCCGGCGCCGGTCACGATGATCAGGATTTGCGCGATCAGATAAACCGCATTGACGATGACCTGCCAGAGTTCTTTCAGCCCGATCTCGCGATAGACAAACATCGCGACGAACAGCGAATACACCACCGCCACGCCTGCCGCTTCGGTCGGTGTGAATACGCCGCCGTAGATGCCGCCGAAGATCACGACGACGGTGCCGATCGCCCAGCTCGCCTCTTTGGTCGAAGCCCAAATGTTTTTCCAGCGGGCTCGCGAGGTCAGCGGAACCGCCTTGATACGCGCATAAGCCATGACGTAAGCGGCATCGACCAGCCCGATCAGGAGGCTCGGCAGAATTCCCGCCGTGAACAATTGAATCGCCGACACCTGTGCCGTCATGGCGTAGAGGATCATCGAGATCGACGGTGGAATGATCACCGCGACCGCGCCGGACGAGGTGATCAGGCTGACCGAGAAGCGCTCACCGTAACCGGCTTTGGTCAGCGAGGGAAACAGCAACCGTCCGATGGCGACGACGGTGCCCACGGTGGTGTGCGCCATCGCCCCGAACAGCTCCGAGGAAGCCACCGTCGTCACCGCCAGCGAGCCGCGGACCCCGCCGATGAGCGATACCACCCAATTGACCACGCGGTTGGCGATGCCGCCGCGGCCCATGATCTCGCCGGCGAACACGAAAAACGGCACCGCGAGCAGCGGAAAATTGTCGAGGCTGCCGAACATGTTTGTCTGGATGGCGTCGAGCGGTACGTGGGCGACAAACATGATCGCCGCCATGGAGGTCAGCGTCAGCACCACGAAAATCGGCAGGCCAAGGATCAGGAGGAACGCCGGGAGAGCCAGATAGACCAAAGTGGCCAGCATGGGCGCGCTTTCGATTCGCCGTTAATGGTCCGAATCCGGACCTTGCCCCATGTCGGCGCGGCCGGGCCCGCGCACGATCAATCGGACGGCGATCAGGAACGCCATGAGTAGGAGCCCGAGCGGCAGCGCCGATTGCGGAATCGCCAGCGGAATGTTTGCGGTGTCGCTGCGCTCATTCAATTCGTAGAGCATCGACACGACCGGCCAGGCGAAGATCGCCAGCATGACGCAAGTAACGATCGTGACCACATCGGAAAAAATCTCGAAGAACTTGCGAGCGCGGGGCGGCAGCGCCAAGACGAGTACGTCCATGCGAATGTGGCGGCCGAGGTAGCCGACCGGCCCGGCGCCGAGAAAGACGGCGCCGATCATGAGGAACAGCATCGCCTCTTCGGCCCAGGTTATCGATTCGGAGAAGATGTAGCGGTCGACGATGTTGACGAAATTGATGGCGACGCTGCCGACAAGCATTATACCGGCCGCAGCGCGAAGGACCGCCAACAGCACATCGATGCAGCGCATGAAGGTGCTCTGCGCCGGTCTGGGCGTTTCGCTACGGAGTTCGGTCAAGTCGAGCCGGTTCCTGTGCAGCGCTTGTCTCGCGACCGGGATCCAGTCCGCCGTGCCGATCGACGGTGCGGCCTACTGGATTCCGGCGGTGCCGGGACGAGCGTACCCGATGCTAATGTTTGGCGGCGGCTGTCCTGACCATTTGCAGCATGTCGTGTACCGCCGGCTGATTCTTGGTGACTTCGTCGGCCACCGGATCGAGCAACGTCTTCATTTTGGCCAGGTCGTCGGGAGGAAGCTTATGCACGGTGCCGCCGAGCGCGGTCCAGTCGGCCACCAGCTTCTTTGAGAAGTCGAATTCCCATTGCTGTGACTTGCCCTGAACGGCGGCGCCGCCGTCGATCACGATCTTCTTCAGGTCCGGGGGGAGAGTGTCGAGCCATGCCGTCGAAACCACCGCGATGGAATTGATGTAGGTATCGTTGGTGACGGTGATGACCTTGATCAGATCGTTCATCTTGAACGCGACGAAGATGGACAGGCCGCTGATCGTGCCGTCGATGGTGCCCTGATCGAGCGCGGGCACCACTTCGGAGAGCGGCATGCCGATGCCGCTGGCTCCGAGCTTGCCCAGTTTGGCGCGTTCGAGCGCGGTGCCGTTGATGCGGATCTTTTTACCCTCAAAATCGGCGAGCCGCATGATCGGCTTTTTCGAACCGTAATCGGAAGCGCCGAGACTCAACGTGGCGATGCCGGTCATGCGCTTTGGCGTGACCAGCGCATACATCGCCCTCTGCACCGCCGGGTCTTCGACGGTCGCCGCCGCGTCGGCATCGTCGCGAAAGACCATGGGTGCGCTGAATACGCCGAAACGCGGATCGACGCCGACGAAGAAGTCGACCGGGCCGATATAGCCCTGGATGCTGCCGAGCTGCACGCCTTCGATCTCGCGCGGAATAGGGCCGAGTTCGCTGTTGGGATAGATTTGCACTTCGATCCGGCCGCCGGAGGCCTTTTCGACTTGTTCCTTGTAGAACTTGAGGAACTGGTGCTGTCCCTCGTTCATCGTGGCGGTGCCGAACTTCATGACGAACTGAGCGGCGGCCGCCGCCGGCGCGGTCCACGCCGCCAGCGCGGCCCCCAGCACAACGGCGAAGGAAAGCGCCAAGCCGGTTGGGTGCCGGCGTTCGATTGTCGACAATTTGCTCATTGTTCCCACCCCACTTCCTATTATCCACGCGTCTTGGCCGAGTTGGCCGCGCATTTGGCCCCAGGACTATAGAGGGCCGCGAACTGTTACCCAAGCGACGATTTGCCACGAAACCGGCAGTTGAGATGCCGCTTGGATTGGTGGAATCTTCCCGCCTGCGGTACAATTTTTGCTTCGCGGAAAGCCCGCCTTAACCCTCAAAAAATGTTTGGAAATCGCGAGTTGGAGCCGGAACCTTCACGGCTCGGGTGCGTTCCGACAGATGGCATAAGCGGGGGGGTCCCATGGCTGAGGGGGATTCCACTTCGATTTGGATGACTTCTGGGGCGGAACGCAGGCGATCCGGAACTTGCGCCGGATCGTGCGTTCGGCTGCCAGCGCGCATCCGGCCGACCGGCCGAAGATTTCCGGCCTTGAGGCCTGGAATAGACATTTTGTTGCGCGCTTGTCGCGATCTGTATCTGTCCAATGTCTGTCCCCGACGTGGGATTGGAGATGACCATGCAAGCCCCTGACGACGTCATTGCTCCGGCTAACGCCAACGGTTTGTCGCTCGCTGTTCCGGACGAAGAGCGAGCGCTCAACGGCGACGCGCAGGGCCTGGTGGAACTTCTCCACGCGCTGCAAGCGATGCGGGTAGGTGATTTCTCGGTACGGATGGCGGGTGACCGGGTCGAGATCATGGGCAAGATCGCCGACACGTTCAACGATATTGTCGGTACCAACCAGCGTATGGCCAAACAGATCGAACGCGTCGGCCAAGTCGTCGGCCGCGAGGGCCGTACCCGGCAGCGCATTCGGCTCGGCCTGTCGGACGGTGCCTGGGGTGAAATGGAATCGTCCGTCAACTCCTTGATCGACGATCTATTGTGGCCGACCACCGAAGTGACGCGCGCCATCGCCGCGGTGGCGCAGGGCGACCTTCTGCGCACGGTGAGTCTCGACGTCGACGGCCGGCCGCTAAAGGGCGAGTTCCTGCGCTCGGCCGAAATCGTCAACACCATGATCAAGCAGCTCAACGTCTTCACCTCGGAGGTGACGCGCGTGGCGCGCGAGGTCGGCACCGAAGGCAAGCTCGGCGGCCAGGCGCAGGTCGGCGGCGTGACCGGCGTGTGGAAAGACCTCACCGAGAGCGTGAACTCGATGGCGTCGAATCTGACCGCGCAAGTGCGCAACATCGCCGAGGTGACCATCGCGGTGGCGAACGGCGATTTGTCGAAGAAGATCACGGTCGACGTGCGCGGCGAGATTCTGCAGCTCAAGGAAGCCATCAACACGATGGTCGACCAGTTGCGCTCGTTTGCTTCCGAAGTGACCCGCGTTGCCCGCGAAGTCGGCACCGACGGCAAGCTCGGCGGCCAGGCCATCGTGCCGGGCGTCGCCGGCACCTGGAAAGACTTGACAGATTCGGTCAACGCCATGTGCGGCAACCTCACCGATCAAGTGCGCAACATCGCGCATGTGACCACCGCGGTCGCGCGCGGCGACCTTTCCCGCAAGATCACGGTCGACGTGCGCGGCGAGATTCTGGAACTGAAAGACACCATCAACACGATGGTGGACCAGCTCAACGGCTTTGCTTCGGAAGTCACGCGCGTCGCCCGCGA
>JBOHIU010000008.1:0-4517 GCA_050725855.1 Xanthobacteraceae bacterium | reverse complement strand
GGTCACGATCATGCTGGAGGAATTGCTGGCCGCCGGTCATCGCGGAGCGGAATATGACGCATGGCTCATCCGGATCGGCGAGGGCAACCAGTTCGGCAGCGGATTTGTCGGGGTGAACCCGAATTCCAAAATTCCCGCGCTCATGGACTATAGTGAAAAGCCGCCGCAACGCGTGTTCGAATCCGGTTCGATCCTGCTTTACCTCGCGGAAAAATTCGGCGCCTTTCTGCCGAAGGAACGCGGCAAGCGCACCGAGGCGCTCAACTGGCTGTTCTGGCAGATGGGATCGACGCCCTATGTGGGCGGCGGCTTCGGGCATTTCTTTGCTTATGCGCCGGTCAAGATCAAATACGCCATCGACCGTTTTACGATGGAGGTGAAGCGCCAATTGGACTTGCTCGACCGGCAGCTTGCCGACAACCGGTTCATCGCCGGCGACGAATATACGATCGCCGACATGGCGAGCTGGCCGTGGTACGGCAACGGCATGCTGAACGGCGCTTCGTACAACGACCCGCGCAAGTTCCTGCAGACGCACGAATACAAGAACCTGACGCGGTGGAAGAAAGAGATCGAAGCCCGCCCGGCCGTCAAGCGCGGGCGAATGGTCAATCGCGCCAGCGGGCCGCTTGAAGAACAATTGCACGAACGACATGACGCCGGCGATTTCGAAACCAGAACGCAGGACAAGGTCGGCATGCGCGGCTAAGCCGATCGAACAGGGCTTGCTGGCAACCTTCGTTCGTTTCGGCAGGTAGGCGAACTGAACCCGAAGGCGGCTGAGGTCTCATTGAATGCGAGTCACCAAGCGCGCTTTTATTGGCCTTACCGCGGCTACGATTATTGGACGGTCAGCACTGGCCGCCGATAAGATCAGCGGCGGCACGCTTGGCGGGCAGGCTCCGCTTTGGCCGTTCTATGTTGCGGCGCATAAGGGGTTTTTCGCCGCCGAAAACCTCGACGTGAAAATCTACTTCGCGCAGAGCGGACCCGCGGTGACCGAGCAGCTAACGGCCGGCTCACTGGACGTCATTCTCAGCGTCGGCATCACCGACCCGATTCATGCCATCGACAAGGGCGCCGCGTTGGCGCTTATCCGTATCGTTGGCGACGTTCCGCCCTATGTCCTTATCGGCAAAGCCGGACTGAAGTCGATAGCCGATCTCAAGGGAAAGACCGTCAGCGTTGGCAATCCCAGCGATCCCACGACCTATTATTTCGAACGCATGGCCGCGGCTCATGGGCTCAAGCGCGGCGATTATCAGTTGGTGTCCGCCGGCGTTGCCGCCGCGCGTTATGCCGCGCTGAAGGCCGGCGTCGCCGCCGCGGCGATGGTTCTGCCGCCGCTCAATTTCCGTGCGTCCAAAGCAGGCTACGTCACCCTCGGCCTTGCCGCGGATTACATCAAGAACTTGCCGTTCACCGGCATGGCGGTGTTTAGGCCCTGGGCGGCCGCGCATCTGGCGGTCGCGAAGCGTCTGCTTGCGGCCACCGATGCAAGCATAGCCTGGCTGAGCGATACCGGGCACCGTACAGAAGCCGTCGACCTTCTGGTTCAGGTTGCTCACGCCGACGCGCAGGATGCCGCAGCGAGCTATGATTTTCTCCGCCGCATCCGCTATTTTGAGCCGAGCAGCAAGGTCTCACGGGTAAAGTTGCAAGACCTTATCGACGTCGAGCGGCGCGCGGGCAGAGTGAGTCCCGCGCTCTCGGTAAATCGGCTCATCATGCCCGGTCTCACGGAATTGACGGATTAGAGCGTCGACCGAGCGGGCTGAATCGGTACCGTCATCGCGAGGAGCCGACAGGGCGACGAAGCAATCCAGAGTTCGGTGCATTGAGCGCTGGATTGCTTCGCTTCCGCTACAGCACCTTGCCGGGATTGAGGATGCCCTTGGGGTCGAGCAGCCGTTTGATGCTGCGCATCAGATCGAGCGCGACCGGATCCTTCACCGACGGCAGCAGGTCGCGCTTGAGCAGCCCGATGCCGTGCTCGGCCGAGATCGAGCCGCCGTATTTCTTCACCACCGCGAACACGACCTCGTTGACGTCGCCCCAGCGCTTGAGGAATTCGGCCTTGTCGGCGCCGATCGGCTGCGAGACGTTATAGTGGATGTTGCCGTCGCCGAGATGGCCGAAGGGCAGGGGGCGTGCGCCGGGAATGAGCGCGGCGACGGCGGCGTTCGCCTCCCTGATGAAGGCCGGCACGGCGGCGACCGGAACGCAGATGTCTTCCTTGATCGAGCCGCCGCCGTGGCGCTGCACCTCGCTGAACAACTCGCGCAGCCGCCAGAACGCCTTGCCCTGCTCGATGCTGTCGGCAATGGCGGCGTCGGCGACGAGGCCGCGCTCCATGCCGTCGGCGAGTATTTGCTCCATCGTCTCGCGCAATCCGTCGCGCTGCTGCGAGCACAATTCCATCAGCACGTACCACGGATGCGCTGCCGCGAGCGGATCGCGCGTGCCCGCGCCATGCTCGAGCACGAGTTCGATACCCTGCCGGGTCATGATTTCGAAACTGGTGACGCCGCCGCCGGTCCGGTCGGTGGCGATGGCGAGAAGCTCCAGCGCGGCTTCGGGCAACGGCACGCCGGCGAAAGCGGTCTCGACCGAACGCGGCCGCGGCACCAGGCGCAGCACCGCCGCGGTGATGATGCCGAGCGTGCCTTCGGCGCCGATGAACAGGTTTTTCAGGTCGTAGCCGGTGTTGTCCTTTTTCACCTTGTTGAGGTTGTCGAGGACGCGGCCGTCGGCCAGAACCGCTTCGATCCCCAGTACATGCGAGCGGGCGATGCCATGCGCGATCGCCGCGGTGCCGCCGGCATTGGTGGAAAGATTGCCGCCGATGGTGCAGGTGCCTTCGGAGGGCAGTAGTTGCGGATAAAGCCGGTCCACGGCGGCGGCGGCTTCGCGGGCGCGCTGCAACGTGACGCCAGCCTCGCAAGTGAGCGTGTTCGAGGTCGGGTCGACCTCGCGAATGCGATCGAGCCGGTTGAGCGACAGGACGATCTCGTTGTGCAGCGGGATTTGTCCGCCGACCAGCCCGGTATTGCCGCCCTGCGGCACGATCGGCGTGGCAGTGTCGTTGGCGAGTTTCAGGACGGACGACACCTCCTCGACCGATGCCGGGCGCAGCACCACCGGCGTGTGGCCCTGGAACAGGCCGCGCAGTTCGACCAGATAGGGCGCCTGCGCGGCCGGATCGGTGATGGCGTATTTGTCGCCGACGATCGCGGCGAAGCGGGCGAGCAGCGCGGCATCGAGTGCGGTTTGCGGTTTATCGAGCATGATGGCATTTCCGTCAGGCGTTCGTTCTTTGGATAGATGACAGCCGGCCAATGCTAGCACAAGCAATTGTCAGCGCGGCGCTGCGGCGCGCGCTAGCCGGTCGTTGATCGCTTCGCCGAGGCCCTCGTGCGGGATCGCCATGACGGCAATCACCTTGCCGCCGCCGGCATCGAGCGCGCGCAGATGCGCGAACAGATTGGCGGCGGCTTCGACAAGGTCGCCGCGCGGCGACAGATTGAGGACGCGCGCCGCGTTTGCGGCGCCGGTTGCAAGCGCGGCTCCGAAGGCGAGCAGACATTCGCCGGAATTGACCGTGTCGGCATCGAGTCGGATCGGCGTCCGCGGCGCGTAATGCGAAGCCATCAGGCCGGGCGCGAGCGGGGCGTCTTGACGCGTTGTCATGCCGGCGAGCGGCCGGCCCAGTGCCTGCTCGATCGCCTCGCGCGGCACGCCGCCGGGACGCAGCAGCGCCGCTTCGCCCAGGCAGGCGACGATGGTCGATTCGACGCCGACGGAGGTCGGGCCGCCGTCGACGATGAGATCGATGCGCCCGGCGAGATCGGCGAGCACGTGTGCGGCGCTGGTCGGCGAGACGTGACCGGAACGGTTGGCGGAGGGCGCCACGATGGGCTTGGCGAAGGCGGCGAGGATGGCTTGTGCCACGGCATGGCGCGGCACCCGCACGGCGAGGCTGTCGAGGCCCGCCGTGGCTAGGTCGGCAACCGGGCAACCGGGGGCTTTCGGCACCACCAAGGTCAGCGGGCCCGGCCAGAATGTTTCGGCAAGCCGCGCCGCGTCGGCATTGAAGCGCGCCAGCGCCCGCGCCGCCGCAGCGTCGGCGACGTGCGCGATCAGCGGATTGAACGCCGGCCGGCCTTTGGCTGCATAGAGCCGCGCGACGGCGCGCCCGTCGGTTGCGTCGGCGCCGAGCCCGTACACCGTCTCGGTCGGGAACGCGACCAGGCCGCCGGTCGCAAGGCAGCGCGCCGCCTCTTGCGCCGCCGCTTGCGCGGCGGCGGCATCGGCTTTGAGAGTGCGTGTCGCCAACGGGGCTGTCATTGCGGCACCATGACGCCTAAATAGCAGAGGCCTGGATAACAGATGCCTAGATAATATGGCGACGCGGCAAAATCCTTTCGTCGGGTGTGCAGCTTGCGGGCGGCCAAAGCCGACTGTATAAGCCGCGGCGCGACGTTGTCGCTGCGTTTGGCGGAGTGTGGCTCAGCCTG
>JBOHIU010000007.1:0-6652 GCA_050725855.1 Xanthobacteraceae bacterium | reverse complement strand
AATACTGCACCGGACCGTTTTTCGTCAGCGGCACCGTCGCGCGGCAAAGTGCGACAAGCGACGAGCCGAGGATAACCGGGGGCTTGCTGCCGACGATCTGGCTGACGAGTTGCACGCCGACCTGCGGTGTGGATTGGTCGTCGTAGAACTGGAACTGCAGCGGATGGCCTTGGATGCCACCGGACGCGTTGACCGACTCCTCGGCAAGCTCGAGCGATTTCTTTTCGCCGGTCCCGAGAAACGCGCCGTGACCGGTGATCGGAAGCACCACCGGAATCTTGACCGGCTCGGCCGATTGCGCGGCCGGAGCCAGCATGGCGAGCGCCGCCGCCGAAAAGACAGTTAAGCCAATTGCTGCGCGAAATTGCCGAAGCATCGCCGACCTCTCCGTTTTTCTTGTCACCATTGCCGGCGCGGCCGGTTTCGAGGATCGGCGATTCCGGGCACTAATTTAGCTTACGCCGCTGCTTTCTTGCGGTTGGCCTCAAGCCGGGCGTCGACCAGGGCCACCTGCGCATCGATGGCCGGGTTGCTCAGGCCCTTCTGCTTGGCGATGAGCTGAACCAGCTTGTCGGCGCGCTCGATGAACGGCGCGCCATTCTGCAGCGCGCGGGCCGCCGATGCCGGCCGGGTCAGCGACTGGGCGGCGGCGGCATATTTCTCGAACGGCACCAAGTCGTCCGGCTTCGCTCCGAGCCGCACGCACAGGTCGTTGACGAAATTGTAGACCGAGCGCGCAGTCTCGGGATCGCTGTGCACCGCCTCCTGGGCCGTGCGCATGCCGTCCCTGGTCACGCAGCGATAATTGCCGGCGAGCAGCATCGCCCATTTGGCAAGCGGGACGAAGATCGAATCGTAGACCTTGAGCTTGACCGGCAGTTCGACCTTGCCCTCGGGCGTATCGAATCGCGCGGCTTCCACATCTTGCTGGAGATCGCGGAGGATCTGGGTCGACTTCTCGTCCTCGAACCGGGCGCATTTGAAATTGGTCGGCAGCGTGACCAAAAGCTCGTTCGCCTTACCGTCGGGCGGACGGATGGCCTGCGGGTCCGGGCTGTTCAGCGTGATGGTCTTCGAATCGAACGAGTCCCAGACGCGCGGCTCGGTAAAAGCCGGCTCCAGGGCCTTATAGTCGAGACCCGGAATGCGCTTGATATAGGGAAGCGGCGGCATGTTCATGATCGACATGCACGGCACGCGAGACCGGGCAACGGCATCGAGGAGTTCGCGCACGCCCGGCGAGCGGTACTGGGGCTCCTGCATGCACAACCCAACAAGATCGTACTGCCGGGGATCGACCCCGGTTGCCGGGCCTGCCGTCACCTTGCCGGGAAGCTTGCGCGACTGCAAAAGCACCGGCTCCTTCCGGCCGCGTACCGGCAGGCGCACGCTGAAGCCTTCCGCGTTGATCAGGTCGGCTTCCGCAGGCAGGCACACCAAATGAATCGCATGGCCGCCGAACAGGAGCTTTGACGCCAAGAGCGAGCCATACGAGGCGCCCATGAGCAGGATGTTGTAGGTCGGCATAACGCATCTCCCGGAATGCAAACGGCTGGACTGACCGGCCTCGATCGGCGGACAGTCCGCCATCAGCTTATGTGCCGCTCATGCTATTGAGCCGGGCGAGGCTATGCAACAAGGCCGCCGTACCCGCGCTGAAACGGCGCAACGCCGCAGCGAACGCCGCGGCGTGCCTTGCCGAGACAATGCTAGGGCAAGTCGATGCCAAGGCTAGCGGTGACCGACGACGCCGTCAGCTGCCGTCGCCGCCGCCTATTCCGGAGCCCATCGGGGCCGGCCACGCCGGAGCGGGTTCGGCGGCGGGCATAGGCGCGGGCGCCTTCTTTGCCGGCGCCCTGCGCTTCGGCGCCGCCTTCTTCACCTTCTTCGCCATCTTTTTTGCCGACTTCTTTACCGACGCTTTCATTGTTTTCTTTTTCTTGCGCGCCGGAGCGGCCTTCTTCTTGGTCGCTTTCTTCTTCGCCTTCTTCGCCATATGGCCCTCCCGTCGATGGTTCCAGGGATGAATTCGTCTCGGTCCCCAGCAGAGACCGCACTCTCTCACACCACTCAAACCGCCACACGCATTTAAGGCCGCGGCACCGATTGAAAACCCGGTTCACTTCACCACGGCGGCGCGGGCCGCCGCGTCTGGCTGTCGCCCGCTCAGTCGGCGCGGTGGAAGACCTCCCGTGGCCCAGTCGATCAACTCGACCGTGTGAATAACCGGGAGCTCCGTGCCCGCCGCGATCTGAGTGATGCAGCCGATATTGCCCGCCGCGATCAAATCAGGTCGCAATCTTTCGATAGTCCCGACTTTTCGCTTACGCAACCTCTTTGCGATGTCCGGCTGCAGAATATTGTAGGTACCGGCCGAGCCGCAGCACAAATGACCGTCCGGCACGTCCATCACGGTCAGGCCCAGCCGCCCGAGTATGTCCTTCGGTTGCCGCGTCACGCGCTGGCCGTGCTGCAGCGAGCAGGCGGAATGATAGGCAACCGTGAGCCCCAGGTCCGGCGAAGCGGCCTTCAGCGGCAGCGTGGCGAGATACTCACAGACATCCTTTGCCAGGGCCGAGACACGGCTCGCCTTCTCCGCGTAGGCCGAATCGGTGCGCAGCATGAAGCCGTAGTCCTTCACAGTCGTGCCGCAGCCCGACGTATTGATCACGATCGCATCGGCATCTCCGGCCGCCAGCCAGGCGTCGATGTTGGCCCGTGCCTGGGCTAGCGCCTCGCCTTCCCGGCCCATGTGATGGACCAGAGACCCGCAGCATCCGGCGTCCTGGGCTATCACCACCTCGATCCCATGGCGCGTGAGCAAACGAATCGTCGCGGCGTTGATGTCCGGCGCCAGCACATCGTTGACGCAGCCGGCGAGCAGGATCACCCGCCCCTGTTGCTTGCCGGCGGCTGGGAATGTCTGGGGCTCGAGCGGGCGATGCGGCCAGCGATTCGGCGCGAGCCCGAGCATCGCGGCCAGCCGCTTCAAACCAACGGCCGCCGCGATCGGAGTAAAGGGCTTGCCGAGCCGCGCCGCCGCAAGCGCAAACCGGAAGCGGCGCGGATAGGGCATCACCTTGGCAAGGACGCTGCGCAGGAGCCGCTCGCCCAACGGGCGGCGATAGGTCCGCTCAATATGAGCGCGGGCCTGATCGACCAGGTGCATGTAATGCACCCCGGACGGGCACGCCGTCATGCAAGCGAGGCAAGACAGGCAACGGTCGACGTGCAGCGTGACCTCGGCATTCGCCGGGCGGTCATGCTCCAGCATGTCCTTGATCAGGTAGATGCGGCCGCGCGGCGAATCCAGCTCATTGCCGTCGAGCACGTAGGTCGGACAGGTCGCGGTGCAGAAACCGCAATGCACGCAGGCCCGCAGGATCTTATCGGCTTCAGCCAGATCCGGATCGGCCAACTGCGCCAGGGTGAAGGAAGTCTGCATCGCTCTATTCTAGCGGTCGGGGCGACTCCGCTCCATGCGCTAAATTCCGGCCCACATGCGTCCGGCATTGAGCACGCCCTGCGGATCGAAGCTGTCGTGCACGCGCTTGGTCAATGCGGCAAGCGACGGCGCTTCCGGTGTGAATACGTCGACGGCCGCGCGGACCGGCGCCGACGCGCGAATCAACGTCGCATGGCCGCCGGCAGCGGCCACGGCCGCGCGCACGAGCGGCGCGCGAGCATCCGGCGCTTGCGGCAATGCCGCCCAGACGAGTCCGCCTGCCCAGTCATAGAGGATTTCGGCATCGGCGCGCGCGGTCAGGGCGACGCCGACGTCGACGCCATGGCTCGGCACTGTCGAAATACGCCAAAGATCGCGCCGGCCGGCAGGTCCATCGGCCGCGAAGGGTGTGACGTCGCGGATCGCGCGCCACAGCGCCTTTGATGCGGTTTCGGAGAGCGCGCCGAGCGATCCGAGCGGCGAAAGCAGCGTCTGCAAGGCGCTCTTGCGCTGTGCGACCGACGGGGCAACGCCCTCAAGCCGAAAGACGGTCATTGCGGCGGCAGCGCTCGCCGTCTCCGCCACGCGCGCTGCGACCGGGGCCGGGAGATGAGCCGCGGCCGACACATCGGCGAATGACCCCATCGCGGCGGCCATCGCCTTGCCCGCGGCGGCGTCATTGAGCCCAAGTACCATGACGGTCTCTTCGGTCTCCGCCCGCGGCAGCGTCTTGATGGTCACTTCGGTCATGACCGCGAGCGTGCCCCAGGAGCCGGCGAGAAGCTTGCACAGGTCGTATCCGGTGACGTTTTTGACGACGCGGCCGCCCGATTTGAAGGTCTCGCCCCGGCCTGACACGGCGCTCACCCCGAGGAAGTGATCGCGCGCGGCGCCGGCCTTGAGACGGCGCGGGCCGGAAAGATTGGCCGCGATGGCGCCGCCGATCGTGCCGGCTCCCGGCGCCACGCCGAGCACGGCACCGTAATCCATCGGCTCGAATGCAAGCTCCTGCTTGCGCGCGGCGACGAGCCCTTCAATCTCCGCGAGCGGCGTGCCGGCCTTGGCGGAGAGCACCAGCTCTTCCGGTTCGTAGAGCGAGACCCCGGAAAGTCCCGATAGGTCGAGCGTCGCGTCCCATTGCGCGGCGCGGCCGATCGCGCGCTTGCTGCCATGACCGACAATCTCGAGTGCCTTGCCGCCGGCAAGCGCCCATTGGATCGCCTGTTCGACTTCCTTGGCATCGCGCGGGTTCAGGGTGTCGGCCATGTGGATGCGACCAGTCTTATTCCGCCGCCGCATCCGCAGGCGCGGCGCGGGCAAACGCCGGCATGATCTCGCGCGCGAATCTGCGCAGCTGAGCGACGCCGCCGGCAATCGTCAGCAGGACGTAACGGGCGCCTGCGCCGCGGAGCGCCTCAAGTCCCGCGCGGATCTCGTCTGGCGTGCCGTAGAGGGCATGCTCCTCGGTGCCGCCGGCTGTGTCGGCATAGGCGAGGACGTGCGAGCCGCCTCTGCCCGCGGGATTGCGCGACACATCGACAGTGCGCTTGGTGTAGGCAGCCTGGCGCATAAGCGCGGCCCGCCTGTCGGCCTCATTCTCGGCGACATAGAGCTGGCGCGCCACGGCCACCTGCATGGGATCGAACGGCAGGCCGCGGCGATCACGCTCCTCTCTGTAGGTCGCGATCCGCTCGGCGATCTGCAGCGAACTGGCATATTGATCGAGGATCAGATGGAAGGCGCGTTCGGCGGCACGGCGGATTGAAGCTTCGCTTGCGGCGGCCACCCAGAACGGCGGGTGCGGCTTTTGCGCCGGCGGCGGCTCGACCACGATGTCCTCGAAATGCCAGAACCGGCCGCGGTGGGAAAACCGCAGGCGCGACGTCAATGCACGTTTGATGACGTCGACCGCCTCCTCGAAACGCGCGTCCGCCTCTTCCGGCGCGATCTGAAAGCCCTTGAATTCGCTGTGCCGGTAGCCCTTGCCGATGCCGAAATCAAAACGCCCGCCGGAGACGAGGTCGAGCGTCGCCGCCTGCTCGGCGAGCAGCACCGGGTTGTGCCACGGCAGCACCATCACCGCCGAACCCAAGCGCAGCGTCCTGGTGCGCATGGCAAGCGCCATCAGCAGCATCAACGTCGAGGAGACCTGGTTCCAGCCGGTGAAATGATGCTCGACCAAAAAGCTCGACCGAAAGCCAAGCGCCTCGGCCTCGACGTTGAAGTCAAGCCAGTCGCGAAAGCCCTGCCCGGTTTCAGCGGAAAGGTCGCCGCTGCTGGCTTGCGCCGATGTGAACAGACCGAATTGCATGATGGTGATTACCGTCTCGCCATCGCGGCCATCAGCCAGGCTGCCATTTCAAACCGCTCCGCGCCATGGTCGGCGGACAGCATGTCGCATATGCACGATTCTACCGCCATCATCGAGTACGCGATAGAATATCCTGAACGGATAGCGAGCGAGTGATGCAACATACATACCCGGACGCTGCTCGACCTTGGGCGCGCTAAGTGGCTCACGGCTAATGCGGTCAATGACGGCCCGGATACGGGCCTCAAGAGCTTCAGCTACCCGATCCCCAAATGCCCGACGACTATCGTCAGAAATCTTGCGAAGGTCGGCGACGGCCCGCCTGGAATATTCAACCCTCATGAGCGGCGAAACGCTTGGAATGCCGCCTCCACTTCCTCGTCCGTGGCAATGCCGCTGCGCTCGGCTTCGTCAATCGCCTCAAGTTCTGCTGCCGAGGCACGATAGACTCCGGAGCGCCGCGCCTCGATTTCGCGGGCACATTCGGCAAGCTCTTCCTGGTCCTCAGGGGGCCAGGAGTCCACTTGCTCAAGGAGCTTTTTGGTGCTCGGGCTCATTGCCACAATATAGCTCACGATACGCGCTGTTGCTATCGGCGGCTTCGTTTCGGAAACCCAATCGCATCGGCAATTTGAGCTGAACCATGCCGTATTGGTTCTGACATATCCTCACAATCTCGGAATGTCCGGAAACGCCGTGCGTCCCTCATGCACGTGCATGCGGCCGAGTTCGGCGCAACGATGCAGCGTCGGAAACACCTTGCCGGGATTGAGCAGGCTCTTGTCGTCGAACGCGCACTTGAGGCGCTGCTGCTGATCGAGATCGCTTTCCGAAAACATCACCGGCATCAGATCGCGCTTTACCACCCCGACGCCGTGCTCGCCGGTGAGCACGCC
>JBOHIU010000006.1:0-12567 GCA_050725855.1 Xanthobacteraceae bacterium | reverse complement strand
CTGACTGATTGAGGGCGGTGCAAGTGGCGAAAAGCTCTGAAAGATTCTATATTTAGAGCATGGCGATTGCCCAAAAATCGGTACCCGCCGACCTCACGGCCGAGTTGGAGCGGAAATATTTTTGGTGGGAACCTGTCGGCGCGGAGCCCCGCGATCCGACTCGGATTCTGGCGCAAGCGATGGATCATGCTCCGTTCGAGGAAGTAAGACGGCTCGAAGCCTTACTCGGGTTCGATTTTCTCCTCGAAACGCTGCTTCGCGCGGAGCCCGGCTGGTTCAGCGAGCCCTCTTGGGAGTTCTGGCGCGGCCGTCTGGCATTTGCAACCGGGCGGGCGATACCCGAGGAGCCGCCTCGGAGATCGTTCCATGCCGGACCGCTTTGAACCGAAACTCGACATTCTTCCGCAGCCACAACGCCAACTTTGGCCGCTGCTGGCTCCCCTACCGGAGCTCGGCTACGTTTTGTACGGGGGAACGGCAGTCGCTCTGCATCTCGGTCACAGAACATCACTCGACTTTGATTTTTTCCGAGCCGAGCCGATGGACAAGCAGGAATTGCTCTCGAAACTACGCTTCGTCAAGCAGGCGCGCACCGTTCAGGAGGACAAAGACACGCTTGTAGCGATGGTCGGGACATCGGCGGGCGAGGTGAAGGTGTCCTTCTTCGGCGGAATAGGATTCGGGAGAGTCAACGATCCGCTTCAAACGAATGATTCGGTTTTGCTCGTTGCCTCACTTGACGACCTGATGACAACGAAATTGAAGGCCATGTTGGACCGGGCCGAGGCCAAGGATTATCGCGACATCTCAGCCATGTTGTCGGCGGGCGTTCCGTTGGCGAAAGGACTTGGCGCGTTTACTGGAATGTTCAAGAAGGATCCCGTGCTGCCCCTCAGGGCGATCGGCTATTTCAAGGACGGCGACCTTGCGACTTTGCCGAAGCCTGATCAGAATCGGCTTAGAAAGGCTAGAGACGCAATCTCGTCCATCCCGAAGGTGCCGATTACAGGGGGCTCTCTGGCCGTCAAGACCACCGATCGCACGCCTTAGCCGGGCACCTGCGCGGAGGACATCGCGAGCGGGTCCGCGCCCAGGCCGGCTGATTTGGGTCGCGATTTACGAGAGCGTCCGAGCGCGCGCTTATCTGGCGGGAACCGACACGTAGGCGACCGGGCTAAAATCGCCTCTTGGTAAGTCAAGTGAAACATCGCCTATATGTCAGTAAGCTCGATTTTATGCGCTCGCAGCCACCTCGAACGCCATTCCGTCGAAAGCCGGCTCCACATTGGCCGGCAGCTTGGACCGCAGCGTCTCGTAATCCAGGTCGGCATGAAGATTGGTTAGCACGGCGCGCCGCGGCTTAAGCCGTTCGATCCAGGACAGCGCGTCGGAGACCGAGAAATGGCTCGGATGCGAACGATCGCGTAGCGCGTCGACAATCCAGACGTCGAGGCCGGTGAGGGCCGCCGCGCTCTCGCTCGGTAGGTTGCTCAGGTCACATGAATAGGCGACGCCACCAAAGCGAAAGCCATAGGAAGCGATATCGCCATGCGCCTGCAGGAGCGGCAGCGCGGCGATTTCGCCCCCCTGCCCGGTGATCTTGACCGGCTGTCCGGCGGTGAGCCGATGCTCGCGCACAATCGGCGGGTACTCACTGCCGGGCGGCGATTTGAAGCAATAGCCGAATCGGTCGCGCAGGGTCTGGCCGGTCTGTTCGTCGGCATAGACGTCGATCAATTGCCGCTGCTTGATGAAGAAGGCGCGCAGGTCATCGATGCCGTGGGTATGGTCGGCATGTTCGTGCGTATAGAGGACGCCATCCAGGCGGTTGGCTCTGGCATCGAGGACCTGCTCGCGCAGATCGGGCGAGGTGTCGACGAGGGCGCAGGTGACACCGCCGGCCTCGCATCTCTCCACCAGAAGCGAGGTGCGGCGTCGTCGGTTCTTCGGGTTATTGGGATCGCACGCCCCCCAGCCGAGAGCCGGGCGCGGCACTCCACCGGACGATCCGCAGCCCAAAATGGTGAATTTCAGCGTCATGTGGCCGCCGCCGCGGAGCGCGGCACCTTAGCGAAGAGACGAAAGAAATTCTCGCTGGTCTGCCGCGCGATCTCGTCGAACGAAACGCTGCGGACCTCGGCGAGAACATTGGCGATCTC
This sequence comes from Xanthobacteraceae bacterium, assembly GCA_050725855.1. Lineage (GTDB taxonomy): Bacteria > Pseudomonadota > Alphaproteobacteria > Rhizobiales > Xanthobacteraceae > BOG-931. Next base: position 10,408 of record JBOHIU010000006.1, on the reverse strand, counting down.
GACCACAAAGGCCGGCTCGTTGCGCTTGCCGCGATGCCGGCCCGGCGCGAGATACGGCGCATCGGTTTCGACCAAAATACGGTCGGCCGGCAGCTCTGCGGCAATGGCGCGCAACGCAGTTGAATTCTTGAACGTCAGAATGCCGGTGAATGAGATGAAATGGCCGAGCGCGATCGCACGGCGGGCGAGATCGGGACCGCCGGTAAAGCAGTGCAGTACGGCCGGGAAGGCGCCCTTCCCGCTTTCCTCTTCGAGAATGCGCGCGGTGTCATCATCGGCGTCGCGCGCGTGAATAACGAGCGGTAGACCGGTCTCGCGCGCCGCCGCAATGTGCGTGCGGAAGCCGCGCTCCTGCCCCTCGCGCGGAGAATTGTCGTAGTGATAGTCGAGTCCGGCCTCGCCGAGCGCCACGACTTTTGGCGCATGCGTGCGAGCGACGAGGTCGGCGAGGGTTATGTCCGGCTCCTCATGGGCGTAATGCGGATGCGTGCCGACTGAGCAGAAGACGTCGGGAAACCGCTCGGCGATTGCCAGCACTTCGGCATGGCGATGAACGCGGGTCGAGATCGTGACCATGCGCTCAATACCAGCCGCCCGCGCACGTCCGACCACGGCATCGAGTTCGGCGGCAAAATCGGGAAAATCGAGATGGCAGTGGCTGTCGATGAGCATTTGCTTATTGCGCAACGCGCGCTTCGGGCTCGATATAGCGCGGAAACACAGGAGCCGGTGTCGGCAGCTTCGCGCCCAGCGCGATTCGGTGCGAGCCGCCAAGAAACGCAAAGGAGCGCTCGCTCGCCGATATGGCCAGAAGATCCAGTAACTTGCCGGCCGATTCCGGCATGAACGGCAGTGCCAAGATTGCGATCTGCCGCAGCACTTCGGCAGTCACATAGAGCACTGTACCTTGGCGTGCCGGATCGGTCTTGGCCAAAGCCCACGGTGCTTCGCCGGCGAAATAGCGATTGGCCTCCGCCACCACGGCCCAGACGGCATTGAGTACTTGATGCAGCTGCTGCGTCGCCATGGCTTCGCGCACCTTGGTGATCAGCGCGTCAGCCGCGGCCAAGATCGCTTGGTCGTTGGCGCTCAATGGCCCTGGGCTGGGCAACGCGCCGCCAAACTGCCGCGCGACGATGGTCAAGGAACGCTGCGCCAGATTGCCGAGATCGTTGGCGAGATCGGCATTGATGCGATTGACGATGGCTTCGTGACTGTAATTACCGTCCTGGCCGAACGGCACCGCGCGCAGAACGAAATAGCGGAACTGATCGACCCCATAGGCGTCGGCGAGCGCGAAGGGATCGATTACGTTGCCGACCGACTTCGACATTTTTTCCCCGCGATTGAACAAAAAACCGTGGGAGAAAATTCGCTTCGGCACTTCGATCCCGGCCGATATCAGGAACGCCGGCCAATACACCGCGTGAAAGCGCACGATATCCTTGCCGATCACATGCAGGTCGGCGGGCCAGTATTTTTTGAATTTGTCCGAACGCGTATCGGGATAGCCGACGGCGGTGATGTAATTGGTGAGCGCGTCGACCCACACATACATGACATGCTTGGGATCGCCCGGGACCGGTACGCCCCAGTCGAAAATCGTACGCGAGATCGACAGATCTTGCAGCCCGCCACGGACAAAGCTCGCAACCTCGTTCATGCGCTCCTTTGGCAGCACGAAATCCTGATGTTTTGCGTACAAATCCAATAGCTTGCCGGCATATTTTGATAATCGGAAGAAATAGCTTTCTTCCTCGACCCATTCGACAGGCGTGCCCTGCGGGCCGACGCGCTGACCCTTTTCGTCAAGACGCGTTTCGCTTTCGTCGTAATAGGCTTCGTCGCGGACTGAATACCAGCCGGCATATTTGTCGAGATAGATGTCGTCGGCGTCCTGCATGCGCGACCAGATCGCCTCCGACGAACGGTAATGCCGGGGCTCAGTGGTGCGAATGTAATCGTCATTCGAGCAGTTAAGCTTCTTCACCATGGCCTGGAAACGCGGCACGTTGCGGGCGACCAGTTCGCGGGGCGTCAACTTTTCCCGCGCTGCCGTTTGCAACATCTTGATACCGTGCTCGTCGGTCCCGGTGAGGAAAAACACGTCGCGGCCGTCGAGCCGCATGAAGCGGGCGATCGCATCGGTGGCGATCACCTCGTAGGCGTGGCCAATATGCGGCGGACCGTTCGGATAGGCAATCGCGGTCGTGAGATAATAGGGTTTTTGTGCTGGCCGCCCCTGCTTTACGGCTCCTTGCGCAGGGGTTTTCCGCGCTGCAATTTTCTTTGGTGCAGGCTTCTTGGGTTTGAGTTTTTCAGGTACCGCAACCTTCGGGCCGACCTTCTTAGCGGCAGGTTTTTTGCCTGCGGCTTTCTTTGATCCAGAATTGCGGCTGTTGAGCGTCGGCTTCTTGCGCAAAGCTTTCTTGGAAGGACGACTTTTCGGTTTCTTAAGCGCAGCTCTCTTGCGCGCTGCCTTCTTCGGCCTCGGTTGCTCAAGCTCCCGCTGGAGATCTTTGCTCTTAACCTTCCGTCTAGCCTTCTTTGTCATGTAATCCAATGTGAAGCACTGCGATCGAAAAGACGTGGATGGCCGGGACATGCCCGGCCATGACGAGTCAGTTGATAGGTATCAACCGCGCGTGGCCTCGGCAAGCAAGCCGAATACGCTAAAGACAAAGGGTTTCCGCTCCAAATTGTAAATCTCCGTGTCGCGGGCGGACGCATTAACCCGCTCCCAAGCTTCGGCAAGACGTGCCATGCGGCCGGTCACTCCGCGCCCCACGCCTCGATCGCCGCCGTCGTGCGCCGCGTCCTCGCCCTGGAGGCGCCGCGACAGCCAGGCATTGACGGTATCGACGAAGGCCGTGAGCGGCGCGGCATCGGTGCCGGCAAGACAGTCGCCAAGCGCGTGCAGCCCATTGGTATCGAGTTTCGGCAGTTCATCGAGAAGAGCGAGCGCTCGCTCGCGTAACCCCAATGCGTCTTCGTCCAGGAGTGCCAGCGCCCGCGCTACGCTACCTTCCGCGGCGGCCGACGCCGCTACAATCCGCGGGTCTGCAGGCACGGCGCCGGTCGCCGCCGCCGCGGCTTTGGCAACCTCGGCCTCGTCCAGCGGCCGCAACGTCATGATCCGGCAGCGCGAGCGTAGCGTTGGCGGCACGCGCGCCGCCGAATGGCTGACTAGGAGAAGCAGCGCGCGTTGTGGCGGCTCCTCCAATACTTTCAAAAGCGCGTTCGCGCTTGATCTATTCAGTTCGTCGACCGCGTCGACAACGGCGATGCGCCAACCGCCCTCTCCAGCCGTTGAACCGAAGAACGACACGGTACGGCGAACATCGTCGACGGCGATTTGTTGGCGGAGCACGCCTTTGTCGTTGGGCGTGCGCTCAAGCACGAGCAGATCGCCTTGCGCCTGGGCCGCAACGCGCCGCGCTACCGGATTGTCGGCCGCAACGTTCAGCGAGGTTGCCGCCGTGACCTCGAGGGCCGCCGGGTCTGCGTGGGCCAACACGAAGCGGGCCATCCGGTAGGCGAGCGTCGCCTTGCCGATGCCCTTGGGGCCGACAAGCAGAAACGCGTGCGGCACACGCCGACCGCGATAGGCCTCAAGTAATTCCCGTTCGGCCGATGCATGGCCTAAAAGGAGCGTTGTCGCGCGGGGATGCGGGGCTTCCAGGCTCTCTTGTTCGGCGGTTTGCGGCGGCATGACGCGATCGTTAGGAGACCAGCTTTTCTGCCGTCAAAGGCGCCAAGGCGGGATCGAACCGGGAATTCACCACCGCCCACAACCGTCTGGCGACGGCTTCCTTGTTCTGGCTGGCATCGATGATCACGCAACGATTGGGTTCCGCGGCGGCAAGCGCCAGATACGCATCCCGCAGCTTTTCGTGCGCGTCGACTTGCTCCGCTTCGAAACGATCGGGGCTCAGGCCACTGCGCCGAAGCGCCGCCCGCTCCAGTCCGAGTTCGACGGAGACGTCGAGAACGAAGGTGAGGTCCGGCCTGAGGTCGCCGATGGAAACGCGTTCCAGCGCCTTGATGAACTTGTGATCGACTTGTCCAAGCGCGCCTTGATAGACACGGGTAGAGTCGGCGAAACGGTCACAAATGACCCATTTACCGACCTGCAGCGCCGGCTCGATCGCACATTTGACGTGGTCCTCGCGTGCCGCCGCAAACAGGATCGCCTCTGCCTCGGGCCCCAGCGGCTTCGCCGCACCCGACAACAGCACGTGTCGGATGATCTCCGCCCCTGGCGAACCGCCGGGCTCGCGGGTGAGCAATGCGGCAATTCCCAGGGATTCCAGGCGCATCGCCAACATGGCTGCCTGGGTTGATTTGCCGGTGCCTTCCCCGCCTTCGAATGTAATGAATTTTCCCCGGTGATGCGCCGCCTGCCGAGGACTACGACCTGGCCGACCGGCGTCAACCTCGGTGACGCTTCCACTGATCTGCCGGCTCATTGCGGTCAATGTCTCAAGCCTCGAAACGCAAGCGTGGCGTGAACTGAAAACAATATAGGAAAAGGACCGGCCCGGGGATACCGGCCGATTGCCGGGAGGTCCGCGCTCACAGTCGGCTTATGCCGGCGCGAAACAAGCCGATCATCAACTCTGCCGCACCATCCATGGCACGTTGCGACATGCTGCCCGTGCCGACATCCCGGGCGGCCTTGAGCGGCAATTCTAGCGCGAGATCGTCACCACGCCAAACCTTCAATGTACCGATCGCTTGGCCCTTGCTGATTGGCGCTGGGATAGGGCCTGTATAGTCGATGCGGGCGGAAAGTTCCGCGTCGCCGTCGCGCGGCACCATGACGCGAACCGGACCCGCCGCCACCAGGGGTACATAGCCCTCGCTGCCGTTGAACACCTTGGCCGAGCCAATGCTTTGCCCCGCTTTGAACAGAATCCGCGATTGGAAATTGTGGAATCCCCAATCGAGCATTTTGCGCGCCTCTTCGGCGCGCTCCTTTTCCGATTTGGCGCCGGTCAGCACGACGATGAGGCGCACGTCGTCCTGTACGGCCGAGCCGGCCAGACCATACCCGGCCTCGGGCGTGTCGCCGGTTTTCAATCCATCGGCGCCGAGCCCCATGCCCAGCAACGGGTTGCGGTTTTCCTGATGAATCTTGTTCCAGGTGAAATCGCGCTGCGCAAAATACGAATAGTACTGCGGATAAGCCTGGATGATGTAACGGGACAGTTCGGCAAGGTCATGCACGGTCACGCGCAGGCCGGGATCCGTATATCCTGTCGAGTTCGTGAAAGTCGAATGCGCGAGTCCGATTTCGCGGGCGCGCTCGGTCAGCATTTGGCCGAAGGCCGCCTCGCCCCCGGCGAGCTTCTCGGCGATCGCGATGCAGGCATCGTTTGCGGAATCGACGATGATGCCCTGAATAAGATCAGCCAGATCGATTTGGCTGTGGATTGCGGCAAACATGGTCGAGCCGTGCGACGGTGCTCCACCCTTGCGCCAGGCGTTTTCGCTGATGGTAAATTGGTCGTCGAGCTTTAGCCGCCCCTGCTTGAGCTCGTGGAACACGTATTCGAGCGTCATGAGTTTGGCGAGACTTGCCGGTTCTACCGGCTGGTCGGCATTCTTCTCGAACAGGACGCTGTCGCTTTGCGCATCGATCAGGATGGCGTTGGGGACGCTAGTCTGAAAGGTGTTGGTTTTGCCGCTTCCGGTCAGGCTTGGCGCCGCGCGGGACGCGATAATGCCGGCTGCCATCAGCCAACACATCGTGATCGCGGCCAGGGCGCTGGCTGCAGCCAAACGGATGGATCGGTCCGCTAAGCCAAGTCCCCGCATCTGCAATCCCCACTTCTTCGCGGCTTTCATAGCAAGCTTGCACGGCAGAAATATGCGAGCCGGCGCCACGCGGGGAAGGACGTCCACAAGTCCCGCGTCCCCATCCTGCGCGAGCGGAACTGGCGCAGTCAGAAATGATTCGCCGGCGCGCTCCTCGCAAATCCGTGTGCGGATTAATACAAACCCCGGCCATTGAGAACCTGCGCGGTCCCGTCCATACCGGCCGGATCGGCATAGGAAGTCGCTCTCAGGTCGACTGCCGGACCGGGCGGCTGCGGATCGATGGAGCGATACTGACCGGAAGCGCTTGCGAGAACCTCGTCGCGCCGGGGTGGCGATGGGCTCGGCGGGAAAATCGGTCCCCTGGCAAGTCTGACGTCTTTGGAGAAGCGCGCCGGCCCGTCCTCACGCAAGGTGCTCGCCAACATGTTGTCGTCGGACCCCCGGAGCGGGGCCGGTCCGATATACTCGACACGAACCGGGGCCGTGCCGCGGCGGTAGAAGCGCAGCAGCTTGGCCGCACGTACCGACAAGTCGATGATTCGATCGTGCGCGTATGGTCCGCGATCGTTGACCCGCACGATGAGCGAACGGCCATTTTGGAGATTTGTCACCCGCGCATAGCTCGGCAAGGGCATGGTCGGATGTGCTGCCGAGATGCTGTTCATATCGAATATTTCGCCGTTCGCGGTGTAACGACCATAGAAATCGTCGCCGTACCAGGAGGCCAGCCCCTCGGCTTTGTAGTGCGGATCGTATTTCGGCACGTACGTGCGGCCGGCGACTACATAAGGCGCACCGACCCGATAGGTGCCGCCCCCTTTGGGGACCGGCTCTCCCAGATCGACCACCCGCGGGCTAGGCACTACGCCGTATTGCGCATTAATGTTCGAGCTTGAGCAATGGGTGAGCAAAAGAGACAAAACGGCGCAAGCGCCTACCGGCGCGAACCGCCTCAGTCCCGCAAATCGACTGAATGCCGCGCTGGCCCGCCGCCGCATCATTCCCCGACCCCGCACCCTGATAACCTATCAGATTCTAGCGTGGTTACATTGTGGCACGAATGGGCTGGGCCCCCGCCATAGTGAATGGGAGGTTTCGCGTCGAGGAACGACAACGGCACTTGACACGTCAGAAGCCGCCGGGAACCGACCCAGCGATGCTAACTGGTGGTGATCTCAGCACGGCTGGAAGCTCACTGATAGATCGGCTTTGCCTGGGCGACGATATTGGCCGGAACGCTGGTCAATTCGCCGACGATCTTCTCCGCTTCCTGCCCCGTAATGGGATGCACCGGAAGCTGTTCTTTGGCCATATCGGCGAGAAACGCCGAATCCTTCATGGTGTCGTCAAACGCCTTGCGAAGAATGGCCAAGCGGTCCGCCGGCACCTGCTTCGACATGATGAACGGCCGGCCGACCTCGTCGCCGCCGTCGAGGACGCGCAGCAATTGTCGCTGCGCGTCACTGGTGGCGAAGGTGCCTATGAAGACTGCGCTATCCGGAATTTCCGGCGGCTTTTTTTGGATGAAGCGGACAAAGGCATGCACGAAGCCCTTGTTGATCCAATCGATCGGAATGGAACTGTAGGATCCGCAATCGCCGTCGAGTTCACCCTGCTCGATCGCCAGTCGCTGCTCGGCGCTGCCGGGGAAGCCGAGCACCTGCTTGACCGGCGCGTGAAACAAGATCCGCAGCGTGGCTCCGTTGATGTAATTGCCCGAGCCCTTGCCGGTCGAGCCGATGATGAATTGCTTGCCGCCGTGGATCAACTGGCCCCAGCTCTTGATGCCGTTCGGCCCGTAGCCGTAGCAGACGCGGAAGTCCGGCGTGACGACGCCGACCCACGAAAATTTACGGAAATCGAGCCGGACCCGATCGGGCTGGACGATGGATTGTGTCACCAGGCCGGGGTTGAAGATCGTCATCACCGTGCCGTCCTTGGGCGCGGTGAGATCGAGATAGCGTACTGACGTCAGGCTGCCCGCCCCCGGCATGTTTTGCACGATAATCGTCGGCTTGCCGGGAATATGGTCGCCAATGTGGTGGGCGAGCACGCGGGCATAACTATCGTAGCCGCCCGCGGGCGAAAAGCCGACCACGATGGTAAGCGTCTTGCCCTTATAGAAATCCTGCGCCTGGGCCGGGCTGCCGAGGCCGCACAAGCCGATCAAGAGCAAACCAACGAAATGCGCACCGGCCTTAAGCATCACGCTCCCCCGTTGTGGCGGCGGCCTTAGCAGTCTTAATCGGCCTCCCGCAACCGACTATAATGCTGATTGCGCCAGCATAGCTCATGCCAGCGTTGCTGCGACAATACGCTTCGGGTATGGCGGCAGGCGAATCCGGAAGGGTGGCCGAGTGGCTTAAGGCACCGGTCTTGAAAACCGGCAGGGGGTTACGCTCCCTCGTGAGTTCGAATCTCACCCCTTCCGCCATTTCACTTTGAAATCATTTATATTTTCCTGATATTTTGAACTTGGCCCATGCGGTCGCCCATGTCGCAAAACGCCCCGCCGATCGAGGCGCGAAGGCGTACAGAACCTTCGGAGCAGTGGCGTTCGCCGATACGAGGGGAGACAATCGGCGAGACTGCAAACCGCGCCGCGTTACTTCCGATAAATGCCGTTCTCGGAAGTAACTTTGTACGCCGATCCTGCGATGAAAAAGCCGAGAGCTGGGAGCCTCCCAGAGCCCCAGCTCGCCCTTACTCACCGAGCACTCGACGAGTGTGTTCGATCCGCATTTCGTCGGCGATGCTGGTCCTCGACAAGCGCACGGGCTCGGCAAACGGCGAGTTCGGTCGGCATGATCGGCACGAGAGCGCGGAATGAGGCTCGTCACTGTCGCATCGCGGTGTCGATCGAGCGTGCGTAGGTCGATTGCGTTGATCGTTCGGCACGCGGGACAGCGTACCCACAGAAACCAATACCGCGCGGTGATCGCGGCGCCGATTGTGGGTGAGAACAGCATCGGCATGTGACCCTCTTGCCGAGCGTTCCACACTTCGATTAAGCGCTCCGAATCCTCAATGATCTGCCGTCCCAGCTTCCGCCGAGCCTCGGCCTCGTTCGCGGCGGTTGCTGAACGCTCTGATTCCATCCGGCGCTTGTTGAAGCCCATGGGGACGATTCGGCCGTGGGTGGGCGCGGTCGTCAAGTACCGCTATATGTTGTCGGTCATGTGCGGGCGCGCCACCTATAAGCTGACTTGGGAAGAAATCGTCAGGCTCTACCGACTCACGTTGGATCAGCCGGCGGTGAATACGCGTCCTCGCTACAACGTTTGCCCGACAACGACCATCGACACGATCGTCGGCCATGACGGCAAACGCGCGCTCGTGCCCATGCGGTGGGGCCTCATTCCGTCGTGGTGGTCGAAGCCGCTCAAAGAATTGAGGCTCGCGACGTTCAATGCACGGGCTGAAACGGTGGCGACCAAACCGTTCTTCCGCGGACCGTTCAAGCGCACGCGCTGCCTCATACCAGTGTCAGGTTATTTCGAGTGGCAGAACACACCAAGCGGCAAGCAGCCTTGGTACTTCACAGCGCGCGACGGCTCACCGGCGCTCACAGTCGCCGGGTTATGGGACGAATGGAAAAGTCCGGAGACGGGAAAGCCGCTCAAGTCGTGCACGATGATAATTACCGAGCCAAATGATTTTCTGGCGGAGGTTCATGACCGGATGCCAGTGCTGCTTGCTGAAAAGGACTTTGAGCCATGGCTCCAAGCAGAGGCAGGCATCGAATTATTGAAACCGGCGCCGAACGATTTTTTGCAAAAATGGCCAGTGTCGAAGCGAGTGAACAGCTCGCGGGCCAGCGATGATGATCAGACGCTGATCGATCCAGTTCCTTTGTAAATAGGCCGTCATCAATCAGACGGGCAACTGCTGGAATGTCCGCTATGCCTCCGATCGCGACACTTTATTGCACTGCAGCGATTGTTCGCGACGTGCCATTCGCGTCCTTTTGCGCTGCAATAAACAGTGAAGCTTTTTGTGGTCTCGGACTGACCGCCTTACGTTGTGGCAAACGCGCGACGCCTCCACTGCCACAGCTATCGGAGGACAGGTTTTCCGATGATTGCACGTCTCATAACGGTGTGCGACTATTAATTTTGTCGGGGGACGCGGGGTGATCGGCCGCGGGGCTAGGTCATGTGTCGCCGGTCTGTCGTAATTGGACACGGCACACGTTCTACCTCGCTTCGGCGATAAAAATCCGCGCAGTCGTGGTGTAGAAACGTGCATAGGCTGAATCGGGTAGATGTACCCGAGGTAATTCAGGGGGCTGCGGCTGCGCTTTGGTATTTGCGCTTCTTACGCGATCCCCTCCAGGCAGTAGCTCGGAGTTTTGCCGCATACGGGGCATTCGTCACGCTTCCGTATCCACGCCTGCCTACAAGAGGTAACTCTAGAGCGTTTGTAGTTGCCATCGGCCCTGAGTTCAATCGCCAGGTCCTAGGTAATCCGACGACATGGCGCCCCGTTAATATCGGGCCGCCCGGTCCCAAGAACTCTGCCGTTCGACGTCTGGCCAGGGGTATTTTGGGGCTGGCCGGCCGTGACCATGAGCACTACCGAGGGC
>JBOHIU010000005.1:0-7170 GCA_050725855.1 Xanthobacteraceae bacterium | reverse complement strand
CTCGCCGAGATTTTCCGCGCCAGCATCGGCGAATTGACCGGCGACGATTACAGCGAGGCGCAGCAGGAAGCCTGGGCGTCAGCGGCCGACGACGAGGAAGAGTTTGGCGAAAGGCTCGCCGGCGAACTGACGCTGGTTGCGACGTTCGATGGCGCGGCGGTCGGCTTTGCCTCGCTTGCCGACAACAAAAAGATCGACATGCTCTACGTGCATCCGATCGCGGCCGGGCAGGGGGCGGGCGCGATGCTCGCCGACGCGCTGGAAAAGCTCGCCGCGGGCCGCGGCAGCAAGGAACTCAGCGTTGAGGCGAGCGACAGCGCGCGCGGCTTTTTCGAGAAGCGCGGCTTTGTCGCCCGCACCCGCAATACCCTCTCGCTGGCCGGCGAATGGCTCGCCAACACCTCCATGACCAAGACGCTCTCGCCGCAGACGGGGACCTTGCAATGAAGCGCGAGGATGCCCGGTCCCCGCGCGAGCGGCTTTATTTGTTCGATACCACGCTGCGCGACGGAGCGCAGACCAATGGCGTCGATTTCACGCTGGCCGATAAAATCGCGATCACGGCTTTGCTTGACGACCTCGGCGTCGATTACGTCGAGGCCGGCTACCCGGGCGCCAATCCGACCGACACCGCCCTTTTTGCAACGCGGCGCCAGTCGCGCGCCAAGATCACCGCCTTTGGCATGACGCGGCGGCCCGGCCGCTCGGCGTCGAACGATCCGGGTCTGGTCGCACTGCTCGATGCCGAGGCCGACGCCATCTGCTTTGTCGCCAAGTCGTGGGATTATCACGTGCGCGTGGCGCTCGAGACCACCGAGGAGGAAAATCTCGCCTCGATCCGCGACAGCGTTCGCGCGGCGAAGGCGAGGGGGCGCGAGGTGCTGCTCGATTGCGAACATTTTTTCGACGGCTATAAGGCCAAGCCGGTCTATGCGCTGGCTTGCGCGCTGGCCGCTTACGAGGAGGGCGCGCGCTGGATCGTGCTCTGCGACACCAACGGCGGCACGCTGCCGCACGAAGTGGAGCGGATCGTCGGCGAGGTCTGCGCCAAAATTTCCGGCGATCATGTCGGCATCCATGCGCACAACGATACCGAACAGGCAGTCGCCAATTCGTTTGCCGCGGTGCGCGCCGGCGCGCGGCAGATTCAGGGCACGCTTAACGGCCTCGGGGAGCGTTGCGGCAATGCCAATCTCACCTCGATCATTCCAACGCTGAAACTCAAGCCGGATTTTTCCGAGAAATACGAGATCGGCGTATCCGATGAGGCGTTGCGAAGGATCACCCGGGTCTCTCACAAGCTTGAGGAGGTGCTCAACCGCGCGCCTAACCGTTACGCGCCCTATGTGGGGGAGAGCGCGTTCGCCACCAAGGCCGGCATTCATGCGTCGGCGATCATGAAAGAGTTGAACGCCGGCCGCGACGAGGCAGAGAGTTACGAACATGTGCCGCCGGCGACCGTCGGCAACAAGCGGAAAGTTCTGGTCTCGGATCAGGCCGGCAAGGCCAACGTGTTGTCCGAACTCGAGCGCATCGGGCTCGCCGCCGGCAAGGACGATCCGCGCGTGGTCAGGCTCCTCGACGAGATCAAGGAGCGCGAGACCATCGGCTACGCCTACGAGGCGGCGGACGCCTCGTTCGAACTGTTGGCGCGGCGCATGCTGGGCACGGTGCCGAAATTCTTTGACGTGAATTATTTCGACGTGAAGGTGGAGCAGCGCGGCCACAACGGCGGCGAGGTGCTGACCACCGCCGTGGTCAAGGTCAGGATCGGCGACGAGACGCTGATCAACGCCGCGGAAGGCAACGGTCCGGTCAACGCGCTCGACGTGGCGCTGCGCAAGGACTTGGGCAAGTATCAGAAATACATCGACGGCCTGCGGCTGACCGATTATCGCGTGCGTATTCTCGACGGCGGCACCGAGGCCATCACCCGCGTGCTGATCGAGAGCGCCGACGAAGCGGGCGAGCACTGGACCACGATCGGCGTTTCGTCCAACATCATCGACGCGTCATTCCAGGCGCTGATGGATTCGATCGTCTACAAGCTGATTAAATCCGGTGCGCCGGCGTGAAGTAAACAGGGCCCCGGAATGACGTATTGGGAATTTTGCGGGGGCTCTCATGATCGACCACATCTCGATTCCCGTTCGTGAGTTGAAGGCATCGGCGCGATTCTACGACGTGGTGCTCAAGCCGCTCGGCATGACGCGCCTGCGCGAGGCACCGCACACGGTTGGCTACGGCAAGAGTTATCCGGAGTTCTGGCTCAATGAGCGCTCAAACCTCAAACCGCAGCCGAACGACAGCGGCTTACACGTCTGCTTGCGCGCGCCGGACATTGTCGCGGTCGATGCCTTTCATACGGCCGCGCTCTCGGCCGGCGCCAAGTCCGATGGCGCGCCCGGCAAGCGGCCGCAATACTCCGAGTACTATCACGCCGCCTTCATCCGCGACTGGGACGGCAACCGCATCGAAGCGGTGACGTTCTTGCGGGATTGATCGTCATTCCGGGGCGCTGCAAAGCGGCGAGCCCGGAATCCATAATCACCGGTGTACGAGCGGAGACACCCAAGGCGGAAATTGTTCGGCTCTTTTCGTGAGTATGGATTCCGGGCTCCTCGCTGCGCTCGGTCCCGGAATGACAGCTCACAGCCGCTCGGCCGGCAGGGCCATCGCCTTCTCGGCTTCGGCGACGTCGCGTGCAGCCTCGCGCATTTTCGGCAGGATGTCCTCGATCCGATCGGCGACGAGAAAATCCACGCTCAGCGCCGAGGCCACAAATTTGACGGCCCGCATATGATCGACCAGGGTGAGCAGCGGGTCCCAATAGCCGTTGACGTTGGCAATCAGGATTGGCTTCTTATGACGGCCGAGCTGCGCCCAGGTGAGTTGCTCGACCACCTCCTCCAGCGTCCCGAGGCCGCCCGGCAAAGCGACGAAACCGTCGGCGCGATCGAACATCGTGCGCTTGCGCGCGTGCATGTCGGGCGTGACGACAAGCTCCTGCGGCAGCCGCTGCGGCCGCTCCCGCTTGGTCAGAAATTCCGGAATGACACCGGTGACCTGGCCGCCATGATCGAGCACCGCCTGGGCGAGGGCGCCCATCAACCCGACCGAACCGCCGCCGTAGATCAGCCGGACACCGTTGTCGGCCAGGATTTTGCCAAACCCTTGCGCTGCGGCCACAAAGGCAGGGTCGGTTCCTGGGCTCGATCCGCAATAAACGCACAGCGCATTGATTTTGCTCATTGAGTCTTTCTCGTCGAACGCTAGATGTGGCCTCGATTCGGGCCCGCCGCAAGCGCTTTGCGAAGGCGCGCGGGTGCGAAGCCCGGCGATACGCTCTATATGACGCAGGCGGCGTGATCGCCGCTATTTTCGGATTCCTCTGTCGATGACTGATTTCCATCATTCCTCGCATGGCCTCAAGCGAGAGTTCAGCGCCGATCGTGGGGCGCTGTTGTCGACGCTGGTGCATTTGTGGCCCTACATCTGGCCGTCCGATCGCCGCGACCTGAAATCGCGCGTCATAATCGCCATGGCGCTGATCTTCGCCGCCAAGCTCGCCACGGTCGCGGTGCCGTTTACCTTCAAGTGGGCGACCGATGCGCTCGCCGGCCACGGTACGGCGCCGCTCGGACCGGACGACGTCCTTGCCTGGGCGCTGGCGACGCCGGTGATGATGACGATCGCCTATGGCGGCATGCGCATCCTCATGGCGCTCCTCACCCAGTCGCGCGATGCCATTTTCGCCAAGGTGGCGATGAATGCCGTGCGCCGGCTCGCCATGCGCTCGTTCGAGCACATGCATCTGCTCTCGCTCCGCTTTCATCTGGAGCGGCGGACCGGCGGGTTGACGCGCATCCTGCAGCGCGGGCGCGACGCCATCGAGACCATCGTGCGCCTTGTGCTGCTGCAATTGGCGCCGACGATCGTCGAACTCGTACTCGTCGCCTGGGTCCTGCTGGCGCATTTCGACTGGCGTTATCTCGTCGTGGTGCTGCTGACCGTCGCGCTCTACATCGGCTTCACGCTGTACGCGACCGAGTGGCGCATCAACATCCGCCGCGACATGAACGCGAGCGATAACGACGCCAACGCCAAGGCGATCGATTCGCTGCTCAACTACGAGACGGTCAAATATTTTTCGGCCGATGCGCGCGAAGCGCAGCGCTACGACCGCTCCATGGCGCGCTACGAGGATGCGAGCGTCCGGGCCTACGAGTCGCTGACCGTACTCAATGCCGGACAGGCCATTGTTTTCACGATCGGGCTTTGCGCCGCGATGGTAATGTGCGCCTACGGCATCGAGCGCCATACCAACACCGTCGGCGACTTCGTCATGATCAACGCGCTGATGATTCAGTTGTACCAGCCGCTCAATTTCATGGGCATGGTCTACCGGGAGATCAAACAGGCGATCATCGATATCGAGAACATGTTCACGATGCTCGACCGCAAGCCCGAAATCCTGGATCGCCCGGGCGCGCAGAAACTGCAGGTTCGGGGCGGCACCATTCGCTTCGATAACGTGTCCTTTGCCTACGAACCCGCGCGGCCAATCCTGGAGGGCTTGAGCTTCGAGGTGCCCGCCGGGCACACAGTCGCCATCGTCGGGCCTTCGGGTGCCGGCAAATCGACAATCTCGCGGCTTCTGTTCCGCTTTTACGACGTGACCGGCGGCCGCATTCTGATCGATGGGCAAGACGTCCGAGACGTCGCACAGGCCTCGCTCCGCGCCGCGATCGGCATGGTGCCGCAGGACACCGTGCTGTTCAACGATACGATTCGCTACAACATCCACTATGGCCGCTGGGATGCCGGCGACGAAGAGGTCGAGGAGGCGGCGCGTCTTGCCCAGATCGACGGTTTCATCCGCCACACGCCCAAGGGCTACGACACCGAGGTCGGCGAGCGCGGTCTGAAACTGTCCGGCGGCGAAAAACAGCGCGTCGCCATCGCCCGCACCATCCTCAAGGGGCCGCCCATTATCGTGCTCGACGAGGCTACCTCGGCGCTCGACAGCCATACTGAGAGGGATATTCAGGACGCGCTCGACCGCGTCGCCCGGAACCGCACCACGCTCGTCATCGCGCACCGGCTCTCCACCATCGTCGGCGCCGATCAGATTCTGGTGCTCGACAAGGGCATGCTCGTCGAGCGCGGCACGCACGAGCAACTGCTTGCCCAGGGCGGTCTCTATGCCAGCATGTGGAACCGCCAGCGCGAGGCGCAGATGGCGCGGCAAATTCTCGCGGAAGTCGGCGACGAGGACGAGACTGGAGAGGGGCGACAGCCCCCCAACCGCAATCCGCCGGATGTGGAAGAGGAGCTTGTCGCAATTGCGCACGCTACGCCGTAACGAGTTCCGTAAAAGAAGCATGCTGTCGCCTCTCCCCGGCGCGGAGAGGGTGGATCGGCCGAAGGCCAATCCGGGATTATCGAACTCGATGGCGGGCAACATTCTGAGAGATCGTGATAAACGTCGCGACGCTTGGCTGGATAAGCAAGGCTTCAAGGTGATGCGCTTTTGGAACAATGACGTGCTGAAAAATGGCAATGCAGCCTTAGAGATGATCTGGATGGCTTTGGAAGAATGCCGCTCTCTCGGCGCGCTATGCGAGCCACCCTCTCCCCAATGGGGAGAGGAGAAACGTGGCGATCATCCCTAACTCAATGTCCATCGTCAAATCCATCCGCTCGCAATTTTCGCCGATCCATCCGGAAGGCTATCCTTTCGTCGGCGGTTTTGCGCTTGTCAGCCTGATCCTGTTCTGGCTGTGGTCGCCGCTCGGCTGGCTCGGCACCGTCGCCACGCTGTGGTGCGCGTATTTCTTTCGCGACCCGCAGCGCGTGACGCCGGTGCGCGACGGCGTCGTGGTGGCGCCGGCGGACGGCCGGGTGAGCCAGGTGGTCAATGCCGTGCCGCCGCGGGAGCTTGCGCTCGGTGCGCGATCGCTGCCGCGCATTTCGATCTTCATGAGCGTGTTCAATTGCCACATCAACCGCAGCCCGGTCAGCGGCCGCATCGAGCGCGTCGTCTATCGCGCCGGCAGGTTTTTCAGCGCCGATCTCGACAAGGCGAGCGAGGACAACGAGCGCAACGCCTTCGTGATTGCCGCCAATACCGGCGCGCGCATCGCCGTGATCCAGATCGCGGGGCTCGTGGCGCGGCGCATCGTTCCGTTCGCGCGCGAGGGCGACGCGGTTGCGGCCGGCCAGCGCATCGGCATGATCCGCTTTGGCTCGCGGGTTGATGTTTATCTGCCCGAAGGAACGCGCCCGCTGGTCGCCGAAGGACAGACTACGCTTGCCGGCGAAACCGTGCTGGCGGATTTCAGGTCGGCCGAGCCGGGGCGCACTTTCCGCGTGTCGTAATGGCCGACCAGTGTCCCACTGGCGCGCGATGGCAGCCCAAGCTGAAAAACGCTATATTGCCGCCATGACCGTACATCAATCCCGTTTCGATCGCCGGCGCGGGCCGCGCCTGCGACGGCGGCGCTTTCGCCGCATTCCGGTGCGCATTCTGGTGCCGAACGTCGTCACCTTGCTGGCGCTGTGCGCCGGGCTCACCGCCATTCGACTGGCATTCGAGAACCGTTACGGTCTGGCGCTGGCGGCGGTCGTTTTCGCCGCCATCCTCGACGCGGTGGACGGCCGGCTGGCCCGCTTTCTGAAGGGGACCTCGCGGTTTGGCGCCGAACTCGACAGCCTATCCGACTTCGTCAATTTCGGCGTGGCGCCGGCGCTCGTCCTGTACTTTTGGGGACTGCATGAGTTGAAGTCGGTCGGCTGGATCGCCGCCATGGTGTTTGCCATCTGCGCGGGCCTGCGTCTCGCCCGGTTCAATGTGATGCTGGATGATCCGGACCAGCCCGCCTGGGCCAGCAATTTCTTCGTTGGCATGCCTGCGCCGGCGGGCGCCATTACCGTGCTGCTGCCGATCTATGCGTCGTTCCTTGGTCTTCCTCGCTCCGCGGTTCTGACGTGGCTGATGCTTATCTACACGCTCGTCATCGCCTCGCTGATGGTGTCGCGGCTGCCGGTCTTTTCCGGCAAACGGGTCGGCACGCGGGTAACGCCGGAATTGGTCGGGCCGCTCATCGTGGTGGTGGTGGTGTCCTTCGCATTGCTCATCGCCTATCCGTGGATCATGCTGACGGCCGG
>JBOHIU010000004.1:0-10758 GCA_050725855.1 Xanthobacteraceae bacterium | reverse complement strand
AGACAGCGCGCGCTCACGTCCTCGGTCGGCGGATCGAGCAGCGCACCATGATCGGCGAACGGAATGTTGTTCAAATAATAATATTCGTTGTCGGCATCGAAGGCGCCCCAGCCGCCATTGCGACTTTGCATGCCGACGATCCATTCCTGCGCGCGCGCCAAGGCGTCGCGATAGTCTTTCTTCCCGAAATCGCTCTGAAAACGATCCATCGCCATGGCGACCACGGCGGTGTCGTCGACATCGGGATAATGCGGGTTGGCATATTGAAAGGCCCAGCCGCCGGGACGCAGGCCAGGGCGCCGCGCGGTCCAGTCGCCGCGCACCTCGAGAATCTGCTCGGGCACGAGCCAGTCGAGGCCCTTGCGGACCGGCGTCATGGTGCTCTCGCCGCCCGCCTCCATCAGCGCGTGACAGACGAGGCTCGTGTCCCAGATCGGCGACACGCAAGGCTGACAATAAGCCTCGTGCGCCTGTACGATGAGAAGTTTCTCGATCGATTTGCGCGCGATCGCGCGCCGCGGATCGCTCTCCGCAATCCCCAGCGCCGCGAACATCATCACGCTGTTGGCCATGGCGGGGAAAATCGCGCCGAGTCCGTCCTCGCCGTTAAGCCGTTCGCTCACCCACGCGACCGCACGGTCGATGGCGCGCCGCCGCATTGCTTTCGGAAAAAGCGGCTCGACCGCCCGCAAAACATTGTCGACGGCGCGAAAAAACCAAAACCACGACGCCTTCTGTTGCGGCGCCTTCGGGGCGGGACCGAGTGCCAGCGGCGGTTCGATGAAAAGCTCGTCGATACGCACGCCCTTGGCGTTGCGTGCAACCGGCTTCTTCGTCATCAGCACCAGCAGCGGGACGATGACCGTGCGGCTCCAGTACGAGATCTTGTCGAGATGGAACGGAAACCATTTCGGCAGCAGCATGATCTCAACCGGCATCACCGGCACCGCGCGCCAGGGAACAAACCCGAACAGCGCCAGCATGATGCGCGTGAACACGTTGCATCGCTCGGCGCCACCGCGCGCCCGCAGTGCTTCGCGGGCACGGCGCATATGGTCGGCATCGACGGAATCGCCGATCATCTTGAGCGCGAAATAGGCCTTTACGGTCGCGCTGACGTCGAGATCGCCGTCCGCGAATAGCGGCCAGCCGCCGTGCGCGCCCTGAATCCGGCGCAGATAAACCGCGATCTTCGCCTCGAGCGCCTGATCGACCGGCTCGCCCAGATAATGGCGCAACAGCACATACTCCGCCGGAATGGTGGCATCGGCTTCCAGTTCGAACAGCCAATGGCCGTCGTCGTGCTGCCCAGCTAACAGCGCATTCGTCGCCCGATCGATCGAGCGATCGAGATCGCGGTCCATGGTCAAGGCATCATTCATTGGCGGCTCGCAGCGGGGCGCAGCGCGACAATCTCGGCGGCGCGATTGCCGGAGCGGATCGCTCCTTCGATGGTCGCCGGCAGCCCGGTACTAGTCCAATCTCCCGCGAGCACGAGATTACGCCATTGCGTGGCGGCGCCCGGCCGCTTGGCGTCCTGCGCCGGCGTGGCGGCGAAGGTCGCGCGCCGCTCGCGCACGATCTGCCATGGCGGCAGATCGCCGGTCAGGCCGGTCACGCTCGCAATCTCATTCCAGATCGTTTTGGCGAGCACGTCTCGCGCCGTATCAATGAGCCGATCACCGGCGCTGATGGTCACGGAAACCCGGCCGGGAAACGAAAAGATCCATTGCGTCGTTCCGTTAAGCACGCCAACGATCGGCGGCTGCCCGGCCGCCGGATCGATGCGGAAATGGGCATTGACGATGGCGCGAAACTCGGTCGGCACGGCGAGGCCGCGCAGCAGCGACGAAGCCGCGTAGGGTGGAACCGCGAGAATCACGGCATCATCCGCGCTCAGCACAACGGCCTCGCCGAAATCCAGCGCTTCGACCCGGTCGGCCGCAAAGCGCATGCCCCGCAACTGATGCTCCAGACGAACCGTGGCGCCGCGCTGCCGAAGGCATGCCAGCGCCGGCTCGATCAGCGTCGGTCCCAAGCCGTCGCGCGCGATCAGCGGCCGGCAGGCCTGACCGCCGGCGGCCAGCGTCTCGCGGATCACGGCGCCCGCCAGCTTGGCCGATCCTTGCGGCGGATCGATATTAAGTGCCGCAAGAAGAAGCGGCTCGACCAGCCGCCGATAGAGCGGACCATCGCAGGCGATGACTTCGCCGACGCTCTTGCCGTGAGGCGCCCATAACAGCCGCGCCAGCGCCAGGTAATTCAGCGGGCGCGTTCCCGGCACTCGCCGCGTGGAATCGAAAATCCACAACGGCAGGCGGCCGTGGTTGAATCGCAGCGTCCAGCGCCGACGGTCGACAAGGTCGACAAAGGGAAATTCGGCCGCCTTCGGCCCGATCAGTTGCCCTTCCGCGCCGATGTCGCGCAGGTAGTCGAGCGCGGCGTGATTGCCCGAGAGCAAAAGATGATTGCCGTTGTCGATCGTCATGGCCAGCGTGGCGTCGTGATAGGAGCGGCATCGTCCGCCGGCGAATGCGGTGGCTTCGTGCACGACGACGCGCTCGCCGCGCGCGGCTAGCTTCAGCGCAGCGGACAAGCCGGACAGCCCGGCGCCGATGATATGGACCGTTCCAGCCATCAGAACAGATTACGGAACACGATGAGCAGAATGCGCACCCGCGGCAGGCGTACCGGCGGCCGCGGCGGCGCAAAACCGCGCCCGACCAGACGGTCGAGAATGAGGCCATAGGCCTCGCCCATGATGCGCGGTGCGCGTACCGCGCGGCGCGGACTTTGCGCCATGATAGCGCCGGCCGCGCGGAAGTGGGCCTTCGCTTCCGAGACGATCTCGGCACAGGCGGTGCCGAGCATCGGGTTTGCCAGCACGACGACCGGATCGGTGCTGATGATCCCGCAATCGCGCAACGCCTCGCGCGGCAGATAAAGACGCCCCAGAGCCGCATCCTCGTCGAGGTCGCGCAAGATGTTGGTGAGCTGCAGCGCGCGGCCGAGATGATCGGCGAGCGCCAAACCCGCCTTGCGCTCCATACCGAACACACGCACCGACAAGCGCCCGACTGCGCACGCGACCCGGTCGCAGTAAAACGCGAGCGTCGCGCGATCCGGCGCGCGGATATCCGCGACCACATCCATCTCCATCCCGTCAATGACGGCGAGAAAATCGTCGCGTTGCAGATCGAATTGTTTGACCGCCCGCGCCAGCCCGAAGAGCTGTTGCGGCGGCGATCCGGCATAGAGCGCGTCGATATCGGCGCGCCATTGCAGCAACTGCGCGCGCCGCGCGTCGCGCGGTCCCGGATCGTCGGCGATGTCGTCGACCGCGCGGCAGAACGAATAAATCTCGAACATGGCCTC
This sequence comes from Xanthobacteraceae bacterium, assembly GCA_050725855.1. Lineage (GTDB taxonomy): Bacteria > Pseudomonadota > Alphaproteobacteria > Rhizobiales > Xanthobacteraceae > BOG-931. The sequence goes on along the minus strand of JBOHIU010000004.1, from coordinate 7,383 downwards.
GCGTTGCGGCGCCGGCAGGATTCGCATGCCGCTGTAAAACGAGCTGCCGGAGGCGCGCTTTGCCGCTGGAGAGGATTGCGCGTTCACTTACGCACCCCGCGGTTTGCGCGAGGCGGCGGAGCGGCGCCGCCCGAGACGTCGCGATGCGCCGGCAATGGCGCCGACAAGCGTCAGACCGGCGACGGCGGGCATTTTCAGATGAACGCGGTCGCAGAGCGGATCGCTTGTCCTCAGCACGCGCGTCAGGCGATGCGCCAACGTGTTGATGACGGACACTTCGAGGCCGAGGCGCCAGTCGTCGATCAGGCCTGAAAACACATCGCTCTTGGTCAGCAGCCGCTCGGCGCGTTCGGCAAGCTTATGCAGGCAGCCGAGCAACGCCGGCGACGCACGCGTGCCGTTCAAGGCCTCGACACCGACACCTGCGGCAGTGAGCACATCGAGCGGGACGTAAACCCGGTCAAGGTCAAGGTAATCGTTCTTGCAGTCCTGCAAATGATTGATGATCTGCAGCGCCGCGCACAGCGCATCGTTGGCCGGCCATACCGATCGGCTCTCACCGTGAACGTCGCAGACGAAGCGGCCGACCGGCATGGCCGACAGCGAGCAATAGCCGACGAGGTCGTCCCAGTCGCGATAGCGCAGCTTGGTCACGTCGAGCTTGAAAGCGGCGAGCAGATCCTGGGCGTGCTTGGGCGAAAGCTTGCGCTCGGTAAGCTCGCCGCGCAGCCGCACCGCGACCGGATCGTCATCGTTGTTGCCGAGCAGCCCCGCGTCGAGCCGATCGAGTAATGCGAGCTTTCGGTCGGGCGGCAGCGCAGGATGGTCGGCAATGTCGTCGGCGGTCCGGACGAAGTTGTAGAATGCCAGGATCGGGCCGCGATGGCGCCGCGCAATGAGCCAGGAGGCAACCGGAAAATTCTCGTCCCGATGGCCCTTGCCCGACCGCCAGTTGGCGGCGTCATTGTTATTGGCGTTGTTCATCGCAATTCCGAAACATTGGCTTGCGCGCGGCCTTTCCACATGCCGCCGCGTCCGCGCGCATGCTGATAGGCGGAATCGAGCGTGAAGGCCATATAAATGGCGGCAATCGCCGGCAGCGCCAATCCCCACCACGCCGACAACCCGTAGAACCGCAAGGTCGGCCGCAACGCAAACGCCATCAACAGCCAAGTGAAAAGGCCGAGGAACTGCGCGACGCCGCCAGCGAAGAAGGTTAACGCGACAGGGGCTAGATAAGTCAGCGCCAGCCCCATGATCGTGCCGGCGAGAACAGGCGGCGAATAGCGAAGCTGAGCATAGGCGCTGCGGACGACCATGGCGCGGATGTCGCCGATCGCAGGATAGACGCGGATGCTGTGCACGCGCTGCGTCAATCCGATCCAGATCGGGCCGATCGCCTTGAGAAGTTTTGCCAGCGCACAATCGTCGATCAGCGCGCCGCGGATCGCCGCCATGCCGCCCGCTTGGCGGAGCGCGTCGCGCCGAACCAGCATGCAGCCGCCGGCCGCCGCCGCCGTGGACTTGCGCGGATCGTTAGCGAAGGCAAAGGGGTACAGCATCTGAAAGAAGAAGATGAAGGCCGGGATGAACAGACGCTCCGCGAAACTCTTGCAGTTGAGCTTCACCATCAGCGAAGTGAGAACCGACCCATGCGTCCGCGCTCGCGCAACGAGCTGCGACACCGCATTCGGCCCATAAACAATGTCGGCGTCGGTGAACAAGAGATAATCCGGCGGCGCCGGCGACTCGTCGGCAATAGAAACGCCCTGCTGCTGCGCCCACAATTTGCCGGTCCAGCCGCACGGCAAGTCGCGGCCGGACAGGACCACGAGGCGATCGGACCGGCCGAGTTTCGCCGCCGCCTCGCGCGCGACCTGCGCGGTAGCGTCGCGGCTTTGATCGTCGACGACGACAACGCGCAATTCGCCCGGATAGGTCTGCCCGAGCAACGAGGCGACGGTCTCGCCCACGCACAAAGCCTCATCGCGGGCGGGAATGATCGCCATAATGGCCGGCCAGGGCCCGGACCATGGCACCATCTCGTCGTCCCGATCGGTGGCCTGCCAAAATCTCCCGCGCGCCACCAGGAGATAAATCCAGATTGCCAGTACCATTGACGCTATAAGGTCGTTGGCCACAAATTGTCCCCTAGTCTAGTCGAGTGCTTCCAAAATCCGAATCATATGGGACCTCCGAAAAGCCCGCTATTTCGGGGTACAAGGCCGCGGCCCAATTGAGCGGTTTCATAGAATCGGTCGTCTAGTGTGGCGGTTCAGAAGTCCGCATCATACTTAGGGCGGGGGCCGGGGCGGACCGATCGTTATCCCTTAAATGTAGGATCGAGACCAGAACCCCACAGGGAGGCCGGAACGTTGGCTGAGACGCGATGAACGGCAAAAGTGCCAAAGACGAGAGCCCCTTCCTGGCGCGCCTCGATGCCGTGGCGGCGGATACCGAGCGGCTCCTCGACCGGCTCGTTGCGGCAAAGCCCGAACGGGGCGAGCTGAGCCGGCCGGCGCGCCTCGTCCACGCCATGCGCTATTCGAGCCTTGGAGGCGGCAAACGATTTCGGCCGTTCCTGGTGGTCGAGTGCGCGCGCCTGTTCAAGGTGCCGCGGCAGCGCGCCCTGATGGCCGGCGCCGCGCTCGAATGCGTGCACTGCTATTCGCTCGTGCACGACGACTTGCCAGCCATGGACAACGACGCGCTCCGGCGCGGCCAGCCGACCGCCCACAAAAAATTCGACGAGGCGACCGCCATTCTCGCTGGCGATGGCCTGTTGACGTTCGCTTTCGATATTGCGTCGCGGCCGCAAACCCACCCCGACGCGGGCGTTCGCATCGCGCTGGTTAATGCCCTCGCGCGCGCCGCCGGCGTAGGCGGCATGGCTGGCGGGCAGATGCTCGATCTCGCCGCCGAAGGGCGCTTTGCCCAGAACGGCCGGCAGCACCTTTCCGAAAACGAGGTGCGAACATTGCAGGCCATGAAAACCGGCGCGCTATTGCGCTTTGCCTGCGAGGCGGGCGGGATTCTGGCCGCGGCGGCGTCGCCGCAACGCAAGGCGCTGGATCGCTACGGATCGGCGGTCGGCCAGGCATTTCAGATTGCCGACGATCTTCTCGACCTCGAAGGCGACACCGCCCTGGTCGGCAAGCAGACCGGAAAAGACGCCGCGGCCGGCAAAGCCACAATGGTCAGTATCCTTGGCGAGGCGGGAGCAAAAGCCAAATTAAGACAGCTCGTCGCAGATGCCGAGCGGGCGCTGGCGCCGTTCGGCGCGGCCGCCGCGATCCTCATCGAGGGGGCGCGATTCGTCGCCGACCGGCATGCCTAGTGGGGCGGTGTTGGTCGTTCAACTCCGGAGCGCATCAATGCGCAGGTCCATTGCGTTATGAGGCGGTCTTTCGGTTCGGTGCTAACTTGCGGTTGAGGATAGATCCAATGTGACTTCATCCCGATTGAAGTCGGCGCTTTGGACCCTTATTTCGTGCCCGATTTAGGCTCTCACCCCCGATCAGGAACAAAACGGGACTTATCGAACTTTTTGCCGATCCTGGGATATCAATCATAATGCATAGGCATGCACGTCGGATTCGCCCTGCGGTGGCCGTTCTCCCACTGGCGCTGATTCTCGCCGCGGCCATGGCGCCGCCGCTATGCGCGCAGCCGCATGCGGGCCGCCGCGTGGCGGCGCGGGTGCCGAAAGCAGCCGCCCCGCCTCCGTCCGCGCCACAGCCCAAGGCGTTGCCCCCGCGGGCCCCCTTCACCGCGGCTGACGACGCCGACGCTCATATTCCCGGAATCCCCGACGCCCGCTTTTTCGCGGACTCGCTTGCGGATTTTAAAAAAGCGCTGCCCTCCAAACCGGGGCCGTGGCTCGTTCTATCCAGCGGTGGCGAGGATGGAGCATTCGGGGCCGGCTTGCTCAACGGGCTGACCGCATCGGGCAAGCGGCCCGACTATTCGGTGGTGACCGGCGTAAGCTCGGGAGCCCTGATGGCGCCTTTCGCCTTCGCCGGGCCGCGCTATGACGATGCATTGCGCGATGCCTACACCACGATCACGTCGGCGGATATTTTCGAGATCGGCGCCACGCCCGAGAGCTTCGTCGACACTTGGCCGTTGAAGGACTTGATCGCCAAGGAAATGACGCCCGCCCTTCTCGCCGATATCGCGGTGAAATATCGCGAGGGAAAGCGCCTGTTCATCATCACGACCGATCTGGATGCGCAGCGTTCCGTGGTGTGGGACATGGGAGCAATCGCCGCGCACGGCGGCGAGGCGGCGCTCAATCTGTTCCGCCAAGTGCTGCTGGCATCAAGCGCCATTCCCGGCGCTTTCCCGCCGGTGCGGATCGACGTGGAAGGCAACGGCAAGCGATTTGCGGAAATGAACGTGGACGGCGGCGTCGGCGGACAATTCTTCGTCGCGCCCGCCGCGGCGCTGGCGGCCACGTCCGATTATCACCTGCCGGCGACGAAGCTCGACGTGGTCGTGGATTCCGGATTGCAGCCGGAGTTTGAGGTCGTGCAGCGCACGACCGAGGCGATCCTCGGCCAATCGATCGGCATGATGGTCAAGGTCGATACCCGATTGATGCTCGACCGCGCTTATCTTTTGGCCAAGCGCAGCGGCATTGATTTGAACGTCGCCAGCATCCCGCCGGATTTCCACGTGTCCAGCCACGGCACGTTCGATCCCGATTACATGAAGGCGCTGTTTCACACCGGGTATGATATCGGCAAAAGCGCGACCCCTTTTAGTACCGTGCCGCCGCCCTATCCCGGCGCCGCGGCATCGGCAGCACAGGATCCAGAGAAAACCGGAGCAGCCCAATGAAGAGTCTTCTGCATGCGATCTCCGCCGTTACGGTGGCGGTCTTGCTCGTGGCCGGCTCGACGCTGTCGCCGGATGCGGCACCGCGCGCCCGTAATGCTCCGACCACGGCCTTCGACGGCTTGTGGAGCGTCTCCATCGTCACCTATCAGGGCGATTGCAATCGCGGTTATCGCTATCCCCTGCGTATCTGGGAGGGTCGCGTGCTCAAGGCCGACAATGATCCGAACTACAACATTGCCGGAGCGGTGGCGCGAAACGGCGCGATCGGCGTTTCGGTCGCCGGCAACGGCCAGACCGCAAGCGCCACCGGCCGGCTCAGGGGCAATTACGGCGCCGGCGTCTGGCAGACATCGAACGGCGAATGCTCGGGACGCTGGACCGCCGAGCGGCGGGGCTGAATTTTCAGCCCGTCCGGCGCGCGGCGACGTTGGCGTTCCACCACGGGCACACGTCGGCCGCGCGCAGATGGTTGCCGTCCATCACGTTCACCGGAACGCGCCCCCCCGATTCGGCAACGTCGATGCGCAAGCTTCGGGCTTGTTCGCGCGCCTCCGCGGTCAGCCACATGCGATCGTGGCCCCACAGGCTTGGGCCCTCGGTACGCTCATGCGGCGTCCAGTTTTCCGTGTCGATGGTGCGGCCGCCCCAACCGTATTCAACCAGGAATTCCGAAGGCGACCACGAATAGAACGAGGTGACGTGGTCGTTGACGTGGCGGCCGAGCGTCGTGCCGATCATGTCCGGCTTGCGAAGCGCGAGATCATAGGCTTGCCCGACATCATCGAGATAGCACAGTTCGACCATCAGATGATGAATGCCGTTCTTGCCGGTATCGATGAAGGCAAGGCTGTGATGGCGCTTGTTGAGATGAAAGAAATAAGCCTTGAACGGCTTGAGGATGTAATCGGTCGGCTTGAAGTTGAGAATGTCGGTGTAGAACGGCAGAACCTCTTCGAGCCGCTCGGCCGTCAAAACCGCATGACCCATGCCGAGCGGACCGGTGCGAAATCCGGAGATCGAACGGCCGGGCTTGAATGCGTCGCTGGCGATCTCGGCGCCGTGAAATACCTCAAGCCGGTTGCCGATCGGATCGGAGAATACGATCAAATCCCGCACGCGGCGCTCGTCGGCAAGCCCGCGTGAGCCGCGCGCGACCTTGATACCGTGTCTCTCCAGATGGGCGGCGAGCGCATCCAGCGCCGCCGCGTCGGCGACTTCCCAGCCATAGAATGACGGCCCCTCGGCTTCGTCGCCGTGGACGATGACGCGCTGCTTTCGATCGTCCATGCGAAGCGCGAGCGTGCCGCGACTGCGATCGACCAGCTGCATGCCGAGAAAGCGTGTGCCGTAGGCCGCCCAATCGTCAAGATTCCTCGTACGGATGCCGACATAGCCCAACGCGTTGAGGTTCATTGCGGCGCACCTTTGGAAAACTCGCTCACATTATCACTTGCGGGCGAATAGGTAAATTCCATGCTGCAGAGCAAATCGAGCCAAAAAACCCGCCGACGGATCGAACCTTATGCGACCCATCGGCGTCTTAGCTTTGGTGGAGGGACGCACATGACGCTGTCTCTCCGCGCGGCGCGGAACCTTTCCCCCGAGCGAATGTTATTTTTGGCTGCGAGGCAACGTTTATGGATGAGCGGCGAACCCTGGCCATTCTCGGTTGGACCATCGGCGGCGTGGTGACGACAATGTTCGTTTTGAGCGGCCTGGCAATGTCGTCGATGCCGACCGCAGCGGAGTTCTCGGCCAGCCGGCTTGTCCGCTCGGCATCCTTGTCCGTCCCGACGGCGTCCATCTCGCCTGCAGGCTCGAAACTGGCGTCGGCGGCCGACCAAGGCGGCTGATGCGTCGAGGCAAAACCTCAATCGAATCCCAAAAAAGTGCAGACATCCGCAAGCGGCGCACGCGGCGAGCGAAACGAATTCGCCGGATGCGAATGGTCGCCATAACCGATGGCAACGGCGCAAAACAGGATCTGCTCGGGAGGCATTCTGACGAATTGGCCGACGATCCGGTGCATGCGGGCCCAGGATTCCTGGGGACAGGTATCGAGGCCGTAGCCGCGGGCGAGAAACATCAGCGCGTGGATGTAGCCGCCAAGATCGGCCCATTGGCCGGGTCCCAGGTTTCGGTCGATCGTCACAAACAAGGCCATCGGCGCATTGAAGAATTCGAAATTCCGTTTGTACTGCGCGAGCCGCCCGTCGGCATCGTCACGCGCGATATTCAGCGCCCCATAAAGCTGCACGCCATGCGCGTCGCGCCGCGACTTGTAGGGCTCCCACATGGTCTTCGGATAGATCGGATATTCGGCGTCGTCGTGGCGGGGATCGTGATCGGCGATATGGGCGGCGATGCGGGCCTTGATCTCGGCTAGCGGTGCGCCGGTCAGCGCATAGACCCGCCACGGCTGAAGGTTGCCGCCGGAGGCGGCGCGCATCGCGCGCTCGATCAGGTCGCGCGCGATTTTCGGATCGACCGGTTTGTCGAGAAACCAGCGACAGGCGATGCGCGAATCGACGGCCTTGAACA
>JBOHIU010000003.1:0-7788 GCA_050725855.1 Xanthobacteraceae bacterium | reverse complement strand
AAACAGGACCCGTCGACAACAATAACTCGACTTGAACAACGAGATTGGGAAAGGCGTCTACTCATGAAAGCCGTCGTCAAGACGGTCGAGCCCGCCGATCGTGAGGCGCGCTTCGACCACATTCGGCCGCACTATCTGGAGGCGCTGACCTTGGTCGAGCGCCTGCACCGGCGTCTGCTCGACGTCATCAAGGATGAATTCGACCGCCGCGGCCGCGCCGACATCAACTCGGTGCAGGCGTTACTGCTCTACAATATCGGCGACAAGGAGCTGACAGCCGGTGAGCTGCGCACGCGTGGCTACTATCTGGGCTCCAACGTCTCCTACAATCTCAAGAAGCTCGTCGAGATGGGCTTCCTCGATCACCAGCGCTCGCGGGTCGATCGACGTTCGGTGCGCATCAAGCTCACCGAAAAAGGCCGCGAGGTGCGCGATATCGTCGAGACGCTCTATCACAAGCACGTGCGTACGGTGGAGCAGGTCGGCGGCATCAATGCCGACGAATTCGGCGTGCTCAACAAGGCGCTGCACCGGCTCGAACGATTCTGGACCGATCAGATCCTCTACCGGCTCTGACGGGACGAGTTACACTTCGCCAGGTTTTCCTCGTACTGGCGTACCTTGCCCCGGCAGCAATGCCGGGGCCCTTTCTTGTGTGCAAAGCTTCCGATCAGATAAGTCGACCAAGCCAGGTCAACACCGGAAGTGGTGTAAGCATTTGCAGCACGACGGCCGCTCCAGCTAACACCGCAACGTACCCGAGCGCACCGCGCAGTATCCTTTGCATCAGCGGAGGATAGGGTGGCTTGTTATCGGCGGGCCAGGCGTACAACTCTTCCCATTTTTGCTGGGGACAATCGGCCGGCCTGATCCGCTCGAGCGGCAACCAGGCGCGATAAGCCGCTATGCCGCGGTCGCGCGCGATGGTGTTGCGCAGCCACAAAAAATTTCTGCGGCCGGCAACATCGGCGACCCTCCTGATGACAAGGCGCAGCAGAAAAAACACCAGAAGGCAGACCAGATACACATACGCGATCATCAGTGCGACTTGCAGCACCGGGTCGGTCAATATGCCGACCCGGAAGTAGTCGGAGCAGAGCTGGACAGTGGCATTGACGACGCCCTTCAGGCCTTCGGCGATTGAGCGCAGTGCCGCATAGTCATACGCGTAATGATCCAGCACCAGGATGATGGCGACGACCGAGGCGAACTGGAGCAGCCGGGAATTTGCCATGCGGCGGAACGGTGCCGTAAGCAGTCTGAGCGGACCCATAATCGGTTCCCCCGGCTATCAGTGCACTGATCATCGGGCGTGCGCCACCTCTATGTCGCACGATCTGCCTCTATGACCGCTTCGACTATCCCACAACGCGCATTCCGGCTGCCCGTTTCGTCTCGCGTGATCGCGGCAGGACGGTCACAAAACCGCCCATCCGGCAGGGCAGTATGACCAAGGACTCGCTGGGACGGTAACTCGCGTCTTTTGGCTTAGGCTTGACCGTGCTAGCGTTCGATGTCGGCCGCGTTTCTGATCGATTGTCCATTTCGGCGGCCAAATTCAGCGGAATAGCGCCATGGATGAAACGAACGGGCGATTCGGTCGGCGGCCGGACCGTCGCCGGTTTCTCCGGCGATTCGCCGGTTTTGCTGCATTTGCCACCGCAGGTGCGGCCGGCCAGCGAGCCATGGCCGCCCCGCCCGCGGGCGATCCGCTTTTCGGATTGATGCGTGATAGCGAGCACGACGACTTCGGCCAGGCTTTCGACCAGGCGTCGCGCACCATTCGGATGCCTAAGCCCACGGTACCCACCTTGTCGCCGCAGACGGCGGAAATCACCCAGGAGGCCGTCCAGACCTATGATGACATCGTGGCCAGGGGCGGTTGGCCGCAAGTCCCGAAAGTCGATGAGTTGCACATTGGCATGCGTCACCCCAGCGTCGTCAATCTGCGGCAGCGGCTGGCAGTGTCCGGCGACCTCGATCCGAACGCCGTCCGCAACGATATTTATGATTCCTATGTCGAGGCGGCAGTGCGCCGGTTTCAGGAGCGTCACGGGCTCACCTCCGATGGGATCCTCCGCGCGGCGACGCTCGATGCCATGAACGTGCCGGCGGCGACGCGGCGCGATCAGCTCAAGCTCAACATTTCTCGCCTCAAGACGCTCACCACCAATCTCGGTCCGCGTTACGTAGTCGTGAACATTCCGGCGGCGCGCGTCGAGGCAATCGAGCATGATGTTGCGGTGTCACGCCACACCGCGGTGGTGGGCAGGCCGTCCCGTCCGTCGCCCGACATCAACAGCAAGATCGAGGCGATCAATTTCAATCCGTACTGGACTGTGCCGGTCTCGATCGTGCGCAAAGACTTGATTCCGATCATGGAGAAGCAGCCCGATTACCTGACCCAAAATCACATCCGCATCTATGATGTGCATCATAACGAGTTGCAGCCCTCGCAGATCAACTGGTATTCGGAAGACGCGGTCCACTACACGTTCAGGCAGGATCCGGGCGACTTCAACTCGTTAGGCCATATTCGCATCTACTTCCCCAGCCCCTACGGAGTGTATATGCATGACACACCGGAGAAGGATCTGTTCGGCGGGGATTATCGCTGGGATTCGTCCGGTTGCTGTCGCGTGCAGAACGTCCGCCAGCTGGTTTACTGGTTGCTCGATGAGACCAAAGGATGGCCGCCGGAAGCGATCGATCAAGCGATCGAATCGGGCAACCAGATCAATGCCTCGTTGGCAAAGCCGGTGCCGCTGCACTGGGTCTATGTCACGGCGTGGTCCGCCTCCAACAGGGTCGTCCAGTTCCGTGACGATATTTACAACCGCGATGGTCTCGGTATACCGATGCCTCAGCAGTCAACGAAAACCTGATTTCTGGGATCGCGACAGCGTCGCGCCGGCGGCGGGTTGACCGAAAGCCGCGCGGCTTCCCGCGGGCGATGATGTCGACGACCGCGTCAGACGCCTTGGCCCGCTCGACGAGCTACCCGACAAGCCGGTCTACCGCCGCCTTTGGCGACCACGGCATGCTGCTGTCGGCGGAATGGCAAGGAAGGCTGACCGGGACGTAGCTTGCCGGGCGCCAGCCGCCGCCTGGCAATTGGAAGTTCTCTGTCGAACGCATCGTCGAGGGGGGATGCGCGCCGGTAATCCGTTAACGGCGGCGCATGAGGCATGGCCGTACGGTAACGATGCTCGGATTTAAGCGCGGATTCTGGATTCCATCGATAGATTTTTCGCGCTAGGCTGGCGCGCGGCTGTGGCGTGGGAGGGTAATGTGAGCGAACAAATCAAGTTTGTTCTCGACGAAACGCAGATTCCAAAATCTTGGTACAATCTGGCGGCCGATCTGCCGAAGCCGCTGCCGCCGGTGCTCCACCCAGGCACCAAGCAGCCGGTCGGCCCCTCCGATCTTGAGCCGCTGTTCCCGATGGCGCTGATCCTCCAGGAGGTGTCGGCCGAGCGGACCATCGACATTCCCGAGCCTATCCGCGACATCTATCGCATGTGGCGGCCATCTCCGCTGATGCGGGCCCGACGCCTCGAACAAGCGCTCGGCACGCCGGCGAAGATCTACTACAAATACGAAGGCGTCTCGCCGGCCGGCTCGCACAAGCCGAATACCGCCGTGCCGCAAGCCTGGTACAACAAAGAGCAGGGCATCAAAAAGCTCTCGACCGAGACCGGTGCCGGCCAGTGGGGCTCCTCGCTGGCTTTTGCCGGGGCTCTGTTCGGCATCGACGTCACGGTGTTTCAGGTCCGCGTCTCCTACGATCAAAAGCCCTACCGCCGCGCGCTGATGGAAACTTACGGCGCGCGCTGCCTACCGTCGCCGTCGACCGAGACCGAGTCCGGTCGCGCCATCCTGGCCAAGGACCCGAACAGTCCAGGCTCGCTCGGCATCGCCATTTCCGAGGCCGTCGAGATGGCGGCCAAGAACCCGGACGTCAAATATTCGCTTGGCTCCGTCCTCAACCATGTGCTGCTGCACCAGACCGTCAACGGCCAGGAAGCGATCAAGCAGTTCGAGATGGCCGGCGACGATCCGGACGTCATCATCGGCTGCACCGGCGGCGGCTCGAACTTCGCCGGCTTGGTTTTCCCATTCCTGGGCTTGCAACTGCGGGGCGGCCGCAAGCGCCGCATCATTGCGGTCGAACCCGCCGCCTGCCCGTCGCTGACGCGCGGCAAGTACGCCTACGATTTCGGCGATACCGCGCATCTCACGCCGCTGGTCAAAATGCACACGCTCGGCTCGACCTTCATTCCGCCGGGCTTCCACGCCGGCGGACTGCGCTATCACGGCATGGCGCCGATGATTTCGCACATCTACGAACTCGGCCTGATCGAGGCCCGCGCCTATCATCAAAAGACCTGTTTCGATGCCGGCGTGCAGTTCGCTTGCTGTGAGGGTATCGTTCCGGCGCCGGAAGCAACCCATGCGGTGCGTTGCGCCATCGATGAGGCTTTGCGCTGCAAGCAAATGGGCAAGTCCGAGACCATTCTGTTCAATCTCTCGGGTCACGGCCATTTCGATATGGGAGCGTATATCGGCTATTTCGAGGGCAAGCTGGTCGACCAGAAATACGACGAGGGTGAACTCGCCATGGCACTCGCCGGCCTGCCGAGCGTCGCGGCGTAGTCCGTCATTCCGGATTCCTCGCTTCGCTCGGCCCCGGAATGACGCGTGTTTTGCGTAAAGGAGTTATTCGATGATCGAGCCTTATAACGCCGTCGGCCTCATCCCGACCTTCTACGGCATTCGCCGCCGCGCCGACATTGCCGATAACATCGAACACCTCAAAAGTCTGACCAAGGCGGCGTTTTGGCTGTCCAATCTCGATATTCCGGTGAAACTTCTCGCCATCCCCGAAGGTGCGCTGATGGGCTTCAATGACGAAGTCCTCGACATCGATCACGCCGATTATGCCAAGACCTGTTGCATCGATATTCCGGGACCGGAGACCGACGAGATCGGCAAGCTCGCTCGGCAATGGAACGTATTCATCATCGCGCAGGCCAAGGCACGCCATAAGGACTGGCCGGACCGCTTTTTCAATATCGGCTTCATCGTCGATCCCGATGGCGAGGTCGTTCTCCAACACTACAAGATTTCTGCGCTGCTGCCGGTCGAGCGCTCGGTGTCGCCGCACGACCTTTACGACTGGTGGATCGAAAAACACGGTCGCACGCTCGATGCCTTCTGGCCGGTCGCCGACACCAAGATCGGCCGCCTCGGCATCATGATGGCGATGGAGGGCAATTATCCGGAAAACGGCCGCGGCCTCGCAATGAACGGCGCCGAGGTCGTGTACCGCGCTTCGATGCCGTGCCCATTCACCGAGAACGACGTGTTCGAAATCTCCAACCGGGCGCGCGCCCTCGAAAACAACATGTATATGGTGGCGCCCAATATCGGCAGCTATCACCTCTATAACGAAGGCCGGCATTTCGGCATTGACGCGGGCGGCGGCCAATCGATGATCGTCGATTACCGCGGCCAGTTGGTCGGCAAGCAGCGCGATACCAACGGTTCGACATTTGTCTCCGGCGTCATCAACATTGAGGCGCTCCGCCACCATCGCGAATCGGCGCAGGTCACAAACTGGCTCAAGGACGTGCGTGCCGAGCTGGCGCAGATCATCTACGAGCAGCCGATCTATCCGAAGAACCGTTACCTCGACAAAATCCCGCCAAAACACGCCGACTACAAGCGCGAAGTTATCGACAAGCAGGTCGCGCTGATGCAGAAGCGCGGCATCTGGAAAAAGCCGGCGCACAGCCCGGGGTGAGCAGTAATCAAGTTTCAGAAGTGCTGACTCGTCATGCCCGGCCAACCGGGTCCGGCCCGAAGTGGCCGGCCGGCTGCATGCTTGTGCCGGCATCCCGATTTGATCGCGAGGTGAAGCAAGAATCGGGATGGCCGGGGCAGGCCGGCCATGCCCCGGAGAGGGTCGGCCATTACGAAGGTTGGTATAAATCGCTTTGTCCGGGCTGGGCACTCAATGAAACGTGGGGTTCTCTCCCCGCTCTTTTGGCGGCCTTAAGACTCTACGGATTCGATATGGTCCGCTATCGGAGCCGTCCTGCGCACCGGCGCCGCCGAATTCCGCGACATGGGAACGGGCGGGGGCGGACTGAACTGGCGAGGCTGGCGCCGCCGTGGCGGTTCTTGATACCACGGCGAATCGGCGGCGGACTCCGAAGCGCTACTGTCGGTCAGCTCGTCCATCAGGAGATCTCGTCTTCTCCAGGCCTCATCGGGATCAAGAAGGCCGGTCGGTCCGCGCGAACGCGCGGCGCCTATCACGATGATCACACCAAAGAAAATGCTGATGCCGAGGCCGAGCACGAAGAGCACGAATCGCGTGGAATGGTCATCGCCATTCGTCCGCCCCGCGATCTGTTTTTGATCTGACACCTGTGGCGTCGAGCGCGGCGTTGGCTCCGGCACCTGTGCGGCCGCTTTGCTCTGTACGGGCCGCAGTGGCGGCGCCGCAACGGTGCCGGGAATATCGGCGGGTTTGACGGTGAGGATCGTTATGTGCGGCGGCGGTGTTGCGCGCATAGACGCACCTGCCGGTGGAGGCAGCGCTGCAGCCGGGGCCGGCATAGCTGGAGGATCGGGGATGGGGTTGGCGTCGGTGCTTGCAGGCGGGTTCGAAGCCGCGCGCGTGTGTCCTTCCGAAACCGGCTGGTGCGCGAGTGGTACGGGTGCATGCAAGTACCAGCACTTTCGCCGGTTCACCCGATCGAAGTGATAGTACCAGTGCATTCCGGCCGGTGCGGCACCATTTGGCGCGGCAAGACAGCTATCGGCCCGTGCGCTCGGGGCGCACAGACAAAATGCCAAACTCGACGCCGCAGCGAGCCCCAAACTCGCAGCAAGTGCGATTGAGCTTCCGATTCGCAATCCGATTCTCCCCGACACAGCGACATACCGATCCGAAATTGCGCGGTAAAAAAGGCCGCACGGGTGCATTATTGAGATCGCCTCGAGACGTGCAGCCGTTCCCGCCTGTTCTGCGCGGCATTACGGCGCACGGCGAAACAGGTCCGTCCCAAATGAGTTATTGTCGTTCAGCGCGAGAATAAAAGACGAGCAGTAAAATTGGGAGGAGCCTGATGGCGACGACGCGATGGTCGGCAGCCCTGATGGGCGCCATGGGCATCATGGTTCTCGGTGCGTCGCTCGGAGCGCGTGCCGCTACGACCCCAACACGGCCGCTGAAAAGCGTTCACGTGGTCGTGCCGCAGAACAGCGTCGACGCCTTGGTCTATCTGGGCGGTCGCGATGCCGGCATTTACCGCAAACACGGCATCAACGTGACGGTCGATGCGCGGCCGTTTGCGGGTTTTCTCGCCGGTTTGCCGAGCCGCGTCAGCATGGTCGGGACCTATCCAGGCCTGGAAGCCATACAGAAGATCAATCAAGGCGTCCCGTTAGCGATCATCGGCGGCGGGCTGACCGTGGTGAACGTCGTCATCGTCCGCCGCGATTCGCCGTTCAAGTCGATCGCGGACCTGCGCGGCAAGCCGCTCGGCGTGCAGTCAACCGGATCGGGCGCATTCAAGGCGGTAAGGACGGCGGCGCTTGCGGCTTACCATTTCGACATCACGAAAGGCGCCAAGCTTGAGCAGGTTCCGGCGCCGGCTTTGTACAAGCTTCTGGAAGACGGCAGCGTCGACGCCATGGTCAGCATCAGCTCCTTCACCATGAAAGCGCTGGCGCAGCCGGCCAAGTTTCGCGTGCTTTTCTCGCCGAACGCTTACT
>JBOHIU010000002.1:0-8131 GCA_050725855.1 Xanthobacteraceae bacterium | reverse complement strand
AGCTTGCGCGCTTTCTGCTGGCGTTGAAGGTGGCGCTCGCCGATCGCGGTTCGGCGCCGACGCTGATCTTCGATGAGATCGATACCGGCGCCGGCGGCGCGGTCGCCGACGCCATCGGCGTGCGGCTTTCGCGCTTGGCCTCGGGCGTCCAGGTCATCGCCGTCACTCACGCGCCGCAGGTGGCGGCGCGTGCCGAGCGCCACTACCTCATTAGCAAGGACGCGCTTGGCGGCGGCAAGCGCGTCGCCACGCGGATTCTCGAACTTGCGGATGACCGGCGGCGGGAGGAAATTGCGCGCATGCTCGCCGGCGCCGAGATCACCGCCGAAGCCCGCGCTGCCGCCGAACGTTTGATCCGCGCGGCGACTGGGTGATGCGGGCCAGGTGCCCCCAAATTTCCATTAGAGGCCTCACAGTATGACGGCCAAGGACACTTCGAACCTACCCGTCGAAGCGCTAACAAAAAAGCAAGCGAACGCTGAATATACGCGCCTCTCTGCCGAGCTTAAGCGTAACAGCGAAGCCTATTACGTTAATGATGCACCCAGAATCTCAGATGCAGACTACGATGCATTGAAAATCCGATACGGCAAAATCGAGGCACTGTTTCCTGAGTTGGTATCCCTCTTTAGCGAATCATATCAGGTTGGCGCGGCGCCATCGCGCGGTTTTGCAAAAATAACTCATCGAGTATTAATGCCATCACTCAACGACGCTTTTAGCGACGATGACGTCAGAGATTTCGTGGAACGGGTACATCGTTTTTTGCGGTTGCCCGATGAAAGGATTGTATTCAGTGCGGAAGCTAAAATCGATGGCCTGTCGATGTCGATCCGCTACGAAAACGGGAATCTAGTCAGTGGCGCTACGCGCGGTGATGGCAGCGTAGGGGAGAATGTGACGGCCAATGTCAGAACGTTGGCGGACATTCCTAAAAAATTAAAGACTAAAGGTGTGCCAAAGGTGTGTGAGGTGCGGGGTGAGGTCTATATGACTAAGCACGCTTTCCGCGAACTCAACAAGCGTCAGGCCGAAATCGGCGGCCAAGTTTTTGCAAACCCCCGCAATTCCGCTGCCGGCTCCTTGCGCCAAAAAGACCCATCGATTACGGCATCCCGGCCGCTCGGCTTCTTTGCGTACGCCTGGGGAGAAATAAGCGACATTCCGGAGAAAACACAATCAGGGATGCTCAAGTGGCTTGCGTCTTGTGGATTCAAGACTAACCCGTTGAGTGCCATCTGCTATGGTCTCGATGAGCTACTAGACTTCTACCGGACAATCAGCGCCGAGCGAGCCGAGCTCGACTACGATATTGACGGCGTCGTTTACAAAGTCGATCGCCTGGATTGGCAGGAGCGTCTCGGTTCCGTGTCACGTAGACCGCGTTGGGCCGTGGCGCACAAATTCCCGGCTGAGAAGGCTACGACAAAAATCAGGGATATCGTTATCCAGGTTGGACGCACTGGGGCAAATACGCCTGTAGCTAGCTTGGAACCTGTAACGGTTGGTGGAGTGGTGGTGCAAAATGCGACGCTTCACAACGCCGCCGAGATCGCGCGGCTTGAGATAAGAAAGGGCGACACGGTTGTTGTCCAACGTGCGGGCGATGTGATCCCGCAGATTCTGGAAGTAAAAGGCGGACATCCGCCGGGCTCAAAGCCGTATGAATTTCCAACCAAGTGCCCTTGCCCGCTGAAAACAGATTTAATTCGCGACAAGACAGCTACGGGTGAAGAAGGCGCAGTTTTCCGCTGTCAGGGTGAACTCGCGTGTCCGTACCAAGTTGTTGAACACCTCAAGCTTTTCGTGTCGCGCCGCGCTTTTGACATCGATGGCCTCGGAGAAAAGCAGATCGAATTGTTCTACGCAAAGGAATGGGTGAAAGAGCCGGCGGATATCTTCACGCTGGAGAAAAACCACAGGGAGGACCTGCTGGGCGAGGAAGGTTACGGCGACACCTCGGTGCGCAACCTGCTCAACGCCATCGAGGCGCGGCGCGAGATCGCATTGGAGCGATTCATTTACGCCCTCGGTATCCGTCACGTCGGCGAGACCACTGCCGTGGCGCTGGCGCGCGGCTACGGCAGCTGGAAGGCCTTTCACGACGCCTGCCGGAAGCTTGCCGACGGCGATAGCGAAACCGTCGAAGAAATGGATGCGCTCGATCAGATCGGCGACACCGTCATCGAGAGCCTGCGTGATTATTTCGGCGAGACCCATAATCGCCAGCGCGTCGAGCGCCTCGCCGCGCAGGTCACAATCGTTGACGCCGAGAAGCCGCGCCGTGATTCGACGATCGCCGGAAAGACCGTGGTGTTCACCGGCACGCTGGAAAAGATGACGCGCGACGAAGCCAAGGCCTCGGCCGAGCGTCTTGGCGCGAAAGTATCCGGCTCGGTCTCGAAGAAGACAGATTACGTCGTCGCCGGGCCTAAAGCCGGCAGCAAACTGGCCGATGCAAAAAAGCTTGGAGTGACCGTCCTGACCGAGGACGAATGGCTCAAGCTTACCCGTTGACCGAACGATGACCTCAGGCCGATCCGCCAATTGCTGAAGGGGGACGACCGCGGCGCGCACCGGCGCCGCGGTGCGTCCATCAGTTACCGCATCTGGCCGGTCATATTCTCCCGACGACCGCAAGAACGATGACGATGATCAGGATGAGGCCGATGCCGCCGCCGGGATAATAACCCCACCCGGACGAATAGGGCCATGTCGGCAGCGCCCCTAAGAGGAGCAGTATCAAAACGATAATCAGGATCGTGGAGAGCATGTTTGTTTCCTCGCTCCATTGCCGACCCGGCACGAGAAACGTAGCCGAAGAACAAAAGTTCCCTAGCCGACATACGTTCCGAAAGGGCGGTCCGGCGGGAACGCGGATCAGCGGGAGGCGATCGGGGCGGTCGCCGCAACCAGCCATCGCTGCGTGGCTGGGTCGACCAGATCGATGAGAATTTCGCGCACGCGGGCGTGGTAGGCGTCGAGCCAGGCGCTCTCCGCGGCGGTCATCATCGCCGGCTCGATGAGCCGGCGGTCGATCGGCGCGAGCGTAAGCGTCTCGAACGCGTTGAGCGGTTTTTCCGCGCCGTCGACGGCGGCGGCTTCGCTCACCAGGACCAGGTTTTCGATGCGGATGCCGTAGGCGCCGGTGCGATAATAGCCTGGCTCGTTCGACAGGATCATGCCGCGCTTGAGCGGTGCGGCACCGAGCTTGGAAATGCGCGCCGGACCTTCGTGGACGGAGAGGTACGAGCCGACGCCGTGGCCGGTGCCGTGATCGAAATCGAGGCCGGCGCGCCACAGAAATTGCCGCGCGAACGAATCGAGCTGCGCGCCATTGGTGCTGTCCGGAAACACGGCACGGGCAATGGCAATATGGCCTTTGAGCACCAGCGTGAAACTGTTGCGGAACTCGTCGGTCGGCGTACCGACCGCGACCGTTCGGGTGATGTCGGTGGTGCCGTCCTCGTATTGCCCGCCGGAATCGATCAGAAACAATTCGCCCGGCGCGATACGCCGGTTGCTTCTGCGGGTGACGCGGTAATGCACGATGGCGCCGTCGGCGCCGGCGCCGGCGATCGTCGGGAACGACACGTCTTTGAGCGCGCCGGTATCGCGGCGAAAGCTCTCCAGCGCCTCGACCGCGTCGATCTCGGTCAATCGCCCGCTTGGCGCCTGCCCATCGAACCAGGCGAGAAAACGCGTTATCGCGGCACCGTCGCGGGTCTGCGCGGCGCGGGCGCCGGCGATCTCGGCAGCGTTCTTCACCGCTTTCATCGGCGCGATTGGATCGCCGCCGCGCAGGATCTGGCCGCCGGCATCGGCGACCAGCCGCGCTATCTGTTGCGGACACGTCGCCGGATCGAGCCGGACGGCGCGTTTCTCGGCGCCGAGCGCCGCCAGATCGTGCTCGAAATCGCTTTCGGCGCGGACCATGGCGATCTCTTCGAGGCGGCTGCGGGTCTCATTGCCGAGCTTGCGGGCGTCGACATAAAGCGCAGGCGGGCCCTCCTTCGGCACCAGCGCGAAACCGAGCACGACCGGGGTGTGCGGAATATCGGCGCCGCGAATGTTGAACAGCCACGACACCGCGTGCGGATCGGAGACAACGAGTGCGTCGGCCGCGACTTTCGCCATCTCGTCCCGAACGCGTTCGATTTTCTGCCGCGCCTCTTCGCCGGCGTAGCGCAGCGTCTGCGGCACCACGGTGCCGAGCGGCGGCGCCGGCCGGCCGCTCCAGACCGCATCGAGCGGATTGTCGGGCACCGGCACGAGGCTGGCGCCGGCCGCCGCGCAGGCTTTCGCGAGCTGCTCGGCGCCATCGACAGTGTGCAGCCATGGCCAAAAGCCGAGTTTCTGCCCGGCCTTCAGCTGCGCCTCGATCCACGCCGGCGGCGGCCGCTCGACCAGGTGCTCGATCGAAAAGATCGCGGTGTCGACTTCGTCGGCGACCTGCAGCTGATAACGGCCGTCGACGAAAATCGCGGCGCGGTCGGCGAGCACGACGGCCGTTCCGGCCGAACCGGTAAAGCCGGTGAGCCAGGCCAACCGCTCGGCGCAGGCCGGCACGTATTCGTTCTGATAGCGGTCGGTGCGCGGCACAATGAATCCATCGAGTCCGCGCCGCACCAATTCCGCGCGCAACGCCGCGACGCGCGGCGCGCTTTCGCCGCGCTCGCCGCGCTCCTCGAATGACTGGAAATGGGCTTCGAACATGCGACGCAATGTAAGGGCAAATGGAAGCAAGAGGGAGTCAGCCTTCCCTCGCCCTCCAGGGGAGGGTGGAGCGCCGCAGCACCAGCGTCGTCCAGCCGTCCAGGTCGATGCGGCGCTCCAGCACCAGCGGGCGATAGGCCGACAAGGCGGCGCTCGCCTGCGAGCTGAGAATACCGGAGAGAATGATGCGGCCGCCGGGACCGATGAGCTGGCGAAGCGGGGCGGCGAAGCGCTGCAGCGGCCCGAGCAGGATGTTGGCAAACACGAGATCGAACGGCGCGCGGGCGGCAATGCGTTGCCGCGAAATGCCATCCGCTTGCCCGACGTCGATCATGGGGCCCGCGCCATTGTGCCGGGCGTTGTCTCGCGCGGCGCACACCGCGTCGCCGTCGAGGTCTGTCGCCAACACACGCTGCCGCAGCGCGCGCGCCGCCGCGATCGCCAGCACGCCCGAACCGGTGCCGAGATCGAGAATCCTAAAACGCCTCCCCCTGAAAGGGGGAGGTCGGCGTGCGTAGGCGAGCCGGGTGAGGGTCGGTTTATTTGGTCGGCGTGTGGAACGGCCCCCACCCTGACCTTCCCCCTTGCTGGGGGAGGGAATGAGGCGGGCCTTGCTTAGCCCTTTGACCAGACAATCCAGCGCCAGCAGGCAGCCGCGCGTGGTGCCGTGGTGGCCGGTGCCGAAGGCCAGCGCGGCCTCGATCTCAATGCCGATGCGATTGACCGGAACGGCGGCGCGATCGTGCGCGCCATGAACCACGAAACGTCCGGCCCGAACCGGCGCCAGTCCGGCAAGGCTGTCGCGGACCCAATCCTTTACGGCGACCGGTTCGATGATGAGTGCACTGGCGGCGGCCGCTCCGGCCGCGGTCTGCACCAGCCGGCGCACGGCGGTCTCGTCGCCGGAGCGAGAAAAATGAATTGCGACCGTCCAGCCTCCTTGGCCTTCTTCGCCGTTGTCCACAAGGCTGACCGCGATGTCGCCGTCGCCGAAAGTCTCGTCAAAAGCGGCGGCGATCTTGCGCGCCGATTGTTCATCGGTTTCGAGCCTTGCAGCCGCGGTGACGGCTCCGTGATGTGTTTTTGAAATCATCGGCTTAGGCGGGCAAGTGCCGGTTGTCCGAATAATGCACAGGCCGAGCCCGACACCATAACCGCGAATGTTATGCGCAATTTATTCCACCGCCTTTCCACATTCTTTTGCCGGGCTGTTTCACGGGCTTGTCAACCGCGCTTGGCCGCTTTGGCGATACCATGGCGCGCGATACCATGGCGGACGAATTCCAACGCCGGGAGGCATCGATCCATGAGCGCGAAACCCATGAGCGCAAAACCCATGAGCGCGAAACCCATGAGCGCGAAACCCATGAGCGCGAAACCCATGAGCGCGAAACCCATGAGCGCGAAACCCATGAGCGCGAAACCCATGAGCGCAAAACCCATGAGCGCAAAACCCATGAGCGCAAAATCCGTAAGGGCAAGATACACGAGCGCGAAAGCGGCCTGCATCCATTCAGCCGTTGCCCTGATCGTCGCCGGCCTCGCGGCCAGCGCATATTTTGCACACGCCGCCGGCGCGCGGGCCGACGCCATGCCCGGTTACAAGGCGCTGCTGGCGGCGCCGGATCGCAGCGCCGCCGATCTGGCGAACGACAAGCGCCGCAATCCCCTGCCGTTTCTTCAATTCGCCCGTCCGTTGCCGGGCATGAAGGTGCTCGATACGGGCGCCGGCGCCGGCTACTCGACCGAATTGATGGCGCGCGCGGTGGCGCCGAATGGCATGGTTTACGGCCAGAACCCGCCGGACATGACCGGCAAACTGAAAGCCGCCTTCGAGGCGCGTTTGAAGATGCCGGCGATGAAGGACGCGGTCGCCGATTATCGGCCGTTCGACGATCCGATCCCGCCGGGCGTGCGCAATCTCGACATGATCACGTTTTTGTTCTTCTACCACGACACGACCTACATGAAGGTCGACCGCGCGCAGATGGACCGCAAGATGTTTGCTGGGCTCAAGCCCGGCGGCACTTTGGTGGTCGCGGATCACTCGGCGCTGCCGGGGCAGGGCACCTCGGTCGGCCACACGCTGCATCGGATCGAGGAGGCGACGCTGCGAAAGGAAGTCGAGGCCGCCGGCTTCAAGCAAATCGCCGAAGGCAATTTCTGGCGCAACCCGGCCGATACTCACGACTTCCCGAGCTATAAGCGCGGCATGCCGGTCGACAATTTCGTGCTCAAGTTTCAGAAGCCGATGTGAACGTGCACCGTCATGCCCGCGCTCGTCGCGGGCATCCACGTCTTCCCGTAACTACCGCCAAAGACACAGATGGCCGGCACAAGGCCGGCCATGACGCCGTTTGAGTGATACTAGCCGGACTCTGCGCGCTCAGTACGGCCGGTAGCCGCCGTCATACCCGCCGCCGCCGTAATAGGATTGGCCGTAGGCCGGGGGCTGCGGCGGGAAAGCCTGCGCGCTGCCCTGGCCGTCATTGCCGGAGCGGCCGTAATACGGCTGCGGCTGCTCATAGGCCTGCTGCCGGCCGTAATAATATTGCTGCTGGCCATAACCCTGTTGGCCGTAACCCTGCTGCTGGCCGTAACCGGGCGCGATCGGCATCGGCTCGTTCGCGGCCTCCTCGTTGGGCGCCTGCCGGCGCGCCATCAGCGGTCCGGATCGCCCCGGAATATGGCCGCTGATCTCGACCGTGGTGTTGCCCGTGCCTTCCTGCTTGACCAGGGAATAGAGTACCGCGGCGTTGGCCGGCGACAGCCGTACGCAGCCGTGCGACACCGCCATGCCGAGATGCGGCGTATCGCTGAAGCCGTGGATGGCGTGGCCATGCAGATCGAAGAACATCGAATCCGGCATGAAGGCGTTGTCGTATTCCTTGGAATGGTGATCGGGATCCATGCGGTTGATCTTGAACACGCCGCTCGGCGTGTTGTAGCCGGCGCGCCCGGTGGAGACCCGCCAGTCGTAGCGCGTCTGGCCGTCGACCGAGACCAGCATGCGCTGCGTGCCCTTGTTTATGGAAATAACGATGTTGGCGTGGGCCGCGGAGGCAAATGGCAATGCCAGACCCGCTGCGAACAGCGAGGCGGTAAGGGCTTTTTTCGAACGCATGGTTTTTGACCCTGCTGTGATGGGACCGATCGACGGGTAAGATACACAGATCACCGCGCCCCGATTATGAGAAGTCCGTTCGCGGTAAATGGTTCAAGGCGAGGAACTAAATCTCGGACACCGGCGAAATGGTGAATGAAATGCGGCCGCAATAGTCACTGCGCGCGGCATCATGTTCACGATTCTGTGGCCTCTTCCATGATGGAGCGGATGTAACCCTAACGCGGGGGCGGCGCGGCGCGTTCCGGCCGGCCAGCGGCGTCCCGGTCAGCCGCCTTTGATCGGCTCCTC
>JBOHIU010000001.1:0-17860 GCA_050725855.1 Xanthobacteraceae bacterium | reverse complement strand
CTGTTTGCCACGGCTACAGTGTGTCGCCTTGCAGCATGTTGCGGATATCTGATTCTCGTCCGTTCAGCCGGCAATGAATTTCGACTCGGCTTTGGGAGTAGCGATCCGGCGATTTAGCGCCCGGCCGAGCCCTCCACTGTCACCCATCCGCCGACCTTAACGCAGGCCTCCGTTCCGGGCACCTTGACGAAGCCGGCGCCATAGTTGCCGCAGGACTTTTGCGCTGCGGCGGGGCGCGATTTCGCGACGGCCCGGGGCGGCGTCCATTTTGCCGGCGGCGCTGGATCGGTGAGCGTTTGAGCGAACGCACCGGTGTTAAGGAAAACGCCCAGAACGAGCATCGCCGTGACCGCGATCGCGCGGCGGATCGCGCGGGCTGTGGCGAGCGCCATCCGATCGTTCATGCAAGCGCCCTCGTAGGAGGCCGCCATCGGCGGCAGCCCCGGCACATTATACAGTCGGCGACGTCTGCACGCCAATTTTGACGCGTCATTCCGCTTACGATATTCAACAGCCGCATGAGCATCCGTACCCACCGCGGCGATCTGCCGGATCTGGCGCACTATACGGGTGTGCCGGCGGTCGCGATCGATACCGAAACGATGGGATTAAGCCTCACCCGCGACAGGCTCTGCGTCGTACAACTCTCACCCGGCGACGGCT
The DNA here is from genome assembly GCA_050725855.1 of Xanthobacteraceae bacterium. Taxonomy (GTDB): domain Bacteria; phylum Pseudomonadota; class Alphaproteobacteria; order Rhizobiales; family Xanthobacteraceae; genus BOG-931. The sequence goes on along the minus strand of JBOHIU010000001.1, from coordinate 17,197 downwards.
CCGCGGACGTGGTGCAAATCGGTGAGCAAGTGGCGGCTGCGCCCAATCTGAAGCGGCTTCTCGGCGATCCGAACATACTCAAGATATTCCACTTCGGCCGCTTCGATTTGGCCATGCTGCAGAAGACCTTCGGCGTAATGCCGCAGCCGGTCTACTGCACCAAAATCGCCTCCCGGCTGGTGCGCACCTATACCGACCGGCACGGGCTCAAGGACTTGGTCCGCGAGGTGCTGGGGCAGGACTTGTCCAAGCAGCAGCAATCGTCCGACTGGGGTGCCGCCGAACTCAGCGATGCGCAGGTGTCCTACGCGGCCGCCGACGTGCTGTATTTGCATGCGCTCAGGGAAAAGCTTGATACCATGCTGGCCCGCGAGGGCCGCGAAAAACTTGCCGCCGCTTGTTTTGGCTTTCTGCCGGAGCGAGTCCGGCTCGATCTCGCGGGTTTTGCCGGCGAAGACATTTTCGCTCACTCGTGAATGGATCGCGCTCTCCTTTTTACGGGATCGTAATGTCACTCGGAACCCGATCCGGGCGGCCCCGTCCGGGCCACATTCGCACGGGACTATCACGCGCGTGAGCCGTAAAGTGTGGGCGCGGTCCGAATCGGGGGCGCAGAGGGGACAAGACATTCCGAGGGGACAAGGGCTTGACGAGTATCTCCTTCGCCGGCGTTGAGCCGCGACGAGACGTTCAGGCCCGATCGCGTCGGGACAGCGATCGGACCTATCGCCGCGCCATGCGACATAGCCGGTTTGTCCGCTGGTTGCGCGCGATGCTGCTCGGGGTCATCGCTTTGGTCCTGCTCGCAGTCGTGGTCGACAATTACCTGCCGATCGCGGGACTTCGGCTTCCGGCAGGACTCGGCAGCGTGGTCATCAAGGGCACGATGATTACGATGCAGCAGCCGCACCTCACCGGCTTCACCAGCGACGAGCGCCCCTACGAATTCACCGCCGATGCCGCCCATCAGGACATTACCAAGCCCGATTTCGTCAATCTGCAGACGCTCCGTGCCAAAATCGAAATGGCTGACAAAAGCATAGTGCATCTGTGGGCCAATGACGGCATCTTCAACATGAAGACCAGCATTCTTGATCTCAGCGGTAATATCCGCCTGGTGTCTTCCACCGGCTATGCGGCGCGCCTGAGCAAGGCGTCGGTGGACATGAACGAGGGCACGGTGGTGTCCGACACACCGGTCTGGGTGAAGCTTCTCGACGGCGACCTTAACGCCAAGAAATTGCAAATCCTCGACAAGGGCGATGAGCTGCATTTCACCGACGTGACCATGGTGTTGCAGTCGGGAAAACAAGGCGCCAAGGAGGGACAGCCATGAGTCGCCGGACGTGGCTGTCGCTCCTGGCGGTGTTGGTATTTTCGACGCCGGCTGTGGCACAAGGGCCTCAGTCGGGCCAGCGAGGACTGCTCCCCGGCGCTCGGGGACAGGACCAGAATCAGCCTGTTCAGATCGACGCCAGATCGCTCGACGTCCATGACAAGAGCAAGACCGCGACATTCTCGGGCAACGTCAAGGTGGTGCAGGGCGACACCACGATGACCTGCAAGACGCTCGTTGTGTTCTACGGACACGAGATCGGAATCACGGGCAACAAACCGGTGGCCGCTACAAATTCGACCTCGGGCACCGTACCGGATGCGCAAAATATTCGCCGGATCGAAGCTCGCGGCGGCGTCACCGTGGTCAGTCGGGACCAGACCGCGAGCGGCGATCTTGGCGTCTACGACTTGGCGACCAAGACGATCACGCTCAGCGGCAATGTCGTGGTGACTCAAGGCAAGAATGTCATTCACGGCGCGCGCGTCATCGTCGATACGGTGACCGGAAACGCCCATGTGGAGTCCGCTCCGGGTTCGGCTCGAGGCGGAGTGCGCGCGCTCATCATTCCGCAAAAAGGTCAAAACGGCGAACAGTCCAACTTCATGACCGTCGGCCCCGGCCCGAGGAGATGAATGGAACTGCTTCTTCGACTTCGCCGTGCTAGACAGCGAATGGTTTCCAACCGGAATCGCTTCTTTTCCTGCTTTTGATCAGGGTGGAAGCGGCCGGGCATACACGAGCCGCTCAAGACCTGCGTGGTGAACATTTTCACATATTTGCGCCGCGGTCGAATGCCGTCGCCTCAAAGTTCGGTCGCCGACATCGACGTTGGCGCCATGCGCCTAGCGTCGATGGGCGGTGCCATCGGCGCCACCTACGTTGACATCGCCAGTGTTCCGGCCCCCAAAAGGAAGTCGCGCGCCAGGCCGCCGCAATCGCGGCCGAAGCGACCGGACCAAGACCGGCAGGGAAGCCAAGACCGACAGGAACGACAAGACTGGCAGGAACGACAAGACCGGCAGGAACGGTCAGATCGCCAGCAGCAACCGGAGCGGCAGCATCATCACGTCGGTCGCGGCAATGCGGTGCAGGAGGCGACTCGTTCGCTGCCGCCGCCGCGGCGGAGATCCGACGGCAACGGCGCCGCTCGCGGTGACCACAAGGGTCTTCTCGAAGTCCATGGCGTGGAAAAAAGCTTCGTCGGACGCAAGGTCGTGAAGAAGGTGAGTCTCTATTTGCGCCAGGGCGAGGCTGTTGGTTTGCTCGGTCCCAATGGGGCCGGAAAGACGACCGTGTTCTATATGATCACCGGCCTTATCAAAGCCGATCAGGGACGAATCGAACTCGACGGCCATGATGTAACCAAGCTGCCGATGTACCAGCGGGCGCGGCTCGGTATCGGCTATCTGCCGCAAGAAGCCTCGATTTTCCGCGGCCTGAATGTCGAGCAGAACATCAGGGCCGTGCTGGAGGTCGTCGAGCCTGACACCCGCCGCCGCGAGCGCGATCTGGATTCACTCCTGGAGGAATTCAATATCGCGCGGCTGCGCAAGACGCCCTCGATCGCCCTCTCGGGCGGCGAACGCCGGCGCGTCGAGATTGCCCGATCGCTCGCCACCCGGCCCAATTATATGCTGCTCGACGAACCGTTCGCCGGCATCGATCCGATCGCGGTCGGCGATATTCAGGCGCTTGTGCGTCACCTGACCAACCGTGGCATCGGTGTTCTCATCACCGACCATAATGTACGCGAGACGCTGGGCCTCACCGACCGAGCCTACATTATCTATTCCGGGCAAGTGCTGATGGAGGGAAGCCCGGATGATATCGTCAATAATCCGGATGTGCGCCGGCTTTATCTGGGCGAGGAATTCAAGCTTTAAGGTTGTTCGGAACGAAGCCGCGAAAATGGGTTGACGGCGGGGTACCGGACCTGCTCTATCAGACGACAAGCAAGAATCGGACCAGTTTTACTCTTCATGGCACTGACCCAAAGGCTTCAGCTCCGGCAGAGCCAAGCGCTGGTCATGACGCCGCAGCTGATGCAGGCCATCAAGCTGTTGCAGCTCTCGAACCTCGATCTGCTTGCCTATGTGGAGGGGGAGCTCGAGCAAAATCCGCTCCTGGACGGCGGAGTTGAAAACGAGAGCCCGTCCGGCGAGGCCGAGGCGTCCGCGTCGACCGACCAATCGTCAGTCAACGGCGAGGCATCGGGTGGCGCCGAGGCCGGACGCGCGGCGCAGGACGATTCCCCTGACTCCCCGCTCGACGATACGTCTGTGGACGAGTCTGAGACGCCTGGGGTGCGTGCCAATGCGGATCTCCCGGCCGGCTATTCGGAATGGGCCGGCGTCGGCTCCGGCGGCCGCGACGACGGCGACTACAATCTGGAATCGTTTGTTTCAGCGGAGAGGACGCTGGCCGACTGGTTGCGCGAGCAACTTGCGCTCGCCATCGCCGATCCGGTACGGCGCCTGATCGGTCAATATCTCATCGATCTGGTCGATGAAGCGGGCTATCTCGCCGGCGACCTCGGTGCAGCGGCCGAGAAGCTCGGCACCGGCACCGCCGAAATTGAGAATGTGCTTGGTATCTTGCAAACCTTCGATCCGTCCGGTGTGTTTGCACGCGATCTCGCCGAGTGCTTGGCGATCCAACTCAAGGAGCAAGACCGCTTCGATCCCGTCATGCAGGCTCTGGTTGGGCATCTTGATTTGCTGGCACGGCGCGATTTTGTCGGCCTGAAGAAGATTTGCGGCGTCGGCGACGAGGATCTCGCCGACATGATCGCGGAAATCCGCGGGCTCAACCCGAAGCCGGGGCTCGCCTTCGGTTCGGCGCCGGTGCAGCCGATCGTGCCCGACGTCTTCGTTCGGCCGGCGCCCGACGGTTCCTGGATGGTCGAGCTGAACTCCGACACGCTGCCGAAGGTTCTCGTCAATCAAAGCTATTATGCCAAGGTTTCTGCCGCGGCGCATCGCGATACGGAAAAGACCTACCTCGCCGGTTGCCTGCAGAGCGCCACCTGGCTGGTGCGGGCACTCGATCAGCGCGCCCGCACCATTCTCAAGGTTTCCAACGAAATCGTCCGCCAACAGGACGCGTTTTTTGCTCGTGGCGTCGAACATCTGCGTCCGCTCAATCTCAAGACCGTCGCGGAGGCCATCGGCATGCATGAATCCACAGTGTCGCGCGTGACGGCAAACAAATACATGGCGACCAGCCGCGGCATTTTCGAGCTGAAATACTTTTTCACTTCGGCGATTGCCGCCGTGTATGGCGGCGAGGCGCATTCCGCCGAAGCGGTCCGCCACCGCATCAAACAACTGATAGACTCCGAAACCATGTCGGACGTGCTGTCCGACGATACGATCATGGAAAAGTTGCGCGAGGCCGGCATCGAGATCGCGCGGCGCACCGTCGCCAAATACCGCGAGGCGATGCGCATCCCGTCCTCGGTGCAGCGCCGGCGGGAGAAACAAGTCGCGGCGCTCCCCTGATTGCTCGCCCCGGCAGGCGCCGTCCTCTCGTGCCATCGCGCCGCGTTGAATCTGCCTTTGCCAATACCTAGCTGAACCCAAGCGGCCCGCAGATCGCCGCGGAGGCTGGCATGTCTTTTCGCATTTCAGGAAAGAACCTCGACGTCGGCGATGCCCTGCGCGACCGCGTCCACGACCGTATCGCGGACGCCATGGGCAAATATTTCGACGGCGGCTATTCCGGCCACGTGACCCTCGAACGCGACGGATTCGGGTTCCGCACCGAATGCGCCATCCATCTCGATTCCAAGATCACCCTGCACGCCGAAGGCATGGCGGTCGACGCCTACGCGAGCGCCGATCAGGCGGCGATGCGGATCGAGAAGCGGCTGCGCCGGTATCATCGGCGGCTCAAGGACCATCGTTCCGAACGGCGCGACGCTGCGGCTGCCGACGGTGCAAGCATCGATGCCGTAAGCTATGTGATCGCCGCACCGGAAGAGGGGAGAGAAGCGGAACTCGATGGCTTCACGCCGGTCATCATTTCGGAATCGACGACCGCGTTGAGACGGCTTTCGGTCAGCGATGCGGTGACGGAACTCGACATGACCGGCGCCCCGGTCATGGTGTTCCGCCATGCCGGCCATGGTGGCATTAACGTGGTGTATCGCCGATCCGACGGGCACTTCGGCTGGATCGACGCGAAGTCGGCGGGATCTGCCGATGCCCATTGACGAGGACGCAACGGCTCCCCTATGGTCCGCCGCCTCGAGCATGAGCGCTGCTGTGGGCGACTAATCGCGGACGGATCATGCTGATGCAAGAAGCCAAAAACCAATCTGACTCAGCCATCAAGGCGATCAGGCTATAGCCGCAGGGCACTGCCTTTCTTTCCAGGTTCCATTCATGCCGCTCACCGATCTCGTTGCGTCGAATGCGATTCTCCCGGCGCTCAAGGTCAACAGCAAGAAGCAGGCTCTGCACGATCTCGCCGCGCGCGCTGCCGCACTCACCGGTCAGAGCGAACGCGTTATCCTCGAGATTTTGATGCAGCGCGAGAAGCTGGGCTCGACGGCCGTCGGCAACGGGATCGCTATTCCGCACGGCAAATTACCCAGCTTGACGCATCTGTTCGGATTATTCGCGCGACTTGACCGCCCCGTGGACTTTGAGGCGCTGGACGGACAGCCGGTCGATCTGATCTTTCTTCTGCTCGCGCCGGAGGGCGCCGGCGCCGACCACCTGAAGGCCCTGGCGCGTGTAGCGCGGTTGCTCCGCGATCCAAGCATCGCGCACAAACTTCGCGCCTCGCACGACGCCGAAGCCCTCTATGCGGTCCTGGCGATGCCGTCGGCTTCTGCCGCATAGCGGCAGAAGCCAGCCATCAGGAAACACGCATCACGAATCAGAAGGCCGGCGATGTTCGTTCGCCGGCCTCTTGTTACATGATACCTGAATTTCTGATGCCTGGTCAGTGCACGCTGACGGTTTCCAGTTCCTGACTCCAGGCGTTGGCGATAGCGGCCTCGCGGCTGTCGGTCAGCATGATCGGCGTGCCGTCGGCAGCGTGCAGCGCAAAAAGCTTCAGACCCGGAGCGATCTCCGGCGCCTGGGGAAACAGCGTTGGAACATCCTCGGAACGGATGGTTTTGACGTAGGCGATCTCGCCGTCGCCCAGCTGTGCGAGCGCTTCGGGCGACATTCCCGCCATTTTTTCAATACGGATCATATCGTTGGTCATGGCCCTCGACTCCTTTCGCGTCGATTTTTGTCGAGTCCTTGCTGGTTTCATGAATCGCATTCATTGATTGCAATCGATTTAACGATGCGCTCAGGCTGCGGGCGCATCAGATCGATCGACAGCAATCCGTTCTTCAAATCCGCTCCCGACACCTCCATTCCATCCGCCAGCACGAAAATGCGCTGGAACTGGCGCGCGGCGATGCCGCGATGGACGTACTGCCGGCTTTTGTCATCGGCCTGACGGCCGCGGATCACAAGCTGGCTCTCCTCTATCGAGACGTCTAACTGGTCGCGGGTGAATCCCGCCACCGCCAAGGTAATTCGCAGGCGCTCGGGACTGTTCCCGTCGCGAGGAATACGCTCGATATTGTAGGGTGGATAGCCCTCGGCGGCCTTGCCGACGCGATCGAGCACCCGTTCGATCTCATCAAAGCCAAGCAAGAACGGGCTCGAAAGCGACGAAACCCTGGACATGGATTCAAAGTCCTTATGAAGCGACTTTGCGGGCCCTTGCGGCGCCCCTGTAAACCGCGCGGAACGACTTCCCGCGTGGCGTCCGTTATATGGCCCTACCAAACAACCGGTTCAAGAAGCGAGCCACTGCGGTCTTGTGCGCCGCAAAATGGCTGAATCGCCGTAGCCAAATTGCCATTTCCCGGCTGGACCAACCTCAAGCCGCCGAGGTTGCCGGTGCGGCGCGCATCGAAGCCCGTAGCAGTTCGGTGGCCCTGACATCGGCTGCGAACGTTTGCGGATCGAGCACGACTCCGTACTCCTCCCTTGCCTCCGCAAGCGAAACGTAACCCTGTTTGGCGTCGGCCTCGACGGATTCGATCGGCCGCTCGAGTGGCGAGCCATAGCCCCCGCCGCCGCCCGAGCGCATGCGAAACGCATCACCCGGTTCGAGATAGGCCACCAGAACCTTGGCGTTTGGGAAATCGGTCTTCCACTTTCCCCCGACCCGGATCGCCACCTCGTTGCCGGTGGCGTCGCCGCCGCCCTCCAGACCCCACGGCTTGCAATGGGCGCGTTCGACGTGGCTGTTGAACGTCATCGGAACGCGCGCGCGGACGACGCGCTCCAGTCCGAGGCCGCCGCGAAAGCGGCCGGCGCCGCTGGAATCCGGAATGAACGCGTAGCGCTCGACCACGAGCGGAAACTTCACCTCGGATTGCTCGCTCGGAGAATTATGGGTGTCGCCATCGTTGATGCACACAGTTCCGGAGACGCCGTCCTCGGTGCGCTTGGCGCCCCAGCCGCCGCCCAAAGGTCCGAAATTGGCCAGGAAGAATTCCGAAGTCTTCGGATTGACGCCATGGGTGGCGGCAATGACCAGGTCGGCGTGATGACCGGCGATGACCCGATCCGGGATCACCGGCGCCAGCGCCTTGAACACGGTATCGACGATGGTCATCGGATAGGTCATCCACCAGCGCATCGGCGCCGGCCGCACCGCGCTGACCACCCGTCCTGGCGGGACGATTGCCTTGAGGCTGCGGAACGACCCGTCATTGATCGGGTAATCGGTCGGCGAGGTCAGGCATTTGTAGGCGACCTGCGAGCAGGCATAGCCTGTGGTGATGCCTGAATTGAACGAGCCGCGCACCTGACGGGAAACATTGGTGAGGTCGACCGTCATCTCTTCGCCCTTGACGATGACCCGTACCCGGATCGGCACCTTCTTGCCGACCTCGATGCCGTCATCGTCCATGTAGGATTCGGCCTCGTAGATGCCGTCGGGGATCGACTTGGTCCGTGTGCGCGCCATCGCCTCGGAGTGATCCATGATGGCCTTGATCGCCCCCAGCACCTGATCGCGCCCGTAACGGTCGACCAGTTCGAGGAAGCGCCGCTCGCCGGTCTTCACCGCCGTGATCTGCGCCCGCAGATCGCCCATGGCCCGGCTCGGCAGGCGCATGTTTTGCTTGATCACCTCGATCAGGGTTTCGTTGGGTCTGCCGCGATCGTGCAATTTGAGGATGGGAATCTGCAGGCCCTCGGAAAAAATATCGGTGGTGATGCCGCCCAGCGTGCCGCCGATGTCGAGCCAGTGCGCCATGCAGCAGGAGAATCCGACCAGCGCGCCTTTGTGGAAGATCGGCAGCGTCAGCGTGACGTGATTGAGGTGGCTGCCGGTGAGATAGGAATCGTTGGTGACGTAAATGTCGCCGGGCCGCATGGTCTTGCGACCGAAGTGCCTGATCTTCGCCTTGACGGTCTCCGCCATGCCGCGAATGAACATCGGCAGGCCGATGCCGATGGAAACCGTTTCGCCCTCGGGGGTGAACAAGCCGGTGGTGAAATCGAGCGCCTCGTAGATGATGATGTTATAGGCGGTGCGCATGAGGTTGGTTTTCATTTCCTCGGTCACCGCGATCACGCCGTTACGCACGATCTCGGTCACGATGGGATCGACTTTGCTATGGGCGCGCTTCTTCTTCTTGATCATGATTTTGTCGGCTCCCGTCCAAGAGGTCGGATCGGTCAGCCTCGCATCTCTGCGAGACGACGTGCTGGCACGGCAATCAGCTTCCAATCGTTATCGCTAAATTTCCGAAGGCGTCCACCTCCATCTTGTCTCCGGGGAGCAGCACCGTCGTCGAGGCGTATTCTTCGATCAAGGCCGGACCGCTGATCCGGTTGCCGGCGAGAAGCGCCGGCCGCCAGAAGGTCGGCGTCGCGTGAAAGCGTCCGCCGAAATAGACCTTGCGCTTGCCGCTTGTCGCCGCGGCGGCGGGCTTGCCGTGGCCGCGCGCGATCTTGCGCTGTGGCGGTTTTCGCATCAGGCCGGTCACGGTAGAGCGCAGGCTGACAATCTCGGCGCGTTCGGCGGGCGCCGACGTGCCGTAGCGCTGTTCATGCATCGCGTCGAAGTAGCGCTTGATCGCCTTGCGGTCGGCGCGCCTGAAGACCGTCATCGGCAGATCGACCGTGACCGCGTGCTCCTGTCCGACATAGCGCATGTCGGCGGCGCGTTTTACCGCGATGCGCTGCGGCTTCACCGAGGCGGCGGCGATCGCATCGTGCCCTTGTTGCTCGAGGGCGCGATAGACGCGTTCCATCTCCTCGAACTGCGCGTCTTCGAGCGACGTGAACCAGGTGCGCACGAAATCGTAGCGCAAGTCGGCGAACAGCATGCCGAACGCCGAGAATACGCCCGGCGCGGACGGTACGATGACGTTGCGCATGCCGATTTCGCGGGCCACCTCGACGGCGTGCAGCGGGCCGGCGCCGCCATAAGCGACCAGAGCGAAATCGCCGGCGTCAAGGCCGCGTTCCGTAGTCACTCCTTTGACCGCATAGGACATCGCGGTGGCGGCGATGCGCAAAATGCCGTCGGCCGCCTCGACCGCGCTCAATCCGAGAGGTTTGCCGATCTTCTCCGCAAGCGACCGCTCCGCGGCGGACACATCGAGCTTCATTTCGCCGCCGAGAAAGCGCTCGGCATCGAGCCGGCCGAGTATCAGATTGGCATCGGTCACCGTTGGCTCGGCGCCGCCGAGCCCATAGCAGGCAGGGCCGGGTGCGGCGCCCGCGCTCTGCGGGCCGACCCGGAGAGACTGATCGTCGAGCCGCGCGATCGATCCGCCGCCGGTGCCGACCTCGAATATGTCCATCATAGCGATCTGCACCGGCAGGGCTTTTTCATAACCGCCGATCAGCGCCGCGCCGGTGGTCAAGGCCTCGCCGTGATGGATCACGCCGGCCTTGGCGGTGGTGCCGCCCATGTCGAAGGCGATGGCGTTATCGATGCCGAGCATCCGGCACAGCGCCTGCGTGCCGATTACGCCCGCCGCCGGGCCGGATTCGAGCATGCGGATGCATTGGCTTTGCGCCTGTCCGGCGTCGTAGAGGCCGCCGGTCGATTGCACGACCATGAACGAACCGGAAAAGCCGGCCGCCCGCATGTGCGCGTCGATCTCGCCGATATAGCGGCGCACCTTCGGTCCCACATAGGCGTTGGCCGCAACGGTCGAGCAGCGTTCGAACTCGCGATATTCCTGCGACAGCTCGTGCGAGGCCGAGACGAACAGCTTCGGGTGATTTTTTTCCAGGATCGCTTTGGCGCGCCGCTCGTGATCGGCATTGGCGTAGCAATTGAGAAACAGAATGGCGACGGCTTCGATGCCGAGCTTCTCCAGCGTGTCGCCGAGCGCCGCGATCTCGTCGTCGTCGAGCGGCTTGTCGATCTCGCCGTCGGCCAGCATGCGCTCGTTGACCTCGAAGCGCAGCGCCCGCTCGATCAGCGGCACGTGCTTCTGAAAGAACAGATTATAGGCGTCGGGGCGGTTGATGCGCCCGATCTCGTAGATATCGCGAAAGCCCTCGGTAATCAGCAGAGCGGTCGGCGCGCCGGTGCGTTCGAGTATCGTGTTGATGGCGATGGTCGAGCCATGGAGAAACAGCGCCGCGGATCGATAGTCGCTGCCGGCCTTGACCACGCCCGCGGAAATGCCCTCGACCAGGTGCGACGGCGTCGACAGCGCCTTGCCGAAGGTGAGCTTGCCGGTCTTCTCGTCAAAGACGGCAATATCGGTGAACGTGCCGCCAATGTCGGCGGCGAGTCGCAAACGCGGTTGCGCCGATCCTTGCTGCACCATTCCGCCTGTCCCCTTCCCCTTACGCGTCGAGCACGACGTAATCATCTTCGACGCGAACGGGAAAGGTCTCGGCAACGTATGGGCCTTCGACCAGGGTTGCGCCGGGCGCAATCGAAACCGAGAATTGCCGGGCGCGCACGCGATCGGGCTCGCACCAGGATTTTCCGGTGCGGACGTCGAATTCCCAGCCATGCCACGGGCAGCGGATGATCTCGCCGCGGCGCGAGTAGCGGTAGCAGCCCGGCTCGCTCGCCTCGATCAGTCCGACCAGCCGGCCCTCCGACAGACGGCCGCCCTGATGCGGGCAGCGATTGGCGAGCGCGAAAAACTCGCCATTGATGTTGAAGATGACGATCGGTCTGCCTCTGATATCGACGAGCTTGCGGGATCCGGCGGGAAATTCGCGCAGCGGAGCGATGACGTGTTTGGCCATGCCTCAATTAGCTCGCGCTCTCGCCGAGACGGCCATACGTGGCAAGCGCATTATCGCGGCGAATCTTGGCATGCAAACTTTTCGGAATTCCGGCCGGCATGATGTCGTCGCCGTCGAATTGCCAGTGCGGAAAATCGGACGAAAACAAGAGCATGTCGTCCGATTGCAGGTGATCGATCAGCCGCGCGATTTCGTCCGGATCGCTGGGGCCGTCGAACGGCGCGATTGTCAGCCGGACATGATCGCGCACGATCTCATAAGGCGGCCGATCCACCCACGGCACCTCGGCGCGGACGCCGCGCCAGAATTTCGAGAGGCGCCACAGGAACGCGGGCAGCCAGGTGACGCCGGATTCGAGCAGCACCACCTTGAGCGCCGGGTATTTGGCGAAAACGCCCTCGCAGACCAGGCTCGCCACCTGCGCCTGAAAGCCCTGCGCTTGCGCGCAATAATCCTCGACGTACCAGGAGGGCCAGCCGAGCGAGGTCACCGGATGCCGGTAGCTCGATCCGGCGTGGATGCCGAGCGGCAGGCCGTGCCGCACCGCGGCTTCGAAGATTGGCCAATATTGCCGCCGCCCCAGCGGCGCTTCTCCCATGGCGAGGACGAGGATCTGCACAAACCGCTTGTCCGGCGCGCAGCGCTCGATCTCGGCGACCGCGTAATCGGTATTCTGCATCGGCACCACGATCGACGCGCGCAGCCGCGGCTCGCGATCGAGCCATTCACGCGCGACCCAATCGTTCACCGCCTTGGCGAACGCCGCCGCCATGTCCTCGCTGAACAGCAATTGCACGCCGTACAGACAATTGCAGATCGCGACATCGACCTTCCAGCGATCAAGGGCGTGCGTGCGCAGCATATCGAGGGAGTTCGCCGGCTCACCCGCCTTGCCGCGCCAGTCGGCGCGCGCGGTGAGCGGCGCATTCGGCGGATAATTGATCGATTCCAGCGAATTGAGTCCGCGGTCGACGACGCTGTCGCGCCACTGCTCCTCGAGATAGGGCAGCAGCGCCTGCATGCCGGGGACATTGGCATGGACGTCGCAATCGATCGTCAAGTCCGACGTTGTCATGATTCGCAATGCGTCTCGTGGTCCGATCCCAACATTCGCATCCCGTTTCGCACTCTATCATGCGAATGTTAGAAGCAAAGGACCACGAGAAACATGGAGCTTTGGATTTGGCGTTCGCGACTGGTGCTCTCGGCCGGTTGGGTAGCGAACGTCAAATCCGCTCCACTAAGGCATGCGCAGCGGGCCGGGCAGCGCACGTTCGGCCTTGGCGGCAAGCTGCGCCTCGTGGCGGGCGACGAAGGCGGTCAGGGCGAGGATAATGATCAAAGCGGCAACGCCGAACAAAGCCCAGCCGCTCGGGCCCGAGAAAATCGACCAAGACTTCGCCAGATGAGCAAATTGCTTGCCGAACGAATAGCCGCCGATGCCGAACAGTGTCGCCCAGGATCCCGTCCCGATGACGCTGGCCACGAGGAAACGCCGCCACGGCATGCGATTGGCGCCCGCCAGGATCCCCGCGATGGCGCGCATGACCGGGATGAACTGGGCAATGATGATGATCGCCGCACCGTGCTTGAGAAACAAATACTGCCCGAGTTTGATCCTCGTTTCGGTGATGCGGACGTAAGAGCCGTAGCGCAGCAACAGCCAATAGCCGAATTGGGCGCCGACCAAATAGCCGATGATACGCCCGATCAGCGAGGCTCCCATCGCCGTCAGGATCACTGCGACGATGTTAAGCTCATGCGTTCGTCCGGCGATTACCGAGCCGACGATCAGCGCCGTCTCGCCCGGTAGCGGTATGCACATGCTTTCCAGCCCAATGAAGCCGGCGACGACGAGCAATCCATAGGCGTGGATGAGATGGGCAACCGAATGCATAGACTCTTACCCGGTAAACCTTCACTTATACTGGAATTTAGGCAATGAGAACTCCTCGCAAGGATTTGCCGGACTAATCGCCGGGGCCTCTGTTGCGGCTGGCCGGCGCAGGTCGGAAAACCTCAGCCTCCGATCGCCGGCCTTGTTCCGGTTAACGCCGGCCGCGGCCGGGGAGTTCGATATCATGTACCAAGACCTGCGTCAGTTCATCGCTCTGGTCGACAAGCTCGGGGCGCTGCGCCGGATCGACGGCGCCGATCCCCGCTTCGAGATCGGCGGCATCACGGAAGTCGCCGCCGGGTTGCCCGATTGCCCGGCTTTGCTGTTCGACGCCATCCCGGGATATAGGGCTGGTTTCCGCGTTTTCACCAATGCCACGACGAACGTGCAAAGGGCCGCGCTGGCGCTCGGTCTTGAGCCGACGCTGCGTCCACTCGACGCACTGAAGGCCTGGATGGACAAGCGCAAGACGTTGCGGCCGCTGGCGCCGGCTCCGGTCAAGACCGCGGCGTTTCTGGAAAACACCTTCTCGGGTTCCGACCTGGACATCACGCGATTGCCGGCGCCGGTCTGGCATCGCCGTGACGGCGGTCCGTTCATCGGTTCGGGTTCGATCGTCGTGATGCGCGATCCCGACGACGGCTGGATCAATGCGTCGATCTACCGCGTGCAGGTGCACGGACCAAACAAGGTCACCGTGCAATTCGATCACGGCGGCCGGCACGGCGCCCTCATCGCGAAGAAATATTGGGATCGCGGGCAAAGCTGCCCGGTCGCTATCGTGCACGGCGAGGATCCGGCCCTGTTCGTCGCCGGTTTCGAATATCTGCCGCACGGCAGTTCGGAATACGGTTTTGCCGGCGCGATCAAGGGAGCCCCGATAGAAGTTTGCGCCGGGCCGCAAACGGCGTTCCCGATCCCGGCTTCTTCCGAGATCGTGTTTGAAGGCCGGCTGTTGCCGATGAGCGAAACGACATTGCCCGAGGGGCCGTTCGGTGAATTCACTGGCTATTACGCCGCCGCGGCGCGCCCCGGTCCGGTCATGGAAGTGACCGCCATCTATCATCGTGACGATCCGATCCTGCTCGGCTCGCCGCCGATGAAGCCGCCGCGTTTCCATTTCGGCCTGCCGTTCCGCGCCGCCACGATCTGGAGCGAGCTTGACAACGCCGGCGTGACTGACGTGACCGGAGCCTGGCAGCACGTTTCGCAACTCATGACCGTCGTGGCGCTGCGCCAGCGTTACGACGGTCACGCCAAGCGCGCCGCTCTGGTGGCGGCCGCCCATAGCTATATGGCGCGCCTTGTCGTGGTCGTGGACGAGGATATCGATCCGTCCAATCTCGCCGACGTCATGTGGGCGGTGACGACGCGCTGCGAACCCGCCGAAGGAATAGATATCCTGCGCAACGCCTGGAGTTCGGCGCTCGACCCGCGCATTCCGCCGGATGAGAAAGAGCGCGGCGTCACCTCGCACTCCAAGGCCGTCATCGATGCCTGCCGGCCATTCGCATGGCGCGACAAATTTCCGCACGCCTCGGCGCTGTCACCGGAAGAAACGCGCGAGATCGAGCAGAAGTGGGGAACCCTTCTTCAGCCCCGCTCTTAGCCTTCGTACGCTTGACGTAAAACGTAAAAGCTGACCTTGTTTCGCAATGATCCTCAGCTACAGGGATGCGCGTTCCCGAGCGTTCGCCGAGGGTCGTTTCGTGCGTGAGTTTCAGGGTCTTGCTAGACAAGCTTATCGTCGGTTGGAAATTCTCGACGCGCAAATGGTCCGGATGAATTAAGGGTGCTGCGCAGTAATCGTCTCGAGGCCTTGAAAGGCGATCGCGCCGGCCGGTTCAGCATTCGCATCAACATGCAATGCGTATCTGCTTCTGTTGGCAACCCGGGACGCCAGGTCCTTCGAAAGTCGAAATCGTGGATTACCATTGAGGACATCATGCCCAGACCTGCCATTCATCCGGGAGAAATCCTCGCCGAGGAACTTGCCGAAATCGCGGTCACGCCGAGTGAACTTGCACGGCAGTTGCATGTGCCGCCAAATCGCATCACTCAGATCCTTCATGGCAAGCGGGCGATCACCGGCGACACGGCCCTGCGGCTCGGCCATTGGTTCGGCACGAGCGCCCAGTTCTGGCTCAATCTGCAAGGCGCCTACGACATTCGCGTCGCCGAAATGGCACCAGGCGGCGAGATCAGGCGGTTACCGAAGCGTGCGTAACGCGCAATCCGGGTATCGGGGGCCCGTTCCCGAGACGGCGTCGGTCGCGACGCCGACTTTCACTGCACCGCGTTCGCCGAATTCAAGCTGTCGATCAGCGAGGATCGATACAGGAACTCCTTATGCAGCGCGATATCCTCTGACGTCTGCCGCAGCGCGTCGAGATGCTTGCGGCGGATCGCGGGGTCTTTCTCCTCCAGCTTTCGCTTGTTCTCGATCGTTTGCGCCTGCACGAAGTCAACCTGCGCCTTGCGACGCTGGCGCGTATAGCGGTCGAGCAGGCTCGCATCGGCGCGGCCGAACCAGACGTCGGCGAGTTTGTCGGCCAGGTTGACGGCATCGTGGATGCCGCCGTTCATGCCCATGCCGCCGATCGGATTGTTGACGTGGGCGCAGTCGCCCGCCAGCAGCACGCGGCCCTTGTTGAAGGTTTCGGCGACGCGCTGGTGCACCGCGTAAAGCGCGTAATAGGGAATTTCATATTCGCCGCTTTTGCGATGGATGCGCTGCAGGCGGCGCTGAATGCTCTCCATGCTCAGCGCCTGTTCGTCGGTCTCCGACTCCGCAATCGGCAATACGCCGCGCCAGATGCCGGGCGGACCGTAGCCTTTGACCTTGAACAGGTTGAGCCATTCGTCCGGATCGAAGAAATAGTTGCGCGTGCAAAGACCCTGGCCGGTCGCGCCGAAGTCGAAACTGGTGCCGATCTTGATGAAGCGCTCCGGCCAGGTGAAGCCTTCGAATTCAATTCCGGCGAGCTTGCGCACCGCGCTTGAGCCGCCGTCGGCGCCGATCAGATATTTGCCGCGCAGCTTTTCATTCTCGCCGGCGGCGTTTTCCACCGTCGCCTCGACGACATCCTCGCTCTGCGTCAAGCCGACGAGCTTCGCCGAGAAGCGGATCTCGCCCAGGCCGCTCGCCCGGATATGAGGCAGCGCGGCGTGGACCAGCTTGTACTGCTCCCACTGCACCACGTAGGGATACGGCACCTCGCCCTTGAGCAGGCTGATATCGAACACCGCGATCAGCTCGCCGGTCGCGCGGTCGCGGAAGTGGAACAGCGGCGCCTGCATGCCGCCCGACGCCGCGTCGGAAAACATCTCCGCCTCGAGACCGAGATTGGCCAGCATCTCGACCGTCGGCGTATGGATCGTGGCGGCGCGCTGATCCTCGGCCGCGTCCGGCAATTTCTCGATCAGCGTGACCGGAATGCCCTTTTTGGTCAGCGCCAGCGTCATGACCGCGCCCACCGGCCCGCATCCGGCGACGATCACGCGATTGTCGTTCTCGGCCACGTGAACCTCATACCTTCGATATGTCGAACACCGAGGGATGGAACAGCTCCTCGACTTTCGGCTTGCGCTCGATCAAGCCCTGTTCGAACGCATACTGCGTCAACGCCTGGATCTCCGGCATGTTCTCGGCGATGCCGTACCGCCAGAAATCCTCGCCCATGATCGCGGCCGTCTCGTTGGTCT